>JAWVDC010000069.1:0-3558 GCA_033857715.1 Gaiellaceae bacterium | reverse complement strand
CATCCGCCATGAGCGTGACGAACCGGCCGTTCGTACCTTCCGGCGAGGGTCGGTCTACTTCGGCGCCATCCGGATCGCGCCGTCGAGGCGGATCGTCTCCCCGTTGAGCATCGGGTTCTCGGCGACCTGCAGCGCCAGCTGCGCGTACTCCGACGGCTTGCCCAGCCGCGACGGAAACGGGATCGTCGCGCCCAGGGCCTCGCGGGCCTCCTCGGGGAGCGCGGCGAGCAGCGGCGTATCGAAGAGGCCGGGGGCGATCGTGCAGACGCGGATGCCCCGGCCGGCGAGGTCACGCGCGGCCGGCAGGGTCATCCCGACGATGCCGCCCTTCGACGCCGAGTAGGAGATCTGACCGATCTGGCCGTCGAAGGCCGCGATCGACGCCGTCATCACGCAGGCGCCGCGCTCGCCGTTCTCGTCCGGCTCGTTCTTGCTCATCGCGTCCGCGCTGAACCGGAGGAAGTTGAACATCCCGATGAGGTTCACGCGGACGACCGTCTCGAACGGGACGAGCGGGTGGGGGCCGTCCTTCCCGACGGTGCGCTGCGCCCACCCGATGCCGGCGCAGCCGACGCCGAAGCGGATCGACCCGAACGCCTCGACCGTCTCGGCCACGGCGGCCCCGACCTCCTCCTCGGACGTCACGTCGGCGTGCACCGCGATCGTGTCGCCGCCGAGCTCGGCCACGAGCGCGTCAGCCTTCTCGTCGTTGACGTCGCAGATCGCGACCCGCGCGCCCTGCTCTGCCAGCGCACGTGCCGTGGCCTCGCCGAGCCCGGAGGCCCCGCCCGCGATGAAAGCTCCAGCTCCGTTCAGATCCATGCGCGGAAACCTACGCGAGGAGAGCTAAGCGACGGATGCCGACGCCAGGCCGAACAGCCCGCCGTCGTCGGTGTGGAAGCCGTCGAGGCGCAGGCCCGCGGCGTCCAGCTCACGCGCGACCGCGTCGCGCGTGAACTTCGAGCTGATCTCGGTCCGCATCTCCTCGCCGTCCGCGAAGCGGACCTCGAGGTCCGCGCCGTCGATCCGCACCGTCTGGGCGCCGTTCGCGCGCAGTCGCATCTCGATCCACGAGTTGGCCTCGTCGAAGAACGCGACATGCTCGAAGGCCTCGGGGTCGAAGTCGGCGCCGAGCTGCGAGTTGATGACGCGCAGCACGTTGCGGTTGAACTCGGCCGTGACGCCGGCGCTGTCGTTGTAGGCGGCCTCGAGCACCGCGCGGTCCTTGACCAGGTCGGTGCCGATCAGCAGGCGGTCACCGCTCTGCATCACGCCCCGGAGCCGGGCGAGGAAGGCGGCGCGCTCGTCCGGGTAGAGGTTCCCGATCGTGCCGCCGAGGAAGGCGAAGAGGCGCTCCTCGCCGGTGGGGATCTGCGGCAGGTGGCGCTCGAAGTCGCCGACCACCCCGTGCACGACGAGCCCCGGGTAGAGCTCGACCAGCTCCTCGGCGCAGCGGGCGACCACGGACGGGTCGACGTCGAACGGGACGTAGCGGCGCAGCGTCCCTGCGGCGGCCATCGCGTAGAGCAGCGCGCGCGTCTTCGACGCCGTCCCGGAGCCGAGCTCGACGAGCTCCTGCGCGCCGGCGACGATCTCCGGCGCGCGCCGGTTGAGGATCTCCCGCTCGCAGCGGGTCGGGTAGTACTCGGGCAGCGACGTGATGCGGTCGAAGAGCAGCGAGCCCTGCTCGTCGTAGAAGTACTTCGGTGGGAGCTCCTTGAGCTCGCGCGCGAAGCCCGCGCGCACGTCCGCGACGAGCATGTCGGAGCCGTTCGTCGTCACGTGCGTGTCGATCCGGATGTCGGGATCGGTGAGCGTCTCCCTGATCATCGCTCCCTCTCCACGCAGCGGAAGCCCGCGAAGATCTGCCGGCGCTCGGGGTGATCCCAGTTGCGAAACGTGATGCGCGCGACGCTCGGGCGGGTGGCCCAGGACGCGCCGCGGAGCACCTTGTACGACGAACCGAAGAAGACCTCCGAATACTCGGGGTAAGGGAACGCGCTGAATCCGGGGTAGCCGGCGAAGGTGGTCGCGGTCCACTCCCAGCAGTCGCCGACGAACGCGCCGCCGGCGCCGGGGGCGAAGTCGAGCTGGTCGAGGTTCCCGCGCAGCGGCTCGGCGAGCGCGGCCGCCTTCTCCCACTCGGCCTCGGTGGGAAGCGCCAGCCCGGCCCAGCGCGCGTATGCGTCGGCCTCGAACCACGAGATGTGCATCACGGGCAGCGCCGGGTCGATCGGGCTGAGCTGGTCGAAGCGGCGCTCGCGCCCGTCGGCGGTCCAGTACAGCGGCCGCTCGGCACCGGTCTCGTCGACGAACCGCGCGTACTCGCCGTTCGAGACAGGCGCGGCCATGATCCGGAACTCAGCAACATCCACACCATGCCGGGGCCGCTCATTGTCGTAGGCGAATCCGGTCCCATCCTGGCCCATCGCAAACGCCCCAGCCGGGACCTCCAGCCACGCCGACCCCTCATCCCTGAGACCTGAGACCTGAGACCCGAGACCTGGCGGCGAGTAGACGCCCGGCTCGGCCAGAGCAAGCGTCTGCAGCATGGTCTCGTTGTGCTGATGCTCGTGCTGGATCAGCATCTCCCACACCACCCCGTCGGCGTTGAGGGGGTCCGAGCTCGGCGAGAGGTCGGCACGCTCGAGCACGTCGAGCACGCGCTCGCGCACCGCGGCCATGTACTCGACCGCGTCGTCGCGGCGCAGGTAGGGAATGTCCCCGCGCTGCGCGCGCGGGGTCTCGGAGGCGTCGTAGACGGCCATCAGCTCCGGTCGCAGCGGCTCGAGGCCGGCGCCGCGCTGGCAGAGCCAGAGGTCCTCGAACGCCGCGATGTGACCCAGATCCCAGACGAGCGGGCTCATGAGCGGCGAGTGGACGCGGTCGAGGTTCTCCTCGGAGACGGGCTCGACCAGCCTCAGCGTCCGTTCCCGCGCGTCAGCGAGTTCGCGACGAAAGCGCTCGGCCAGCGGGTCGGCCCCTCCACGGGGCAGTGTCTGGGTCTTATGAGGGAGCACGAGGACGGGGTGCTTGTCTCAGGGTACTCGCGTGGCGTTACACCGTCCGCGAAATCGTGCCCGCCCCGGCGGTGGGTCGCGGTGGTAGCGTTGCGCCCGTGGAAGCTTCGAGGGCGGAGGGCCAAGGGGGATACCTGGATTGGGGCCGGCTGACGCCCGGGGAGTTCGGGGGGATGGTCGCGGGCGTGATCCTCGTCATCGCGATCTTCCTGCCGTGGTTCGGCACGAGCGACACGAACCTGCACTCCCATCTGCACGGTGCAAGCGACGGTGCGAGCGTCTCGGCATGGGATGTGTTCCCGATCCTGCGCTGGCTCCTCCTGGCCGCGGCCATCGCCCCCTTCGTCCTCTCCTGGATCATCGCGCGCGGCCACAAGCTCACCTGGAAGCCGGGTGAGGTGACGATGATCGTCGGGATCGTGACCTTCGTGCTGATCCTCTGCAACGGGATCATCCTCGGCCGTCCCGAAGACGACACCGGCAGCGTCGAGATCTCGCTCACGATCGGCTACTTCGTCGGTCTCCTCGCTTCCTTCGG
>JAWVDC010000068.1:0-42815 GCA_033857715.1 Gaiellaceae bacterium | reverse complement strand
GAGGTCGACACGGCGCTAGCCGCGCGTATCCGCGCCTCGTTCCTCCTCGCCGGCCCGCTCCTCGCGCGGCTCGGCCGGGCGAGCGTGCCTCCGCCGGGCGGCGACGTGATCGGCCGCCGCCGCCTCGATCCGCACATCCACGCCCTCGAACGGCTCGGCGCGCACATCGAAATCGACAGCCGCTACGAGATGAAGACGGAGGGCCTCGTCGGCGCGCACATCTTCCTCGACGAGGCGAGCGTCATGGCGACCGAGAACACGATCATGGCCGCCGTGCTTGCGCCCGGCGAGACGGTCATCGGTAACGCGGCCTGCGAGCCCCACGTCCAGGATCTCTGCCGCTTCCTCGTCTCCCTCGGCGCCGAGATCGACGGAATCGAGTCGAACGTCCTCCGCATCCACGGCGTCGAGAAGCTGCGCGGCGGGGAGTGGGCGATCGGGCCCGAGCACATCGAGGTCGGAAGCTTCATCGGCCTCGCCGCCGTCACGAACAGCGACCTCACGATCAGCGGCGTGCGGACGAAGGACATGGTCTCGATCCTCACGGCGTTCGAGCGGCTCGGGATCAACGTCGAGCTCGGCAAAGACTCGCTCCGCGTGCCGCCGAATCAGGAGCTCGTCATCCAGAACGATCTCGGCGACCAGGTGCCGAAGATCGAGGACGGCCCGTGGCCCGCCTTCCCGGCCGACCTCACCTCGATCGCCGTCGCGGTCGCGACGCAGGCGTGGGGGACGATCCTCATCTTCGAGAAGATGTTCGAGAACCGGCTGTTCTTCGTCGACAAGCTCGTGTCGATGGGCGCGCGGATCATCGTGTGCGACCCGCATCGGGTCGTCGTGAGCGGCCCGACGCGGCTCTTCGGCCAGCGACTGACGAGCCCCGACATCCGCGCCGGCATGGCGATGCTCATCGCGGCGCTCTGCGCGAACGGCCAGTCAGTGATCGGCAACGTCGCCGAGATCGACCGCGGATACGAGCGGATCGACGAGCGGCTCCGCGCGGTCGGCGCGCAGATCGAGCGGGTCGACGCGTGACGGAGCGCGCCGCGGCGGGCGTCAGGTTGGACGTCCACGGCCGCGGAATCGCGCACGTCGAGACCGGCTTGCCGGTGCTCAACAGCCTCCTCGAGCGGCTCGCCGAGATGGCGCGGTTCAACCTCGTCCTCGACATCGAGCCGGGCGACGCGGAGGCGGAGGTGGACGCGGCCGGCGCCGCCCTCGGCGCTGCGCTGATGCGCCCGCTGCGTGACGATCGGGCGCGCGGGTACGGCTCCGAGTCGCTCGCGTCGGCAGAGGCGCTCGCCCACGTCGTGCTCGAGCGGAGCGACGACCCGCTCTTCGTCACGAACGTCGACCTGACGGATGCACAAGTTGCCGGTCTCGACACCGATGTCGTGCGGCGGTTCCTCGAGACACTGACCGAGCACGCCGGGATCGTCCTGCACGTCCGGCTCCTCGACGGCACCGACAGCGCGCACGTGCTCGAGGCGATCTTCAAGGCGCTCGGCGCCGCACTCTGCCAAGCATGCGAACCCATCGGAGGAACTGAATGAGCGAGAAGACCGTCGTCCGCACCGAGAGCGCCCCGGCGCCGTTCCAGGGAGCGCCGTACTCGCAGGCGATCGCAGCGAACGGTTTCGTCTTTGTCTCCGGCCAGCTCGGCCTGAACCCGGGCGACACCGCGATCTCGGGCGGGATCGAGGAGCAGACCGAGCGGATCTTCGCGAACCTCGCCGCGATCCTCGCCGAGGCGGGGACGGGGCTCGACCGCCTCGTCAAGACGACCGTCTTCCTCCAGAACCTCGACGACTTTCAGGCGATGAACGGCGTGTACGCGCAGCACGTCGGCGACAGGCCGCCGGCTCGCTCCACGGTCGAGGTCGCGAAGCTCCCGTCCGGTGCTCTCGTCGAGATCGAGGCGATCGCGCTTCTCTAGACCTCGGCTACGGACTCGAGTAGACCGGCAGGGTTTCTGCAACCGCAATGAGATCATCGATCGAGCCGTTAGTGGCGAGCGACACCCCATGTCCGTCCGGCTCCGGAAAGAGGAGGAACGAGGTCGGAAAGTCCGCGCCGAACTCACTGGCCGGTTGCAGGATCGCCCTGACACCATTGATCGTCCGGATGTTCTCGGCCGGAACGCCGGAATAGTCGACCCCAATGCCGCCCCAAACGATCTCGATTCCAGAAGACGGCCAGTACGCGACCGCCGCTCCGGTCTCGGTGTTGAGCCAGACGTCTCCGACGTTGCCGCGGTTAGCGAGCGGCGAGTCCGGGATGGCAATCGGGTGGGACATCGCAGCCTCCAGTTGATCGAGTGTCACGGCCTCGCTGGCTGGCCCAAAAGGATCAGGCCCGACCTCAAGGAAGGACGGACCGGCGGCGCCTGGCTGGCTTTGAGTCGATTTCGTCGGGACCTGCGAGACCTGACGCTGCGAGGTTCGAAGAAGGGCGGTGACACCGAACCCAGCCCCTAGCAGGGCGACACTCACCAGGACGGCGAGTACAGGCCTACGGCGCGTAACGGTCAGGTTTGGGGCGAGCCGACCGCTGTATCTCGGGCGAATAGCGTAGGCGTACGCCTGGTTGACAGTCGCTTCGTCGGCTGGCGGTGCTTCGATCCAGTGATTTCGAAGAAGCTGTATCGCATCGATCGACATGTCGTTACGGCTCCGCTGTCGGGATTAGGTCTTCCATGGCCTCTACTTGCCCGTTGGCGGCGAGGAGGTTCTCCATTTGCTCTCGCGCGCGGTGCAGCCGCGACTTGACCGTGCCGACCGGAATGGTGAGGGCCTCAGCGATCTCCGCGTCGCCCAAGTAACCCCACGCGTGCAGCAGGAGAACCTCGCGGTCGTCGTGCCGGAGGCCGGCCAGCGCCGCTGCCAGAGCGCGTCTTTGCGCGTGTGCGTCGGCCCGCTCGAGGACGGCCTCGTCCTCGGGGTCAGTCGGGTCCGCGCCCGACCGAGCGAGTGCGTGAAGCCGTCGGCGCTCTTTCCGCCAGTGATGGCTGAGGAGGTTGGCGCTGATTCCGTACAACCACGGCCGAACCGGCCGTAGCGGATCCAGATCATCCCAACGTCGATAGGCGATGGCGAAGGTCTCAGCCGCGAGATCGTCAGCGAGCGGATTGCCGACCCGCTTATAGAGATACGCGCGCAAGGGCACGTATTCGGCCCTGAAGACCTGGTCGAACGAGTAGCCCACGTCATCTAGTTTCCCGCAGGTCGGTTTCGGTTCGCGCGTGCGCCCGCCACAATGGCGCGATGCTCGAGGAGATCCAGGAATATGTGCGGTCGCTCGGGCTCGATGCGTACCTCGTCGGAGGCGCGGTTCGCGACGAGTTGCTCGGCTTGGATTCGAAGGACGCGGACTTCCTCGTGCTCGGCGTCGACACGGAGCAGCTCCGAGACGCGCTCGCGCCGCATGGGCGCGTTGAGGATCTTGTCGTCGCCGGGCGGCTCGTCGGGGTGCGGCTCATTCCGCGCGATGCGCGGATCCGCGAGCTGACGCGCGCCGGGATCGAGTTCGCGCCGCCGCGTAAGGAGGTCTCGACCGGGCCTGGTCGCCACGACTTCGAGATCGTCGCCGATCCGTCCCTCTCGCTCGAGGACGACATGCGGCGACGCGACTTCACCGTCAACGCAATGGCTCGCCGCGTCGCCGACGGCGAGCTGCTCGATCCGCTCGGCGGGAGGGCTGATCTCGAGGCCCGACTGCTGAAGACGGTCTCGCCGCAGAGCTTCCGCGAGGATCCGCTGCGGCTCATCCGCGCGCTGCGCTTCGTCTCGCAGCTGGGGTTCGAGCCCGACGAGACGCTGCTCGACCAGATGCGCGAGGACGCCGCGAGCGTGAAGCTCGTCTCCGGCGAGCGCATCGGGGGCGGCCTCGCTGCCGACGGGATGGGGGAGCTCTCGAAGCTCCTCATGGGCGCCGAGCCGGCCCGGGCGCTCACCATCGCGCGCGATGTAGGCGTGCTCGCCGAGCTCATCCCCGAGTTCGCGGCAGCGCCGACGTGGATGAGCGATCACATCTTCGCGGTCGTCCAGGCAAGCGCGAACGCCGGGGACACGCTCGCGGTGCGCCTCGCTGCTCTCTTCCATGACGTCGGCAAGCCCATCGACAAGCACCCGCTCGGCCACGCGCGGGTCGGCGCCCAGATCGCCGAGCGGACACTCGAACGGCTTCGCTATCCGACACGTCTCGTGAGCCGCGTCGCCGCCATCGTCCGTGCGCATCCGTTCCACGCCGAGACGGCGCCGCGGGAGCCCCGTGAGCTGCGGCGCTATCTCGCGGAGCACGGCGACGAGCTGGCGGCCGAGATCACGGCGCTCCGCTTCGCCGACCTCCGTGCGAAGAACCGCGACACGTCGGTGCTCGAGGAGATCGCGGAAGGTCTCGAGCGCGAGCGGGCGAATCCGCATCGCATCGCCGATCTTGCCGTGACCGGGGACGACCTCATCGAGCAGGGCTACACGCCTGGACCGGCACTCGGTGGTGCGCTCCGCGCGCTTCTCGACGCGGTCATCGACGACCCGCAGCGGAACACGCGCGACGAGCTGCTGACGCGGGCGAAGGAGCTCCGGTGATCCGCTGGCAGATCGGCGGCTATGTCGTCGGGTTCACGACGCGGCAGGGCGGCGTGAGCGACGGGCCGTACGCGTCGCTCAACCTCGGCGTCCTCACCCGCGACGACCCGCAGCGCGCAGCCGAGAACCGCCGCATCGCCTGCGCCCGCCTCGGCGCGGACATCGGAAGACTCGCGCACAACCACCAAGTCCACGGCACCCGCGTCGTTCGCGCCACGCCGGGGCAGCGCGGCGAGCGCGCGGACGGGCTGTGGACCGACGAGCCGGGCGTTCCTCTCCTCGTGATGTCCGCCGACTGCCTGCCGATCGTCCTCGTGCGACGGCATGGCACGGCTGCGATCGCGGTGCTGCACGCCGGCTGGAAGGGCCTGCTCGGCGGGATCGTCGCTTCGGGTGTCGCGGCGATCCGCGGCGGCACGATCGCGGCGGCGATCGGCCCGGCGATCGGGCCGTGCTGTTACGAAGTGGGGGAGGAGGTCGCCGCGCCGTACCGCGAGCGGTTCGGCGACGACGTCATGCAGGGCAAGAACCTCGACCTGTGGACCAGCGCAGAGCGGGCGCTGCGCTCGGCCGGTGTCGCGCACGTCCATCGCTTCGACCGCTGCACCTCGTGCGAGCCCGACGCGTTCTTCTCCCATCGCCGCGACAACGGGGACACCGGCCGGCAGGGAGTGATCGCGTACGTCGCCCTCTGAGATCGCCGAGCGCTACGAGCAGATCCGCGCCGAGCTCGGGACGGGCATCACGGTCGTCGCGGCGACGAAGTACGTGTCCGTCGAGGACATGGCCGCGCTGGCGGAAGCCGGCATCGAGGTCGTGGGGGAGAACCGTGCGCAGGATCTCGAGGCAAAGCACGCCGCGTACGGCGACGCCTTCCGCTGGCATTTCATCGGCCATCTCCAGAGCCGTAAGGCACCCGTCGTCAGCGAGATATGCGAGCTGTGTCATTCGCTTTCGTCCGAATCGGCCGCTCGGAAGCTCACGATCCCCGCTCTCGTCGAGGTCAACCTCTCGGGCGAGGCGACGAAGTCGGGCGTCACACCGGAGGAGCTGCCGGCGCTGCTCGAGCTGTACCCGGACGTTCGCGGCCTGATGACGATGCCTCCGGCCACCGCCGACCCGGAGGCCTCGCGTCCGTACTTCCGACGCCTGCGCGAGCTCGCCGAGCTGCACGGCTTGCCGGAGTTGTCGATGGGCACGAGCCAGGACTTCCGCATCGCCGCCGAGGAGGGAGCGACCTTCGTGCGCCTGGGTGCGGTCCTGTGGCGGGAGTAACATCCTGCCCCGATGAGCCTTGCAAACGTCTGGGAGCGCGCCCTCGTCTACTTCGGAATCGCCGATGACGAGGACTGGGACGAGGACGCGTACTACGAGGACGAGGCGGAGCCGGATCCGTACGAACGGCGCAACGTCCGCCATCTCCCGGCGCGGCGCTCGCGGCGTGACTACGACGACGACTGGACCGACCCCGAGCCGTCGCCCGATCTGCAGCGCACGAGCGTCCTCCGCCCGCGCCTGAGTGAGCAGCGGCGCCCCGGCCGCACCAACCTCGAGGCGGTGCGCGGGACGGGAACGTCGCAGGTCCACCTCGTCCTTCCGCGCAGCTTCAACGACGCCCAGCAGGTCGCCGACCGCTACAAGAACGGCGTCCCGGTGATCCTCAACCTCCAGTCCGCCGACGCGGAGCTCTCGAAGCGGCTCATCGACTTCGCGAGCGGCCTGACGTACGCGCTCGACGGCGGAATGCAGCGGATCGCCGACAAGGTCTTCCTCCTCACGCCGCGCGACGTCGAGCTCTCCGCGGAGGATCGCGCCCGGATGCTCGAGCGCGGCTTCTTCAACCAGGCCTAGCGTTTAGCCAGGAGCCAGGAGAACTCCCGTTCGCCGCGAACGGGCCTCTATGGGCGTCGCGGCCAGCCTCATCCTGCCGTTGGGAGACGTCGTTTCGAGCGTCGAGACCTTCGTCGACGTTTTCATCACTCTCTACGGCATCGTCCTGCTCGCGTACGTGCTCATGAGCTGGATTCGACTGCCGTACTCGCTGACGCTCGACCGAATCCAGCACTTCGTCCACGACGTCTCGGAGCCGTACTTGCGGCTGTTCCGGCGCGTGTTGCCGATGGCTGGGCCGCTCGACCTATCGCCGATCGTCGCGTTTCTCATGCTCACCGTCGTCGACTGGCTCGTCCACATGATCCTCGACCACTTCCACTAGGAGGAGAGCTCATGGCACTCACACCGGTAGAGATCAGACATATGCGTCCCCCGAAGACGCTGCTTGGCGGCTATCGCCGCGACCCAACGGAGCGGATGTTCGACGAGATCGTCGCGAGCTTCGAGGACGTCTGGCGCGAGCGGGCGGACCTCGCCGACAAGGTCGAGCAGCTCCAGGGCGACCTCGGGCGTTTCCGCGAGCTCGAGAGCATCCTCCGGGCCACGCTCGTCACGGCGGAGCAGTCGGCCGAGCAGTTGAAGGAGACGGCACGCCGCGAGGTGGAGCTCATCCTCAGCGAGGCGCACGCCGACGCGCGCGAGATCCAGCGTCGTGCTCTCGTCGACAATGAGCGGCTCGTGACGGAGACGCGCCGCCTGCGCGCGCAACTCACCGAGGCGGCTGCCGTCCTCGACGACATCCCGAAACAGGAGGCTGGAACCGACGAGCGGGGCTGGCTCGTCGTCCCGGACGCAGACGCGGCATAGACTGGGCGCCATGGGCGCTGAGACGACTCGGTTACGCCTGCGCGTCAGCCCCGGTGCGCGACGCGCGGCCGTCGTGGGACGGCAGGGCGACGCATGGAAGGTGCGCGTCGCCGAGGCGCCCGAGCGCGGCCGCGCGAACGAGGCGGTTCTTCGCCTCCTCGCCGAGGCGCTCACGCTGCCTCGCACGGCACTGACTCTCGTTTCGGGCCATGCCACAAGGGAGAAGACCGTCGAACTGACGGGGATCGGCCCCGGGCTGATCGAGCGGCGGTTGAGCTCTGCCGCTGCAAGCGGACGCGAGAGAAAGGACGAGAGGCGTTGAGCACGATCGACACTGCGCACTTCCGCGAGCTTCTCCTCGAAGAGCGCGGCCGCGTCGAGCACGCGATCGCCGGCCTCCGCGAAGGTCATCCCGGCTCCATGGAGGACGAGGCGGAAGAGGTCAACGGCGGCGTCGACACCAACGACCTCGGCGACACCGCGTCCATCACGCTCGGCCGCGAGATCGACTACACGCTCGGCGAGCACTCCCAGACGGTGCTCGGCGACATCGACGCGGCGCTGGCGCGTGTCGAGGCCGGCACGTTCGGAACGTGCACGAAATGCGGCAACGAGATCTCAGTCGGTCGGCTGGAGGCCCATCCGTGGGCATCTCTTTGCATCGACTGCGCGCGGCTCGCAGACGGATGAGCGAACCGGCTCAGAGGGTCGACGTTCGCGTCGGCTCCTCGACGGACGCACTCACGCTCTCGCGCGCGACGCGGTCGTTCGCGGCGACACGCGGGCAGTGGCTGTCGCTTGCGGCGCTTGCGCTCGCCGCGGTCGGGGCCGACCAGCTGACGAAGTGGATCGTCTCCTCGAACCTCGGGCTTGGCGGCGGAGTCCACATCCTCGGGCCGTTTTGGATCCGACACGTCCAGAACTCCGGGATTGCTTTCGGCTTCTTCCCGAGTGCAACCGCGGCGGTCATCGTCCTCACCGGGGGCGCGGTGGCGTGGATGCTCGTGTACTTCGCGCGCTCGGGCGCGCGCCATCCGGTTCTGCCGATCGCGCTCGGTTTGGTGATCGGCGGCAGCGTGTCCAATCTCGCCGACCGCGTCCGGCTCGGCCATGTCACCGACTTCCTCGACTTCTCGCACTGGCCGGCGTTCAACCTCGCCGACAGTTTCATCGTCATCGGGGTCGGGATCATCCTCGCCGCGCTGATCCTCGCCGACCGCGGGTGAGCGCCGCCCACGTCCCGCCTGACGCGGCGGGCATGCGCCTCGACCGCTGGCTCGCGGGGTTGCCCGAGGTCGGTTCGCGCGGCGCCGCAGAGCGGCTGCTCGAGGCGGGGACGGTGCGCGTCGACGGTGACGTGCGCGGGAAGAGCCACAAGCTCGCGGGCGGCGAGACGGTCGAGTTCGAGCTCGCGGAGGTGGCGGCGGGGCCCGAGGTTGCGCCGATCGACCTGACGATCGCTTTCGAGGACGACCATCTCCTCGTCGTCGACAAGCCGGCCGGCGTCGTCGTCCATCCAGGCCCCGGGCACGCGGGCGGGACCCTCGCGCATGCGCTCGCGCTCGTTGGGGCCGAGGGCGGGGAGGAGGATGAGCGCGCGGGCATCGTCCACCGCCTCGACCGCGACACGTCCGGACTGATGGTCGTCGCGCGCTCGCCGGAGGCGTACGAGGGTCTCCAGCGGCTGGTCAAGGAGCGTGAGCTTGTGCGCGAATACCTCGCCCTCGTCGTCGGCAAGCCCCGCTCGCGGCGCGGGACGATCGAGGCGCCGATCGGCCGCGACCGCCGCGACCGCGTGCGGCATTCGCTCGACACCGACACTCCGCGGGCGGCGGTGACGCATTTCGAGCTCGAGGAACTGCTCGACGGCTACGCGCTGCTCCGTGTGCGGCTGGAGACGGGGCGGACGCACCAGATCCGCGTCCACCTCGAGGCGATCGACCTGCCGGTCGCCGGAGATCCGACGTATGGGCGGGCGGGCGTGCTCGGCTTGGAGCGGCAGTTCCTCCACGCGACGCGCCTCGCCTTCACGCATCCGATCACTGGCGAGGAGATCGACGTCTCGTCGCCGCTGCCTCCGCATCTCGCCGTCGCGCTTAACCGCGCGCGGTGAAGACGTTCGCGTCGTTCCGGCGCGCGTGGGAGCCGTCGCGCGAGGGCGACCGCCACGACGCGATCGACGAGTTCGTCGAGACGCGCCTCGCGCGCTACGCCGACGACCGCGACTTCCCCGGCCGCGACGGGACGTCGCGCCTTTCGCCGCTCATCGCCTCGGGCGAGATCACGATCGAGGACTGTGCGGCCGCCGCGCTCGCTGCTCAACCGTCGAAAGGACGGGAGAAGTGGATCGAGGAGCTCTGCTGGCACGACTGGTTCGAGCACGTCAAGAGCTCGGGCCTCGATGCGCCTCGCCTCGAGCCGCGCTGGGATCCGCCGGGCGAGCGCTTCGAACGCTGGCGCCACGGGATGACGGGCTTCCGGCTCGTCGACGCCGGCATGCGCGAACTCGCCGCGACGGGCTGGATGCACAACCGCGCGCGCATGGTCACGGCGAGCTTCCTCGTCAAGCACCTCCACATCAACTGGCGCGTCGGCGAAGCCTGGTTCGCGGAGAAACTCCTCGACTACGACCCGGCGCAGAACGAAGGCAACTGGCAGTGGGTCGCGGGTACGGGAATCGACGCGCAACCGTGGTTTCGGATCTTCAACCCGGAACGCCAGCGCGAACGCTTCGACCCCGACGCGAGCTACTGCCGCAAGTGGCTGCCCGAGTGGGAAACGTTTGGTTACCCCGAACCGATCGTCGACCTGGCCGCAGAGGCAGCGGAGGCGAAGGAGCGGTACAGAGTTGCCTGAAAGGCCGCGGGAGAAGTTGACGCAAAGTTGGCACACTCTGGCCTTGACAGAGCGCCGCATCTGCTAGGCGGTGTCGGACACCGTTTCTCCGGGAGGTGGAGGTGAGCTTCGCGGCGTCGGCAAGACGAGTCAGGGACGGCACTCAGCCGTTTGGCCGCAGGGTCGCATGCCTGCACGGGTGCCTCGAACAATTCAACGTCTTCGGCTTCCACACGACGCGCCAAAAGCTTCGGCGTGTCGTCGGTGCCGGCTCGGGCTGGACGGAGCAGCAACTCCTCGACGCACTGGAGTTGCTCGAGAGCGCCAAGCAGTCTTGGTCAACCTTTTGGGCCGAGTCCCTCACTCAGCAGCGTGCCCTCAAGAAGCTCGATCGCAACCGCTCCCGACCTAGCCCCGCGGCGCTTTTCGTCGCCTGGCGGGAGGAGTACCTGGATAGCGGACAGGCTGAAACGTGGCTTTTGTCGGACGCTGGCGACTGCAAGAAGTGCGGCCACCGGCTCATCCATCACGGCCGCAGCTTCTGCGAGGCGTGCTGGATCGATCCCGAGATCCCCTGGGAATCGCAGTGCCGCGTTGAGCTGCTCGCCTACCACCCTGACTGAAGCCAGCTGTAAGTCGCTGTAGTACGGCTAGCGCTCCACTCACGCAACACCGGGGTCGGCGACTCGCCGCTAACCTAAGCCGGTCGTATCCCTACTCCCCGGCGGACCAGCCGTGGCGCGTGTGCTCTCCCTAGCGAGGGTGCGCCTCGACCCCGACCGGCGTACGTCACATCAACTAATCGAAGGAGCTTTCTCAATGGCATCGACGAGCATCGCCGTCTCGATGCGCGAGCTGCTGGAGGCCGGGGTCCATTTCGGTCACCAGACGCGGCGCTGGAACCCGAAGATGCGCCGCTTCATCTTCGCGGAGCGCGGCGGCATCTACATCATCGACCTCACCCAGACGTCCGAGCGGCTGGACGAGGCGCAACAGTTTCTCCGCAACGTCGCCGAGCGCGGCGGCACCGTCCTCTTCGTCGGCACGAAGAAGCAGGCGCAGGACGGCGTCGAGACCGAGGCGAAGCGCACCGGCATGCCGTACGTCAACCATCGCTGGCTCGGCGGGCTCCTGACGAACTGGAAGACGATGGCCGACCGGATCGACCGCCTCCACGGGATGCGGCACCTGCGCGACGAGGGACAGATGGATCTTCTCCCGTCGAAGGAGCGCATCTCGATGGCGAAGGAGCTCGAGAAGCTCGAGGCCAACCTTGGCGGTGTCGCCGACATGCGCCGGCAGCCCGACGCGGTCGTGATCGTCGATCTGAAGAAGGAGGCGCTCGCCGTCGCCGAGGCGCGCCGGCTCGGGATTCCGGTCGTCGCGCTCGTCGACACGAACTGCGATCCCGACGAGGCCGATTACGTCATTCCGGGGAACGACGACGCGATCCGCTCCTGCAACCTCGTGATCCGCGCGCTCGCCGACGCCATCGAGGCCGGCAAGAACCGCGTCGCGCCGCAGGAGTTCGAGTCCGCGCCGGCCGAGGAGACCCAGCCTGAGCCCGTCGCCGCAGAGGCACCCGCGCCGCCAGCGCCGGCCGAAGACGCGCCTGCCCCGGCGGCCGATGAGGCCCTGGCGGCGGAGCCCGTAGCCGAGGAGCCTCCTGCTGCGGAGCCCGTAGCCGAGGCGCCCCCTGCCGCGGAGCCGGCGGCCGAGGAAGCTCCCGCAGCGGAGCCGGCAGCGGAGGAAGTCGCGCCGGAGACGGCGCCCGAGACGACCGCCACGACTGAGACAGCAGGAGGAGAGCAGTAATGGCAGCTGAGATCTCGGCCCAGCTCGTCCGCGAGCTTCGTGAGAAGACGGGGACGGGGATGATGGACTGCAAGCGCGCGCTGCAGGAGACGAACGGCGACATCGAGGCCGCCATCGTCCTGCTCCGCGAAAAGGGCATGGCGAGCGCCGCGAAGCGCGCGGACCGCGCCACGACCGAGGGCCTCGTCGGCTACCTCGTCTCCGAGGACAAGTCGCACTCGACGATGGTCGCGATCGGCTGCGAGACGGAGCCGGTCTCGAAGAGCGAGGAGTTCCAGGCGTACGCCGAGAAGGTGCTCCGCGCCGTGCACGAGAGCGGGATCGACGCGGTGGCCGCGCTCGAGGAGGAGCGCATCGAGCTGTCCGCGAAGCTCGGCGAGAACATCGCGGTCGCGGGCGCAGCGCGCTTCGAGCCCGTCGAGAATGCCCGCATCGGCGCGTACGTCCATCCGCCGGCCAACAAGCTCGGCGTGATCGTCCACGTGCGCGGCGGCGACAACGAGCTCGCCCGCAACATCGCGATGCACATCTCGTGGTCGGATCCGCGCTGGATCGGCCGCGAGGACGTGCCGGCCGAACTGATCGAGGCGGAGAAGGAGATCTACGTCAACTCCGACGAGGTGCAGTCCAAGCCCGAGCAGGCGCGCGAGAAGATCGTCGACGGCATGCTGAACAAGCGGTTCTTCGCAGAGCGCGGTGGCGTCCTCGCCGACCAGCCATACATTCACGACGGCTCCAAGGCGGTCGGCAAGGTGCTCGGAGAAGCCGGCGCGGAAGTGCTCGAGTTCCAGCGTTTCTCGCTCGCGGGATGAGCACACCCACACCCGCCTTTCGGCGCGTCCTGCTCAAGCTCTCGGGCGAGGCGCTCATGGGCGAGCGTGACTACGGGATCGACCCCGGCGTCACGCAGGCGCTCGCGAAGGAGGTTGCGGCGGTCCGCGCCGACGGCGTCGACATCGCGATCGTCGTCGGTGCGGGGAACTTCTTCCGCGGCATGCAGGCGGCGGCCGAGAGCGGGATGGACCGGGCGACCGCCGACTACGGCGGGATGATCGCGACCCTGCTCAACGCGCTCGCGCTGCAGGACGCGCTCGAGCGGGAAGGCGCCGACACCCGCGTTATGTCCGCGCTCACGGTCTCGGAAGTCGCCGAGCCATACATCCGACGCCGCGCGATCCGCCACCTCGAGAAGGGCCGGGTCGTGATCTTCGCGGCAGGGACCGGCAACCCGTTCTTCACCACCGACACCGCCGCGGCGCTGCGCGCCCTCGAGATCGGCGCCGACGCGATCCTCATGGCGAAGCACGGCGTTCAGGGCGTGTACGACGGCGATCCGCGCAAGAACGCCGACGCGACGTTCCTGCCGCGCATCACGCATCTCGAGGCGATCGAGCGCGGCCTGAAGGTGATGGACACGACGGCGCTCTCGCTCTGCATGGACAATCGCGTGACGATCCACGTCTTCGAGCTCGCGGAAGGAAACGTCGCGCGAGTCGTCGCAGGCGAGGAGGTCGGCACGATCATTTCGACCCCGGAGAAGGAGGGCTAGCGCGCATGGCAACCACTGACGAGCTCATCGCGAGCGCGAAGGAGAAGATGGCGAAGTCGGTCGACCACGCGCGGACGGAGTTCTCGACCGTGCGCACGGGCCGCGCCTCGGCTGCGCTCCTCGACCGGGTAAACGTCGACTACTACGGCACTGCGACGCCGCTCAAGCAGCTGTCGACGATCAACGTCCCCGAGCCGCGGATGATCACGGTGCAGCCGTTCGACCCGAGCTCGATCAAGGCGATCGAGAAGGCGATCATGGAGTCCGACCTCGGCCTCACGCCGTCGAACGACGGCAAGATGATCCGCCTCCCGATCCCGCAGCTCACCGAGGAGCGCCGCAAGGAGCTCGTGAAGATCGTCCGCAGCATGGCGGAGGAGCACAAGGTCGCCGTCCGGGACATCCGCCGCGACGCGATGAAGCACCTCAAGGAGCTCGTCGACAACGGCGAGGTCGGCGCCGACGAGGAGCACCGCGCCGAGGGCCGCGTCGACGAGATCACCGCCGAGCACACGAAGCAGATCGACGACCTCCTCAAGCACAAAGAAGACGAGGTGATGGAGGTCTGAGCGAGCTTCGGGAGCTCCCGGAGCTCGCGCACGCCGTCGCGATCATCATGGACGGGAACGGCCGCTGGGCCGCCACACACGGCGTCTCGGTGGCCGACGGGCATCGCGCCGGCTCGCGCGCCCTGCGGCCCATCGTGGAGGCGGCAATCGACCTCGGCATCGAGTCCCTCGCGGTCTACGCCTTCTCGACCGAGAACTGGAGCCGTTCTCCTGACGAGGTCGAGGCCTTGATGGAGATCTTCGGCGAGACGATCGAACGCGAGCTCCACGACCTCGCGAAGGAAGGCGTGCATACGCGCTTCCTCGGCCGTCGCGACCGCGCGCCGGACTGGCTCCAGGAGAAGATGGCCGAGCTCGAGCGCGCGACCGAGCACGAGCGGCGCCTGCACCTCTGGATCGCCTTCGACTACGGCGGCCGCGCCGAGATCGTCGAGGCCGCCCGCCGCGCTGCGGAGAGCGGCGCAGAGCTCGACGAGGAGTCGTTCGGCCAGTTCCTCTACGCGCCCGAGATGCCCGACCCGGATCTCGTCATCCGTACTTCGGGCGAGCAGCGCGTCTCGAACTTCCTCCTCTGGCAGTCCGCGTACGCCGAATACGTCTTCACCGAAACACTCTGGCCCGACTTCGGGCCGGACGAGCTGCGCGCCTCGATCGAGGAGTACGCGAGCCGTAGGCGTAGATTCGGCGGACGATGAACAACTTCACCTCGCGGATCCTGGTCGCACTAGCCGGCCTGCCGATCGTGCTCTATCTCCTTTGGCTCGGCGGGTGGTGGCTGTTCGGATTGGTCGCCGTAGCCGCGTTCGTCGGAGTGCACGAGTTCGTCATCGCCGCAAAGCAGCTGCGCCCGCTCGCGCCCGCCGTCTACCTCGGCGTCCTGCTCGCGCTGATCGGCGCGGAGAGTGGCGAGATCGAGTGGTTACTCGGGGGCTTCGTGGCGACGTTCGTCCTCGCGTTTCTCCTCAATGCTGCGGCGGAGACGCGCGCGCCGACGACCGCTGCGGTCGGTTCGACCGTGCTCGGCTCAGCGTGGATCGGGCTCGGGCTCGGATCGCTCCTCGTTCTCCGGCAGATGGACACCCACGGGCGGCTCCTCGCGTTCACCGTCGTCGTCGCCGTGTTCGCCGCAGACTCGGCCGCCTACCTCGTCGGACGCGTCGCCGGCCGGCATCTCCTCGCGCCGCGGCTTTCGCCGAAGAAGACGTGGGAGGGTTTCGTCGCCGGAGCCGTCGCCGGACTCTTCGCGACGTTCGTCGCGCTCTACGACACGCGCGACTCGTACTTCTCGATCCTGCAGGCGGTCGTGCTCGGCGTCGCGATCGTCGCGGCCGCGGTCGTGGGCGACCTCTTCGAGTCGGCGTTGAAGCGCGACCTCGACGTGAAGGACACGGGCAAGCTGCTCGGCGGTCACGGCGGCATTCTCGACCGCGTCGACGCGTTGCTGTTCGCCGCTCCGGCCGCGTACTTCATCGCCCGCGCGTTCGGCTTTCACTGATGCCCGCCGAGCAGGTCTCGGAGCACGTCTGGTGGATGCCGCCGGGCCCGCCCGACCGGCCCTCCCTCTGCGCCGTCGTCGGGGAGCGCTGGACCCTCGCGCTCGACGCCGGCTCATCACGCGCGCACACGCGGGAGTTCCTCGACGGCCTGCCCGCGCGTCCGGCGGCCGTCGCGTACACGCACTCGCACTGGGATCACGTCTTCGGCGGCGTCGAGATCGGCGGGCTCGTAATCGCGCATCGGCTCACCGTGCAGAAGCTCGAGGAGATGTCGGCCCGCGACTGGACGGACGACGCGACCGTGAACGAGCACATCCGTGCGGAGCTGCCCGCGCCACGTACCGTCGAGATCGCGCCGGCCGACATCGTCTTCGACACGGCGCTCGACCTCGACTTGGGTGGCGTGCGGGTACGCGTCGAGCATGTCGGCGGGCCGCACGCCGCGGACTCCTGTGTGATGTTCGTGGAGGGCGACGGTGTGCTGTTCCTCGGCGACTGCCTCTGCGATGGCGTCACTCCCGGGCTCGAGTCGGTCCTGCGGAGCTTCGATGCGGCTGTGTACGTCGAGGGTCACCACGCACCGACGACCGCGGAACGGCACAGCCTGGACACGGTGCTGGCGGAGCTCGACTCCTAGACTGAACGCATGAAGCGCATCGCTCTTCTCGGTGCGACCGGATCGATCGGCCGCCAGGCGATCGAGATCGTCGAGGCGCACCCGGGGCTCGAGCTCTGCGCCGTCGCTTCCGGCTCGACACCGCTCGATGACGTCGACGCGCCTTTGAAGCAGGTCGGCGGCGACCTCACGGAGCTTCTCGACTGCTCCGAGCCCGATGTCGTCCTGAACGCCGTCGTCGGGTTTGCCGGGATCCACGCGACGCTATGGGCGCTCGAGAGCGGCGTCGATCTCGCGCTCGCGAACAAGGAGAGCCTCGTTGCTGCCGGCCGCCTCGCGCTCGCGGCTCAGGAGCGGGGTGGAGGCCGGATCCTGCCCGTGGACAGTGAGCACTCGGCGCTCTTCCAGTGCCTCGAGGGACGGAGCGGTGAGCAGATCGACACGCTCGTGCTCACGGGCTCCGGAGGGCCGTTCCGCGGCCGCACGCGTGCCGAGCTCGAAGACGTCACGCCCGAGCAGGCACTCGCGCACCCGACGTGGCGCATGGGGCCGAAGATCACCGTCGACTCCGCGACGCTCGCGAACAAGGGACTCGAGCTCATCGAGGCCCACTTCCTCTTCGGCGTCCCGTACGACCGGATCGAGGTCGCGATCCAGCCGACGTCGATCGTCCACTCCCTCGTCCGCTTCCGCGATGGTGCAGCGCTCGCGCATCTTGGGTACCCGGATATGCGCGTGCCCATTTCTTACGCCCTCACGTATCCCGAGCGCGCAGCAACGCCTCTCGCGCCGCTCGATTTCACCTCCTTGACGCTCGAGTTCTCGGCGCCCGACACCGAGACGTTCCCGATGCTGGCGCTCGCGCGCGAGGCGGGGGAGAGGGGCGGCGCCGCGCCGTGCGTGTACAACGCCGCGAACGAGGTCGCCGTCGCCGCCTTCCTCGCAGGGCGGCTCCCGTTCCTCGCGATTCCTGAGGTCGTGGGCGAGACGCTGGCCGCGGCGGGGGACGACGCGCCGGCCGACCTCGACGACCTGCTCGAGATCGACCGCGCCGCGCGGGCGGCAGCGGAAGGAGCGCTGACTCCGGCGTGATCTGGGTCGTCGTCATCGCAGGCCTCGTCGGGATCGTGTTCATCCACGAGCTCGGCCACTTCGGTGTCGCGCTCCTTGTCGGCATGCGCCCGCGGAGCTTCTACATCGGTTTCCCACCCGCGCTCGTCAAGGTCAAGCGGCGCGGGGTCGAGTACGGGATCGGGATGATCCCGCTCGGCGGGTACGTGCGCATCCCCGGCATGCACCGGCCCGCCGCGCGCGACCTGCAGGTCATGCTCGGGCCGGCGATCGAGGAGCAGTCTTCGCTCGCGCCCGCGGCGCTGCGCGTACGCCAGGCGTTGGACGCCGAGGACTACGAAGGCGCGCGGGCCGCGTACGCCGACCTCGAGGAGGACGTCGCCGCGGCGAGCCTCTCCGTGAGCGCGCGCCGCTCGGCGACGAAGGCGCTCCGCGACGTCGAGGAGGGCACCTCGCCTGACGCGTACTGGCGCGCGCCGACGTGGAAGCGCGTCGCGGTCATCGCGGCGGGTCCCGCTGCGAACGTCGTCGCGGCGTTCCTCATCTTCTTCGTCGTCTACGCGCTGAGCGGCGTGCCATCCGACAAGTCGGCAGCGCGGGTCGCGCACGTGTATCCGGACACGCCGGCCGCCGCGGCCGGCCTGCACCCCGGAGACGTGATCCTCACCATCGAGGGCCGCAAGGTCGACGTTGCGAGCACGCCTCCGGCGATCCGCTCGAGCCATGGACGGCCGATCACCATCGTCGTCAAGCGGGACGGGCACCGTGTGACGCTCGGCCCGCGTGCTGCCATCCTGCGCACGGGGCATTGGGTGTGGGGCTTCGACGCGCTCGCCAAGCCCATCAGGTACCCGGTCGGCGCCTCGGCGCGCTCGGCCGCATCCGATCTGTGGGCGGTCACTTCGAACACCGTCACCGGGCTCGGGACACTCTTCAACCGGCACGGAGCCTCCCACCTGACGACGGTCGTCGGGATCACGCGCTACTCGGCCAGCGCGCTTCGCATCAGCGTCGCGTGGTACTTCCAGTTCCTCGCGTTCGTGAGCATGTCCCTCGCGCTCATGAATCTCATCCCCGTACTGCCGCTCGACGGAGGGCACATCCTCTTCTCGTTCATCGAGGGCGTGCGCCGGCGCGCAGTGGCGCGAGAGGTATACGAGCGCGTGTCGCTCGTAGGCCTGGCGCTTCTCCTTCTCGTCTTCGTCATCGCATTCTCGAGCAATCCCACGGGCGCGGTCCCGCACTGACCCGTCTTTAGACTGGTCGCAGGATGGCCAGCAAGCGGCAGATCTCGGTCGGCGGCGTCAAGATCGGCGGCGGCGCGCCTGTCGTCGTGCAGTCGATGACGACGACGAAGACGCATGACGTCCCCGCGACGACGGCGCAGATCGCCGAGCTCGCGTCGGCCGGCTGCGAGATCGTGCGCGTCGCCGTCCCGAAGACGGAGGACGCCGAGGCGCTCTCGAAGATCGTGCGCTTCTCGCCGGTCCCGATCATCGCGGACATCCATTTCAACGCGAGCCTCGCGTTGAAGGCGATCGAGCAGGGCGTCGCGGCCGTGCGCATCAATCCCGGCAACATCGGTGGCCCCGACAAGGTCGCCGAGGTCGTGCGCGCCGCGAAGGCGAAGGGCACACCGATGCGCATCGGCGCGAACTCCGGCTCGCTGCCGAAGCACCTCGAGGAGCTCGCGCAGAAGGATCAGGCCGAGGCGCTCGTCGAGGCGGCGCTCGAGGAGGTGCGCCTGCTCGAGAGCCTCGAGTTCTACGACTTCAAGATCTCCGTCAAGTCGAGCCACGTACCGACGATGATCCGCGCGTACCGGATGCTCTCGGAGAAGGTCGACTACCCGCTCCACCTCGGCGTAACCGAGGCGGGCACCGTCTTCGCGGGCTCGATCAAGAGCGCCGTCGGGATCGGCACGCTCCTCGCCGAGGGGATCGGCGACACGATTCGCGTCTCGCTCTCGTCCGACCCGGTCGAGGAGCCGAAGACGGCGTACGAGATCCTCAAGGCGCTGAATCTGCGCGAGCGCGGTCCGGTCATGATCGCGTGCCCGTCCTGTGGCCGCGACAACGTCGGCGTGCACACGCTCGCCGAGGAGGTCGAGCGACGCCTCTCCGAGTACCCGCAGGCGTTCGAGGTCGCGGTGCTCGGATGCGCTGTGAACGGTCCCGGCGAGTCGGGAGACGCCGACTTCGGCATCGCCGGCGGCCGCGACGTCGGCTTCATCTACGCGCACGGACGCGTCCTCAAGAAGGTCGAGTCCGGAGTCCTCATCGACGAGCTGTTCGCGGAGATCGACAGGTGGATCGCGGAGGGGATGAAGCGCCCGAAGCGTCTCAAGATGGCGAAGCCGGCCGCGCTCGCGATGGCCGAGATGTCCGCGATCCCGCTGGACTAATCTCCGGCGACACCCGATGATCGCCAGAGCCTCCCAGCTGTTCCTCCCGACCCTGCGCGACGCGCCCGCCGACGCGGACGCTGCGTCGCACCAGCTGCTCGTCCGCGGCGGCTTCATCCGCCAGATGGGTGCCGGCCTTTGGAGCTTCCTCCCGCTCGGTTGGCGCGTCCACATGCGCATCGAGCAGATCATCCGCGAAGAGATCGACGCGATCGGCGGCCAGGAAGTGCGCTGCCCGACACTCACGCCCGCCGAGCTTTGGGAGACGACCGGCCGAATTGCTGTCCCGATCAGCTTCAAGCTGAAGGACAGCGGTGGCCGCCCGTTCGTGCTCTCGTGGACACACGAGGAATCGATGACGTTTCTCGGGCAGGAGATCCAGTCGTACAAGCAGCTCCCGCAGATCTGGTACCACTTCTCGACGAAGAACCGCGACGAGCCGCGCCCTCGCGGTGGCCTCCTGCGCGTCCGCGAGTTCATCATGAAGGACTCGTACTCGTTCGACGTCGACGAGGCCGCGCTCGACGTGAGCTTCAAGAAGCACGAGGAGGCGTACGCGCGCATCTTCGAGCGCTGCGGCCTCGAGGCGTACCTCGTCGAGGCTGAGTCGGGGACGATGGGCGGCAAGAGCTCGCTCGGGTTCCTCGCTCCCACGGGCTCCGGCGAGAACGAGCTCATGCGCTGCGCGAACGGCGACTACTTCGCCGACGCGGAGGCGGCTCGCGGCGTGGCGCGTCCCGCAGAGCTGCCCGCTGCGCTCGACGCGCCGGAACGGGTGGAGACGCCCGACATCGGGACGATCGAGGAGGTCGCGGCGTTCCTCGGCATCTCCGAGACCGCGACGGCGAAGGCGCTACCGGTCGTCACCGGCGACCGGCTCGTCCTCGCGCTCGTCCGCGGCGACGACCGGTTGAGTCCCGAGAAGCTCGAGACGTTCTTCGAGGGCGCGTTCCGGCCCGCGACCGACGAGGAGATCCGCAGCGCATTCGGCGCGGGCGGCGGCTCGCTCGGTCCTGTCGGAGTGGACGTCGAGGTCGTCGCCGACGAGACGCTTCGAGACGGCCAGTACGTCACGGGAGCGAACGACGATGGCTGGCACCTGCGCGGCGTGCAAGCGGGGCGCGACTACGAGGCGACGTTCCTCGACATTCGCCAGGCCCAGCCGGGCGACGCGTGCCCGGAGTGCGGCGGCACGCTCGAGATCCAGACGGCGATCGAGGTCGGCCACATCTTCAAGCTCGGCACGTTCCACTCGAAGGCCTTCGGCGCGACGTTTCTCGACGAGGAGGGGACGGAGAAGCCCATCGTCATGGGCAGCTACGGCATCGGACTCGCGCGCACGATGGCCGCGATCGTCGAGCAGAGCCACGACGAGAACGGCATCGTCTGGCCGCGCGCGGTGGCGCCGTACGACGCGCACGTCGTCGTACTGCCGGGCGGCGAGGAGATCGGCCAAGCGGCCGCGGAGGCGCTGTCGGCCGCAGGCCTCGACGTCCTCCTCGACGACCGGGGCCAGCGGGCGGGGGAGAAGTTCGCCGACGCGGACCTCATCGGCTGCCCGATTCGCGTCACCGTCGGCAAGAAGAGCCTCGAGGACGGCACGGTCGATTTCCGCGATCGCAAGACGGGGGTGGAGAAGCGATTAGATGTTGCCGACCTGGGCACTGAGGCCTAAGTGGCGAAGCGGCGGCGATTCAGTGAGGAAGCATTCGGGGCGACCGTGCAGCGTCTCATGGACGAGCAGGCCGTCACGTACCGCCAGCTGGCGGCGCAGACGGGCCTCTCGGCCGGCTATCTGAACCACCTCGTGCACGGCAACCGCCCGGTTCCCTCGAACGACGTCGTGAAGACGCTGGCGCAGGCGCTCGAGGTCGAGCCGGAGCACTTCCGAGAGTTCCGCCTGAGGAGCATCACCGAGCGGCTCGAGGCGATGCCCGACCTGATCGACCGGCTCTACAAGCGTCTCGCGGACTAGGAGGGTTGATGCGAAATAGGAGCGTCACCCGGATGCCGCTCGAGGCGCGGCGCGAGGCCGTCTCGTCGCCCTTGCCCAGGCCACCGGCCTGAGCGGCGGCCGCCGAGCCACCCTCGCTTGGCCTGGAACGGCCCCGAGCGGGCTCGATTTCGCATCAACCCTCTAGCCGCGCAGGCCGTACCGGAGGAAGAG
Organism: Gaiellaceae bacterium; assembly: GCA_033857715.1. GTDB lineage: Bacteria > Actinomycetota > Thermoleophilia > Gaiellales > Gaiellaceae > Palsa-739. Next base: position 21,007 of record JAWVDC010000068.1, on the reverse strand, counting down.
GTGCGATCCGTGCGCTCGCACGGACCGGAGTCGGCCGGCGACTCGCCGCTCCGGAAGCAGCTCGACTCCTTCGACGAGGCTGAGTCGCGCGTCGAGTGCGTGGCCGGCGAGCACGGGCGCGACAGTGAGAAACACCTCGTCGACGAGCTGGGCGGCGACGAGCTGTCCGAAGAGCGTCGGACCGGCCTCCGAGACGATCCGGGCGTAACCGCGCTCGCGCAGGGCGGCGACGGCGGCCGGCAGGTCGACGCTCGCCCCGTCGTTGACCCCGACGACCTCGGTCGCGGCGGGCACGACATCGGCGAGACCCGACGCCGCGGTCTCCGTCGTGAGGACGATCGCTCCCGCTTCGAGAACCGGATGAGATGGGACAAACGAGACGCCGGACGTGATGACGGCAACGCGCGGCTGCTCGGGGAGCCCACGCGAGGCTCGCAGCTCGGCGAAGGCCTCCGCGGCCTCCGGATATGCCTTGTCGACGCGCCACGTCCCCTTCGGCGACGCCGCGAGCGTTCCCGGCCCGACGAGCACCGCGTCCGCGCACGCGCGCAGGAGCGCGAGCACGAAGCAGTCGGCCTCGCTGTCGTCCGAGACGACGGCGTGCGAGCGGGGGACACCGGGAATCGCGACCACACCGTCGAGCGACTGCACGAAGTTCGCGACGAGACACTCGTCCGCAAGCCCGAGCCCGCCGTAGAGCCGTTCGATCTCCGCGGGAACGTCCCACTGCGGCAGGTCGTCGTCCTCGGCGAGGACCGTGAACGGCTCGATCACTTCGTGAGAAGTAGGAACTCGCTGCGGAGCGACTCGTCCTCGTCGTAGAGGCCGCGCCAGACGGTCGTGACGGTGACCGAGCCGTGCTCCTCGACGCCGCGCATCGCGGTGCAGAGGTGCGCCGCTTCGATCTTGACCGCGACACCGCGCGCGCCGGTGAGCTCCTTCAGGCCGCCGGCGATCTCCTCGGCGAGCCGCTCCTGCACCGTGAAGCGCCGGGCGTAGAGGCGCACAAGGCGCGTGAGCTTCGAGATCCCGAGAATCTCCTCGCCGGCTACGTAGGCGACGTGCGCGTGGCCGTGGAACGGCAGAGCGTGGTGCTCGCAGAGCGCGTGGAAGCCGATCGGGCCCTCGATGATCTGCGCGTGCCGTCCTTCGACGTCCTGCGGGCGCTCGCTCGGGAAGAGCGTGCGGAGCTTCGGGTCGCCGTCGTATCCCGCGGTCGCGTCGTAGAGCGCCTGGAGGAATCGCCGCGGCGTGTCGCGCGTGCCCGGCGTGTCGAGGTCGAGGCCGAGGGCGGCGAGGATCTCGGCCGCGTGCTGCTCCAGGCGCTCGCGCTCCGCGCGCGTCCACGTCCGACCGGGCTCGTCGGGATGCGGTAGCTCGAAGATGTTGCTCATGCGATTTCCTCCACGGGAGCACGCTGCGGGACGAGAGCGAGGGTAATCGCGGCGAGCTCGCCCACCGCGAACCAGGCGAAGCCGAGCGGATGGCCGAGAGCGAGGAATAGCCCGAAGGCCGCGAGTTGCGTCGACATCCCGAGATTCGCGAGAACGGTCACGCTCGTGGACGAGGCGAGGGAGGGGCGGCGGGCCACGATCCACTCCGCCAGCCGGTCCTGTGGCGCGTACATGAGCTGGTAGACCGCGCGTACCGCAGCCAGTGACGGGGTCTCACTTGCGGTTTCCGGCTCGGCGGTCGCGGCGCGGGAGAGGCGCTCGGCGTTGAAGTTGAGGCTGAGGACGGCCGTGAGCGCGAAGAATCCGGCTGCGGCGAGCACCGGCTGCCCGTAGCGCAAGGCGACCGCGGCGAAGAGCGCGGCGTTGACGACGAGATCGACCTCGGAGTCGAGATACCGGCCGAACGCGGTGATGCGGCCGGTGAGGCGCGCGAGCTGCCCGTCGGCGTTGTCGAGGAGCGTCTTCAGCTGGATGAGGAGCGCGGCTGCGACCAGCGATCCCCGGCCGATCTCGACTGCCGCCACGACACCGGCGGCACCCGCCGCGACGACGACCGCGGCAGGCGGCACGCGCAGGCGCGCGAGGACGAGCACGAGCGGATGCGCGAGCGGCCGGAAGACGGCCTCGCACAGGATCTCGTAGCCGTTCCGCCGCTTCCGGGAGCGGGCGAGCGCGTCAGAGGGCAAACGTGCCCTCGCCGGAGCGGATGAGGCCGCGCGCGTCATCGACCCTGTCCCACACGTTCCAGAGCAGCACGCCGCGCGGCTTGCCGTCCTCGACGTACGTGACGACGCCCTTGCGGAACGGCTCCTGCCACTCCTCGACCGCCTCGAGCCGGGAGTCGACCTGGCCGACGGCTTCGTATCCGAGGTCGAACAGATCGGAGTAGAAGAGCGGCAGATGGTCGTACCGCCGGGCGGCGCCGGCCATGTTCGCGCCGACCGTCTTGCCGTGCGTGTTCGCGTGATCCTCGTGCTCGACCCGCATCATCGTGCCGAGGGCGGCGACGGGGAAGCGCGCAACGTCGCCGGCGGCGAACACGTCCTCGCGTCCACTCGCGCGGCCGTACTCGTCGACGACGATCCCGTCCTCGACCTCGAGCCCGGCTGCTTCCGCGAGGCCGGTCTCCGGAATGACGCCGAGCCCCGCGACGACACAGTCGGCCTCGAGCACGCGCCCGTCTCCGAGCGTCACGCTGGTGCCGGACGCGGCGCTGACGGTCTCGCCCGACAGAACCTCGATGCCCTTTTCGCGGTAGAAGTCGACGAGGAACTCCGCGAGCCCGATGGGGAAGAGGCGGAAGCCGATGCCCGGCTCCGGGAAGACCATCGTCACCTTGACGCCGGCGCCGACGAGCGCTGCGGCGATCTCGGAGCCGATGAAGCCCCCGCCGATGACGACGACGTGCGCGCCCTCGGTGGCCTTCTCGCGCACGGCGCGGTAGTCGTCGAGCGTGCGGAACCAGATGACGCCGTCGGCGCCGGGAATCTGCCGCGGCGAGGCGCCGGTCGCGAGGAGGAGCTTCTCCCACCCGTACTCCTCGCCGGCATCGTCGGTCGCGCGATGGCCGTCGAGGTCGACCGAGACGATGCGGCGACCGGTGACGAAGTCGACGTTGTCGGCCGGCTGCTTCCAGAGCTTCTCCTCCGGGGCGCCCGACCAAAGCCCCTTCGTGAGAAGCGGCCGCTTGTAGACCGGATTCGACTCGGCGCCGACGATGACGACCCGGCCGTCCGCGTCGTGCTCGCGGATGCCTTTCGCGGCCATGTCACCGGTCATCCCGGCCCCGACGATGAGGTATTTGGTCGTTTGCATCGGAATACGCACTTTGCCTACGCAGCGCGGCGCTACGCGGATGCAAACGACGAAGTGCGCTCCGCCATTTCCCGGTCGCGATCGGTGATTCCGCCCTCCGAGTGCGTCGTCCAGCGCACCGTGACCTTGCGGTACCGGATGTCGATGTCGGGATGGTGGTTCGCGTCCTCCGCCGCCTCGGCGAGCCGGTCGACGAACGCGATCGCGGCGGGGAAGGAGTCGAACTCGAAGACGCGCACGAGCGCGTTGTCCTGCTCTTGCCAGCCTTGCACGGTGGCAGCCTTCCACATCGCGGGACGCGCACGCGGCGCTCGGACGTACGAGACTGAGAGGAGTGCGTGAATCGAGCGACCGGGATCTCGTGCGGCGGGCTCGCCGCGGCGACCGCGATGCGGCCGCAGACCTGTTCCGCCGCTACTGGCGGGATGCCTGGCGCGCTGCCTTCGCGATCACGGGGCGGCGCGCGTTGGCCGACGACGTGGCCGCGGACGGCTTCGAGCGGGCCTTCGCGGCTCTCGACCGCTTCGACGAGCGCCGGCCGTTCGGGCCGTGGCTTCACCGCATCGTCGCCAACCGCGCGCTCGACATCCTGCGCATGGAGCGCCGTCTCTCGGCCGAGGAGCTCCCAGACACGCCCGATGTCGCGCCCGTGCGCGCGGCGGATGACCGGAGCCTGCTCACCGTGGTCGCAGATCTGCCGCTCGAACGGCGAGTCGCCGTCGTTCTCCGGTATGGAGTGGGCATGACGCCGAAGCAGATCGCCGAGACCCTCGACGTGCCCGTTGGCACCGTCAACTCCCGGCTCGCCCGCGCGCTCGAGCAGCTGCGGGAGTCGCTGGAGGTGGAGCATGTCGAGTGAGCTCGAGCGGCGGCTCGAAGGCCTGCTCGCCGAGCTGCCCGAGCCCGAGCCGGAGGTGGGGGAGAGAGCGTTCGCGGCGTCGGTCGCCGCGCTTCGCCCCGTTTCGCCGGCGCATCGTGGCTTCCGCTCCGCTGTGATCGCCGTGGCGGCGATGCTCGTCCTCTTGGCGATCGCCGCCGGCTCGCTCGCCGCAGGCGGCGTCCTCCGGCTCAGCTTCGGCAAGGCGACGCCGCTGCCGCCGCCGAGCGAGCTCTCCCTGCCACGGGGGGCGGACGGGATCGCCGCCATCGTCTACGGAAGGCTGTCGGTGACGACGAAGAGCGGCTTCGACCTGCAGGGATTGCCGGTAACGGCAGCTGCCCTCTCGCCGCACGCGCTCTACGTCGCGGCGGGGGTTGGCAACTCGCTCGTCGCCGTGGCGCCGGATGGCCGACGCGCCTGGTCCCATCCCACGGATGGCAGCATCGCAGCGATAGCGTGGGCGCCCGACGGCCTCCGCATCGCCTACGTCGTCCGCAGCGACCGGCGCCGTCGAGCTTGGAACCTCGTTCTCCATGTGATTTGGGGGAACGGGAAGCACGACACGGTGATCGATCACAACGCTCGAGGCGCCACACCGTCGTGGCGTGCTGACTCGCTCGCGTTCGCGTACGTCGGTGCCGGAGGACGTCCCATCGTCTACGACCTCGCCCACGAGTCGCGCCGCGTGATCAGCATGGCGAGCGCCCGTCACGCAACGCGTCTGGCCTACGCCCCGAGCGGAACGGAGCTCGCCGTCCAGACCGAGACACTCGTTTCGGTCGTCGGTCGTCCCCAGACGGTCGTCTGGCGCAGCGTGCCGGGCACCCAGCCTCTCTGGATCGGTTGGCTCGGCTCCCACCTCCTGGTGGACACCCGGTCAGGCATGTTCACGCCGAAGTCGCGCGCCCGGCTTTATTCGGTCGACCCCGCCGGCGTAAAGCTCGTTCGATCGGTTCTGCTCCCGGGACCGCTGCTCTGGGTGTACGGCCAAATCGCTGCGGTCGGATCTCACGACGGCGTGCTCGCCGGCCGGCTCGAACGTCTGCGGTCTGTGCTACGGATCCGCCCGCAGCCTTGTAACCCTGAGGGGTGTGAGATAGCGATCGGGAAGGGCGACGTACAGATCCGCTAACCCGGCCAGAGAGAGATCGCGACGTACCGCGTCTCCGGCGCGACCTTCACCGTCCAGCGCCGGTGGAGCGTTCCGGCGTCGAGTTCCGTCACGTAGCCGGTGAGGAGCGAGGACGTGACGACTTCGCCGCCATAGGTCGCGAGGTTGAAGGAGCCGTACGGCAGCGGAACGGTGCCGAGCCGCCGGTACGTCCGCCACAGAACCGCCTCGATCGACGACCCGTAGCCGCTCGTCAGCAGCGCGCGAGCGCCCGAGAAGGCGGCCTCCTGCGGGGCTCGTCCCGCGCCAACGAGCTTGACGAGCTTGGCGGTGGCGGCGCCGTACACCATGACGTACGGCTTCTCGGCCGAGCTGAGCCAGACGGTGCGTCCGTCGGGAGCGAAGCCGACGCTGTGGCCGGGGAAGCGCGGGTGGAGCCGGCCGACGATCCGCGGCCGGCGCAAGTTGGACGTGTCGAGCCGGAGGACCGTCGTCGCCACCTCGCTGAGCGCGATCCAGAGGTGCTTGCCGTCGGGGCTGAACGCCATGTGGTGCGCTCCGGCGCCGACGAAGATCCGGCGGATGATGCTCCGCTGCGCGAGATCGATCACCGTGAGGTCTCCCGTCTTACCGTCGTTCACGTACGCGTAGCGGCCGCCCGGCGCGATGCGCGCGACCTCCGGATCGCGGAAACCGTGGAACACCTTGAGCCGCCGCAGCGCGTGCCAGCCGAGCAAGGTCACGCTTCCGGTCGCCGGACTGAGTACTACGGCGGGACCGTGGAGAGGCGCAGCGACCATGAGCGGGTCGACGACGGAGACGCGCTTGAGAACGTGACCGCCACCCGCGCCCATCGAGACCGCATAGACCGCGTTGGCCGTCTCCGCGACCACCAGCGCGACAGGCCTGGGGGCGGGCGTCCCGGCAGAGGCAGCGGCAGCGACACAAAGGGCGACGGCGAGAGCAATGAGTGTGCGCATGGAACACATACGCCGCGCGCGAGACGAGCGGTCCCAGTGAGCTACGGTTTCCAGCTCGGGGCGTGGCGCAGCCTGGTTAGCGCGTTGGTCTGGGGGACCAAAGGTCGCCGGTTCGAATCCGGCCGCCCCGATAGCGAGTGCGAGACACCGGACGGCGTGACTCACGCGGCTACGCTGCGTCCCGTGGCCGCCATCCAGCTGACTTGCGACATCGACGGCTGCGGTGCCAGTTGGAGCGTCAGCTCGGCCGCGAAGATGAAGGCTTCAGTGGCTGAGCACCGGGAGAAGGAGCATCCGAACTGGGTCGCTCCGGCGCCGAAGGCGATGACGCCGTACCGGATCGAGTACTCGCGCCGCGGCCGACAGTTCTAGCCCTAGGGACCGAGCTTGTCGATCGGTCATGGCGCGGAGCGGCGAGCACACGTTTTTTCTAACGAGACGTGCCGATTGCGTCAATGCTGAGGGAGCGAGCGCCGTTCTCGGTGCCGATCGCGACTAGCTGCTCCGGCGTGAAGACGTCGCGCCGACCGGACTGCCGACGCGCGACCCAGTCGAGCTCGCGGAGCTCCTCCTGCGGGTCGATGCGGACGTTCGAGTCCGAGCCGACGCACAGCTCGATACCGCGGTGGAGGAGCCGCTCGACCGGGAGGAAGCCGTCCGCGAGATCCGCCTCCGTCGTCGGGCACGCGCACACTCGTGCGCCGGCCGCCGCGAGGAGGTCGAGCTCGTGTCCGTCGGCGTGCGTGGCGTGCACGACTGTCGTCCGCGGGGAGAGGCAGCCGCACGCGTCGAGCAGCTCGATCGGACGCATCCCGTGCTCGGCGAGACACTCCTCGATCTCGCGTGGCTGCTCGTCGGCGTGGATGTGGAGCGGGAGCTCGTGCTCCGCGGCGTAGCGGCCGAGCTGCTCGAGCCAGTCGCGCGGGCACGCGCGGACGGAGTGGGGGGCGATGCCCACGCGCACGCCCGCGTCACGCAACTCCTCGAGCTCGCGCAGGTACGCGGCCACTGACTCCTGGCGGAAGCGGTCGATCCCGCCGCGCGCGTACGCGACGTGGAGGAGGACGATCTCAATGCCGGCCTCGCTTGCAGCCTCGACAGCCGCGTGGGCCTCCGCGAGCCCGAGGTAGTGGAACTCGCCGACGGCCGTCCAGCCGGCGTCGCGCAGCTCGCGGTAGACGTCGGCATAGCTCTCGCGGACATGTCCAGGGGTCTGACCCCGGGCGGACTCGAGCATTGTCTCTCGCCAAGCCCAAAAGTCCCGCCCTTCGGTGTGCCCCGCGAGCTTCCGTTGAAAGGCGTGACAGTGAGCGTTCACATACACGCCCGTATCCTTCCGCACATGGACGCTCGCGCCGAACCACACCCGCTCGCGCAGCTTCCGAACGCGCTGACGATCGCGCGGCTCGTCCTCATCCCCGTCTTCGTCGTGCTCATGGTCCAGGCGGGTCATGCCCCGAGCTGGTCGGCGGGAGTCGTCTTCTTCGTCGCCGGCGCGACGGACCAGGTGGACGGCTTCCTCGCGCGTCTTTGGCACGTCGAGTCCCGCTTCGGGAAGCTCGCCGACCCGCTCGCCGATCGGCTGATGATCGACGCGGCGGTCATCCTCCTCTTCGCCTACGACCGCCTTCCGTGGGTGGGCCTGGCCGTGATCATCGCCCGCGACGCGCTTCTCCTCGCCGGCTCCGGCATCCTCGTGCCGCGTGGGGTGGAGATCGACGTCAACCTCCTCGGCAAGGCCGCGACCTGGGTGCTGTACGCCGCGATCTTCTGGCGGATCGTCCTCGCCCCAGCGACGATGTGGCCCGTGTACGTCTTTTGGGCAGGACTCGCCCTCGCCGTGCTCGCGAGCGTGTTCTACGTCCGGGCCGCCTGGGGAGAACTCCGGTCATGAAGGCGGTCGTCATGGCGGGGGGAGAGGGCACGCGCCTGCGTCCGCTCACCTCGAACCAGCCGAAGCCGATGGTCCCGATCGTCGGCAAGCCGTGCATGGAGCACATCGTCGAGCTGCTCAAGCTCCACGGCTTCGAGGACATCATCGTCACCGTCGCGTTCCTGCCGCAGGCGATCCGTAGCTACTTCGGCGACGGCGAGACGCTCGGCGTCAACATCGGCTACTCGGTGGAGGAGTCGCCGCTCGGGACGGCCGGTTCGGTCCGCCTCGCCGCAGGCCGCCTCGACGACACGTTCCTCGTCATCTCCGGCGACGCGCTCTGCGACCTCGATCTGACGAGCCTCGTCGAGTTCCACCGCGAGAAGAAGGCATCCGTCACGATCGGCCTCAAGGCGGTCGAGAACCCGCTCGAGTTCGGGATCGTCGTCACCGACGAGGAGGGACGCGTCGAGCGCTTCCTCGAGAAGCCGTCGTGGGGCCAGGTCTTCTCCGACACGATCAACACCGGCATCTACGTCCTCGAGCCCGAGGTCATGCAGCACGTTCCGACCGACCGGCCGTACGACTTCGCGAAGGAGCTCTTCCCGCTCCTCCTCGAGATGGGACGGCCGATCTACGGCCATGTCCTCACCGGCTACTGGCAGGACATCGGCAACCTCGACCAGTTCCGCCAGGCGAACATCGACGCGCTCGAGGAGCGGGTCCGCCTCAACATCCCCGGCATCCGCATCCGCGGCAACGTCTGGGTCGGGGATGGGGTGGACCTCGACGATCTCGACGCGATCGAGGGGCCGGCGTACCTCGGCAGCTACTGCCGCATCTCGCGGGGCGCGCGCGTCGGCCCGCACGCAGTCCTCGCGTCGAGCGTCACGGTGCGCGAGCGCGGGCGGGTCGTCCGGTCGATGGTCGACAGCTCGACGTACATCGGCCGGAGCTCGGAGGTGGAGGGCGCGATCATCGGCCGCGGTTGCGACATCCGCGCGCACGTGCGCATCCACGAGGGCGTCGCGATCGGCGACGAGGTGACGATCGGCGGCGAGAGCGTGATCCTTCCGGGCGTCCGCATCTATCCCTTCAAGGAAGTCGAGACCGGCTCGCAGCTGCACGAGAGCCTCATCTGGGAGTCACGCGGCACGACGCGCCTCTTCGGCAAGCAGGGGGTCTCGGGGATGGTCAACGTCGACCTTACGCCCGACGTCGCCGTGCGGCTCGCGGCCGCCCTCGGCAGCGCGCTTGACCGCGGCGCGCGCGTCGTCGCGAGCCGGGAGGGGCCGGCCGTGTGCCGGATGATCAAGCGCGCGATGATCTCCGGCCTCTCGTCGACCGGAGTGCACGTCGCCGACCTGCGCGTGAGCCCGGCGGCGGTCGCGCGCCATCTCGTCAAGTCGGAGAACTACGACGCCGGCTTCCACGTCGGCGTCAGCCCGACCGATCCGGAGATCGTCCGGATCCAGTTCTTCGAGCCGCCCGGCGTCGAGATGAGCCCCGCGATGCGGAAAGAGGTGGAGAAGCACTTCACCCGCGGCGAGCTGCGGCGCGTCGCGGCCTCCGAGGTCGGTGGGGCGACGTATCCGGCGCGCGTGCACGAGACGTACGCGTCCGAGCTCCTCTCGACGGTCGACGTCGAGCTCGTGCGTCGGCGCGGCTTCCGCATCGTCGTCGACTACGGCTTCTCGGGCGCGTCGTACGTCCTGCCGCTCGTGCTCGGGCCGCTCGGCGTGGAGGTCGTCGCCGCGCATGCGTTTGCAGGCGAGGCGACTGAGAACGCTGACGCTCCGCCGGGGCTCGCGGCCGCCATCGGCCAGACAAAGCGGCTCGTCCCCGCAGTCGGGGCGGACCTCGGCGCCGTTTTCGACCGCGCTGCCGAACGGCTCTACCTCGTCGACGAGCAAGCGCGGGAGGTCCCCGTCGAGCAGGCACTGCTCCTCTTCCTGCGACTGATCGGCTCGAACGGGCGCCGCGGCAAGCTCGCGTTCCCCGTGACGGTGACGAGTCAGGTCGACCGGCTCGTCAACGGCTCAAAGCTCGAGATCGTGCGCACGCCTGCGTCGCTCCCCGAGCTCACACGGGCGGCCGCGCAGGACGGCGTCGTCTTCGCGGGGGCTGTCGGGGGCGGCTACGTGTTCCCCGAGTTCCTGCCCGGCTACGACGCGGTCGCGAGCCTCACGAAGCTCCTCGAGCTGCTCGCTCCCGTCGACCGGCCGCTCTCCGCGCTCGTCGGCGAGCTGCCCGAATCGACCCTCGTCCACCACCAGATCCCGTGCCCGTGGGCACTGAAGGGGCTCGTCATGCGCGTCCTCAACGAGCGCCTCGCGGGGAGGGAGCTCGATCTCACCGACGGGATCAAGCTCTTCGAGGAACGCGGATGGAGCCAGGCGCTGCCCGATCCCGACGAGCCGCTCATCCACCTGTACGCCGAGGGGGAGACGGTCGACGTGTCGGAGGAGCTCGCGCGCGAGTTGCGAACTCTCGTCGAAGAGATAGAACACGGCGAAGCGGCCGTCGAACCTGCCTAAAGGCTAAAGTTCAGCTTGACACTCTGCTTTTCTACCTACGGCGAAAGGCGTTCATGCAACCTCTGCCCGACCTTGCGACTCTGTCCGACGAGGATCTGAAGAAGCTCATCGACGACTTGACCACCGAGGAGCAGGAGGTGTCCTACCGGCGGCGTCTGCTGCACGGGAAGATCGACATCCTCCGCGCCGAACTCGTCGCGCGGCTCAAGCAGACGGAGGGGAGAAGCGTCCTCGACGCCGTCGACGTCAACGCGCTGACCGAGATCCTCAGCGGCAAGGCGCCTGCGCGTCCGTAGCGATGTCGCACATCTACTGCCCCGAGTGCGGTTACAACAACCCGGAGTCGGCGCGCTTCTGCGCGAAGTGCGGCGCGGCCCTGGTCGTGCCCGCGGAGGGCGAGCAGACCGAGACGTTCTCGATCGGTGAGCCTGGCGACTCGCTCGACTCTCTCGATGATCTGGGGCTCCAGGGTGGCGTTCTCGTGGTTCGGTCCGGCGGCGGCCGGTCGGGGGAGACGTTCCCTCTCGACACGAGCCCGACCGCGATCGGCCGCTCGCCCGAGTGCGGGATCTTCCTCGACGACGTGACCGTCTCCCGCAAGCATGCGGTGTTCACCCAGGACGGCGACCGCTGGAGGCTCGAGGATCAGAGCAGCCTTAACGGGACGTTCGTCAACCGCGAGCGCGTCGACACGGCCGTCCTCCGCGACGGCGACGAGATCCAGATCGGCAAATACCGGCTGACCTACCTCCACGGCTAGCGGATATGTCGACCGCCGAAGCCCCCGCGCGCCGCCGCCTCCTAACGATCGGCACTGTTTGCGGCCGGCTCCGCGACGAGTTCCCCGACATCTCGATCTCGAAGATCCGGTACCTCGAGGACCAGGGCCTGCTGAACCCGCGGCGAACGCAGGGCGGCTACCGGCTCTTCTCGGAGGACGACGTCGAGCGGCTCGAGACGATCCTCCGTCTGCAGCGGGACGAGTTTCTCCCGCTGCGCGTGATCAAGGAGGAGCTCGCGGCAGGCGCCGGGGCGCAGCGCAAACGGCGGCGCGCGGTTGGAGCGGGGGAGGAGGCCATCGACCTCGACGGACTTTGCGAGCGCGCGGGCGTCACCCGCGACCGCGTGAAGGAGCTCGAGGAATTCGGGCTGATCGAGCCGACGGTCACCGGCGGCAGCCGCGCCTACACCGAGAGCGACGTCGATGTGGCCGCGGCGTGCGAGGCGCTTGCCCAGTTCGGCATCGGCGCCCGCAACCTCAAGTCCTTCCGCACGTCCGCCGACCGCGAGTCAGGCCTGCTCGAGGCCGTGATCGGCCCGGCGCTGCGCTCGCGGAACCCCGAGCGGCGGCGCGAGGCGCTCGCCGACCTCCAACGGCTCGCACAGAGCGCGCAGGAGCTCTCCGACCTGCTTCTCTGGCGGAACGTGCGGAGACTCGCCGAATGAGCGTAGGCTCGACGGAGCTCATCAAAGAGCGGAGGCGCCGACATGGGCCGCGCCGGAGCGGAAAGTGATCGACCTCAAGACGAAGGTTCGCGAAGTCCCGGACTTTCCCGAGCCGGGGGTCGGCTTCAAGGACATCTCGCCGCTCCTCCTCGACCCGAACGCGCTCAAGCAGGCGGTCGACGAGCTCGGTGCGTGGACGCGTGAGCGTGAGGCGGATCTCATCCTCGGCGCCGAGGCGCGTGGCTTCTGGCTCGGTGGCGCGATCGCAGTCGCAGCCGGGTGTGGCTTCACCGCCGCGCGCCGGCCCGGAAAGCTCCCGCCGGAGACGATCTCCGCGACATACGCACTCGAGTACGGGCAGAACACGCTCGAGGTTGCGTCCGACGCGATCCGCCGCGGGGCGCGGGTCGTCATCCACGACGACGTGCTCGCGACGGGGGGGACCGTGCAGGCGATAGCCGGCCTCGTCGAGGAGCTCGGAGGCACCGTGGTCGGCGTCAACTTCGTCATCGAGCTCTCGTTCCTCGGTGGGCGGGAGAAGCTCGGGCAGTACGACCTCCGCGCGCTGATCACCTACTAACGCATCCAGAACTCCGGCTCCTCCGTTCCACGGGTGTCCACGAACGGAGGTGAGAGGGATGCGTAGCTACGGGATGTACGACTTCACGCGTGGCACGACGCTCGCGCTCGTCGCGGGGGTCGCCGGGTTCGGGCTGTGGGGTGCAGCTCAGGTCGGGACGAGTACTCCTGGCCGCTTCTGGATCGCGATGGCGATCGTGGCCGGCGCCGGCTTCCTTCTCGCTCTCGCCACGCACGTAGGGACGTGGACGAAGGGTCTACAGCTGCGTATGTCTCCGACGACGTTCCTCGTCGCGTTTATCCCGGTGCTCGTGTGCGTCGGCTGGATCCTGCTTGCGAGCCAGCCCGGCAACGGCTGGGGAGAGGGGCAGATCCATTCGTGGAGCACGTCCCTCGGGATCCTCGGCATCGTCAACGCCGTCGGGGTGTGGACCGGCGTTCTTGCGTTCGGTTTCGGGACGATGCTCGCGCTCTCGTTCGACGGCGTCCCCGCGCCAGAGGAGACCGATGCGGTCGTGACCGACGAGCCGGTTGCCGCCGAGCGTCGCTGGACGATGCGCCGCCGTCGGGAGGACGCCGTGCCGGTCACCGATACGACCACCACGGATACGCCCATCGAAGAGCCTGCGACCCGAACATGAACTGCTGGAACGAGGGGTTATCGGGCACTCGCGTGGAGCCGACACCGAAGGGGATGAAGAAGCGAGGCCTGCAACTGCTCGAGGCGCACCTTCGTAGCCTCGATCCGTCCGAGCCGACGGCGCACGAGCGGCTCGAGCAAGCGATGGGCGTGCCACTCACGCGGCACCTCGAACGCGCGCTACGTACGAACGGGCTACCGCCGCGGCGGGACATCCTCGCCGCGTAGGCGGACGAGGAGCCAGATCCCCGCGAACGACACGAGAGCGAGGACGATCGACGTCCCGCCGCTCGCGCCGACAGCGAGGAGCCCGAAGTAGATGAATACCGCGAGGACGAGCGCCCAGATGAAGGCCATGACTCCCTGGTCGACACTCGGCGGGCGCGGAGGATGGATCATCGCGGCGATGGTAGACGAGACGGAAGACAACCCGCGGAGCCTCTGCGACGGCCGGAGGCCGTGCCAAACAACACTGCGTTGGACCAAAAAAAGTCGCCGAGCCGGTCGCGGTTTCGTCCACGGCACCGGCTGACTTTCCGCTTCGCCTCTTGCGAGGCGCCACGTACAACCACCCGGTACTGCTTCGTCCTACTCCCGCGCCGTGCTCGGCGCAAGAAGAAACCTACGGCCTGTCGAGACCTGTCGCAAGGGGTCGGGAACGCGAAAACGTCGCAATTTGCGGACGTTGAATAATCAACATTTCCACAGCAGTCTGTGCAACCTGTGGATAAGCGGGAGGGAGGCCCAATCCGGCAAACGGTCCGGCAGGCGACTTCTCCAACTTGACATAACGTAGCTTCTCGTGCACAAGACTTGATTAGTGGAGCGGCCCGTGTTTGTGTAGAGGCCGCAGGCGGCAAAAGGTCAAAGACGTTGAGGGGGAACAGTTGACGACCGTCGAGATCGAGTCGATTCTCGCCACCGAGGAGCTCGTGACGTTGCTCGAGCTCGCCGAGTCGAGTGGTCAGTTGCGCCAGATCGAGCTTGCGGACGTGATCGAGCCGCTCGACCTCGACCCGCTCGAGATCGAGGCGATTCACCAGGAGCTCGACCGTCGCGGGATCGAGCTCGTCGTGGAGCCCGAAGTCGAGGCCGAGCCGGAGAAGGCGCCGCCGCCGGTGCAGGCAGTCGAGACCACGACCGACGCGCTGCAGCTGTTCCTGCGCGAAGCAGGCCGGCATCAGCTCCTGACCGCGGCCCAAGAGGTCGAGCTCGCTAAGAAGATCGAGAAGGGCGACATGGCCGCGAAGACGCGGATGATCCAGGCGAACCTCCGGCTCGTCGTCTCCATCGCGAAGAACTACCGCAACCAGGGCCTTCCCTTCCTCGACCTCATCCAGGAAGGCACGCTCGGCCTCATTCGCGCCGTCGAGAAGTTCGACTGGCGCCGCGGGTACAAGTTCTCGACGTACGCGACGTGGTGGATTCGCCAAGCCGTCGCGCGGGCGCTCGCGGACAAGTCACGCACGATCCGCATGCCCGTCCACATCGTCGAGCGGCTGCAGAAGATGACCCGCGCCGAGCGGACGCTCTGGATGGAGCTCGGCCGCGAGCCGACACTCGAGGAGATCGCCGCCGAGGCGTCGCTGTCGATCGAGCAGGCGCGCGAGGTGCGCGCTGCCGCCCGCACGTCGGCGAGCCTCGACCAGCCTGTCGGCGACACCGACGACGCGACGTTCGGGGATTTCGTCGCGGGCGACGAGCCGCTGCCCGAGGAGTGCGTCGAGGGTGCGCTCCGGAGCCAGGCGCTTGCGATCTCCCTCCAGGCCCTCGACGAGCGCGAACGGCAGGTGCTCGTCCTCCGCTACGGGCTGATCGACGAGGAGCCGAAAACGCTCGAGGAGATCGGCAAGCGGCTCGGCCTCACGAGGGAGCGCGTACGGCAGATCGAGCTCGACGCCCTGCGGCGTCTCGCGAATCTCCGCGAGATGCAGATGGCCGCGGCTCCCTGAGTAGCTCGGAGTTCGAGCTACTCCGCGCGGAGGTAGTGCGCGAGACCGGGAGCGGCGAGGCGAAGCTCGCGTAGCGCCCGCGTCTCGAGTTGCCGGACGCGTTCGCGGGTCACCCCCACGTCGGCGCCGATCTCGTCGAGCGTGTACGGCGTCCCGCCGTCCAGGCCAAAACGCAGCGTGATGATGCGCCGCAAGCGGGGCTCGAGCGTCGCGAGTGCCTCGACGAGCTCCTTGGCGCGTGCCTTGTCGGCTGTCAGCTCGAGCGGCGCCGAGGCGCGATGATCCTCGAGCAGGTCGCCGTAGAGGCTCTCGCCATCACCGACGGGCGTCTCGAGGCTGACGGGAGTCTCGATGAGCTCGAGCAGCTCGCGGACACGCTCGGGCGGCAGCTTCGCCTCGGCGGCGAGCTCCGCCAGCGTCGGCTCGTGGTTGAGCTTCTGGGCGAGCTGCCGGCGCGAGCGGAGAAGCTTCCGAACCTCTTCGGCGACGTGGAGCGGCAGGCGGATCGTGCGGCCCTGGTCGACGAGCGCACGCGTGATCGACTGGCGGATCCACCAGGTCGCGTACGTCGAGAGCTTGAACCCAAGCTTGTAGTCGAATTTCTCGACCGCCCGCATGAGGCCGAGGTTCCCCTCCTGGATGAGGTCGAGGAGCGGCACGTCGGCGCGTGAGTAGTTGCGCGCGACGGACATGACGAGCCGGAGGTTCGACTCGATAAGGCGGCGCCGGGCCTCTTCGTCGCCGGCGTCCTTGCGGCGGGCGAGCTCGCGCTCCTCTTCACGGGTCAGCAGCGGGCCCGACCCGATCTGGCGGACGTATGTCTTTAGCGGATCGGTAGCGGGTACCGGATCCGGGCGCGGCTCGAGGGCGACGTGGGCTTCCACCCGCGTGTTATCGGCCTGTGAAGGTTTCGTCTTGAGCCGGACGTTCGCCGAACCTGGCGCTACTCTCGAAGGGAGGGTCCGAAGCACGCAGAAATGGACGGGTAACGACTTTGCGCTTATGTGTGGAATAGCGGGTTACAGCCTCTCGTCGAGTAGCCGCGTCGACAGGACGCTGGCCGCGCAGGCCCTGCTCGCAGGCATTGCCGAGCGCGGCGCGGACGCAGTCGGGTACGCGTATCGAGGCCCGGGGGACGCCTATCCCGTCGTGACGAAGCAGAGGACGCCCGCCCGCGACCTCCTCGAGCGCATCTCCGTTCCCTCTCACGCAACCGAGCTGCTCGTCCACGTGCGCGATTACACGAAGGGGCATCCCTCGATCGGGGCGAACAACCACCCCGTCCGGCACGGCCCCGTAGTCGGGATCCACAACGGGATCATCCTCAACGACGACGAGCTGCTCGCAGAGTTCTCGTGCGCACGCGCCGAGCCGCGGATGACAGTCGACTCGGAGGCGATCTTCGCGCTCGCCGCTCACTCGGAGAACGACCCGCTCGCTCTCGAGGCGCTCACCGGCGCGATGGCGACGGCGTGGCTCGACCAGCGCGAGCCTGGCGTTCTGTTCGCAGCCCGTGGCGTCGGCCGGCCCCTCTGGATCGGTCGCGGCCGCGAGGAGATCTTCCTTGCGTCGACGCGCGATGCGCTCGAGATCGTGTCGCACTACGTCGGCGTGCGGTTGCGCACGAGCGAGGTGCGCGAGGGCACGTTCTTCGCGCTCGAGGCCGGCCGCGTCGCCCGCACGTCGAGCTTCCGCCCCGACCGCAACTACGTCGAGGAGTTTCCGCTCCCGACGGTTCGCGCGCCCGGCGAGAGCGACCATTGCCTCGCCCGCCTCGCCGCGATCACCGCCGCGGCTTAGCCGCGCAGCGTGCCGTCGCTCGCGACCGTCACGCCGTGCTCGGTGAGGTGCTGCTGCACGAGGAACTGGAACGTCGACCACGCGCCCCGGCGCGCTTCGAACATCCGGTAGACCTGCCACTCCGTTAAGTACGACGCGTCTTGCTTACGCGCGTCGGCCCAGTCCGCGAACTTCGGGAGCCGCTTTAGCTTTCGCGCTAAATCGGCGCCCTGCTCGATCGCGCGCTCGAGCCGCTCCTCCCCCACCGGCACGTCGAACCCGGCTTCGCGCAGCGCGTTCGTCAGAGAGCCGAACGTGTGCCAGTACAGCGACTTCGAGGGGAGGCGGCCCTTGTGCTCGTCGATGTCCCGCGCGGTCGGCGGCCGGCCGAGCTCGTCTCCAAGTGACTTCAGGAGGCCGAGGAGTTCCTCCCGTGTCGCGAACCGCCGCGGCACGAGGCCGGCGGCACGCTTCGCGGCGTTCCACGAGCCGAAGTGCTCGATGACCGTCTGCGGGTGGACTGCCGTTTCCGGGTCGGCGGCGAACTCGCGCATCGTCGGCGAGCGCCCGAGGCGCGCCGCGCAGTCGGTGATCTCCGCGACGATCTGCTCGTCCGTGTACCGCTTGCGGATCCGGCTCTGGAACTCCGCCAGCTCCTTCGGATCGATCGCCGCAAGTGCCCGATAGCGGGCCTTTTCTGCCATGCCAAGAATGGTAGAGCAGATTGGAGAATCCGCAAGTAGGCGCGAGCGGCGGCGGTTAACCGGCGCGTGTAGCCGGACATCGCCCAGTCGCCAGGTACGGATGCCGGCGGTTAACCGGCGCGTGTAGCCGGACATCGCCCAGTCGCCAGGTCGGATGCCTGCGGACGTACCAATGGACGTAATGGTCGTGTTGCCGGGCTTCGACGCAGCTCCAACGTGAGGGTGGTGGTGCGTGACGTCCAAACGGGGAGCCGTGTGTGGCGAGCCACTGCGCGCCAAGAACGGTGGAGAAGGCGAGCGCGACGAGCAGGGTCGGAAACCACCTTGCGAGCTTCACAACCTCGTTATACGCCAAGGCAGGCCAGGCCTCATTTCGGACTGACCCAGAACCGCGGTCAGTTGGGCGGGTCGTCGCGACACATCACGCGAAGCTGCATTTGGAGACCGCTCCGGTGGACGAATGGATTCCGGATCGAGCGGGACAGTTCGCGCCTAAGGACTGAACAAATCTGACGGAGCTCCTGGAGCGAGGGCTGGCGACCGCCGACGATGTTGAACCGAACGCAGCTCCGATCGCTACTACCGGTCGTCGTGCATCGGATTTGCGGCTTGCCGTAGGGCACGTAGCCCGTCCATCCGCCAGGTTGAGGGCTGTTGATTCCATAGGTGTAGAAGACGCGAACGTTTCGCTCCGAATGAAGGGCACTCCCAAGACAGACTCCCGCGGTTACTACCGCCAGGAGTACGACGATGATCTGCCACTGGAGAATCGCCGGCCGCATCTCAGCCGGATCCTAGACCCCGGTTTCAGCCGGGCCGGCCGCAGACCCGACGCTCGAAGTTCAGAAAACTCGCGCTCCCTGGCCAATGGCGGTTCGTCGCCCGCAGCTCTGAGCAGGCGTGTTTTGTCTCCCGCCTCATCGCCGGCGTGATCGCCGTCCCTGAGGGCAGTAGGTTGCAGCTCACTCCGGACTGCAGAGCCCCGCCTGGCGTGCCCCCGACGAACCGACAACGGTAGAAGTGCTCGCGTTTCACAGCTGGCGCGGACGCCGGACACTCGCCCCAGTGTTCAGCCCCTCCAGGTACCGAGTCCCAGCCGAAGCTGCAGTGCGCCGACGGTTGGACGGGGTGCGAGGCGACCGCATGCGTGCTGCCGCACGACCCGAGGCCGAGGAGAAAGAGGAAGGGCGCCAAGGAGACCTTCGTCACGCCTTAGCTTTCGACCAGGAGCCGACCGATCCTTAGCCTCTGGGGCATCCCGTACCCTCGCGTGATGCGTTCCCTATCCCCTCTCGACCTCGAGGTCGCGGTTGCTCGCGGTGTCGGCGGGCTCTCGCGGCGGCTCGGGCGGGGCGGCGGGACGACGATTCCCGGGAAGCTTCTCGCGACGCTCGACCCCGGGGCGATCGACCGGCTTGCTGCGCGGCTTCCGCGTGGTTGTGTCGTCGTTTCCGCGACGAACGGGAAGACGACGTCAACGGCGATGGCGGCGGAGATCCTTCGGCCCTTGCACCGCCTCGGACACAACTCGGCCGGCGCGAACCTCGTCTCGGGCGTGGCGTCGGCGCTTCTTGCGGCGGACGGTGCCGAGCTCGGGCTTTTCGAAGTCGACGAGTTTGCCCTCCCCGAGCTGCTGCTCCGCCTTCGGCCGCGCGTGCTCTGTCTTGGGAACCTCTTTCGGGATCAGCTCGACCGGTACGGCGAGCTCGAGCTCGTCGCCGAGCGCTGGCGCGGCGCCGTCGACGAGTTGCCGGAGACGTCAAAGGTCATCTTCAACGCCGACGATCCCCAGCTCGCTGCCATCGGCGCCGCGCGTCCCGGGAGCGTGGCGTTCGGCCTCGACGATCCGCGTGTCGCGCGCCCTGCGCTCCAGCACGCGGCCGACTCGAAGTACTGCCTCACGTGCGGCGCGCCGCTCGAGTACACCGCCGCGTATGTCGGGCATCTCGGAGACTTCCGCTGCCCGAACGGCCACCAGAGCCGGCCGCCGCTCGAGGTCGCCGCTCGGAACATCGAGCTAGTAGGACTGGAGCGCGCCGCGTTCCTCCTGGTCACGCCGGAAGGTGAGCGGCGCGTGGAGCTCGCCCTCCCCGGCCTCTACAACGTCTACAACGCCCTTGCGGCGGCGGCGCTGGCGCGTGGCGTCGGAGCGTCGCTCGACGAGATCGTCGCCGGCCTCGGGCGATTCTCCGCAGCGTTCGGGCGGTTCGAGCGGATCGAGGTCGGCGACAAGCGGATCCTTCTCCTCTTGATCAAGAACCCGGCCGGCGCGAACGAGGCGGTGCGAACGCTCGTAGACGGTGGGTCGCCTCGCGTGCTCGTCGCCGCGCTCAACGACGAGATCGCGGACGGCCGCGACGTCTCGTGGATCTGGGACGTCGACTTCGAGCCGCTCCTCCCGGGGCTCGAGACGCTCGTCGCGAGCGGCGGACGCGCCGCGGAGCTCGCTCTGCGCTTCCGCTACGGCGGCATGGAGGAGAACGCGATCGAGGTATCCCCCGCCCTCGACGCCGCGCTCGATCGCGGCCTCGAGCTAACGCCGCCCGGCGGCGAGCTCGTCGTCCTCCCCACGTACACCGCGATGCTCGGGTTGCAGCGCATCCTCACCGCCCGCGGGCTGACGAAGGCGTACTGGTCGTGAACATCCGCGTCGGCCACCTCTATCCCGACTACCTCAACATCTACGCCGACCGCGGCAACATCGCCGTGCTCTCGCGCCGGGCAGCGTGGCGCGGGCATGAGCTCGACGTGACGGCGATCGGGATCGGCGACGACGTCGTCCCGGGTGCGCACGACCTCTATTACGTCGGTGGCGGCCAGGATCGCGAGCAGATGCTCGTCGCCGAGGATCTCGTCGGCAAGGCGGACGCTCTCCGGGCCGCGACCGACGGCGGCGCGGCGCTGCTCGCTGTCTGCGGCGGCTACCAGCTGCTCGGGCGCGGATACCGCGGATTCCACGGCGAGGACATGCCGGGCATCGGCCTGCTCCCCCTCGAGACCGTCGCGGGCGAGAAGCGGATGATCGGGGACGTGCTCCTCGAATGCGAGCTCGAGCGGGGCGAGCGGAGGACGCTCGCAGGGTTCGAGAACCACGCCGGCCGCACGCGCCTCGATCCGGGCGCGGAGCCGCTCGGGCGTGTGCTCTCCGGCTTCGGTAACGACGGCGAGAGCGGCTTCGAGGGCTGCCGCGCCGGGCGGGTGATCGGCACCTACCTCCATGGCCCGTTGCTGCCGCGCAACCCGTGGCTCGCCGACTG
>JAWVDC010000067.1:0-15884 GCA_033857715.1 Gaiellaceae bacterium | reverse complement strand
GCCGCTGTTTCGCCAGTCCCTCCTCCTAGTTAGACGGCGGCGAGCGCCTCGCGCACGCGGTCGGCGACGGCCGCAAGCTCGAGGCGCTCGCCCGCCACGTCCTGCAACAGCTCGTCGGCCGTCGGCTTCTGGCCTTCCGCCCACAGTTCCCGCAGCAATGCGCCGGCGTCGCGCTTCGAGAACCACGCGTTGCCGAACTTCTCTCTCAAGTACGCGCGCAGCTGCGCCTCAAATGCCCACGCGCGCAGGTACTCGGACGCGTAGAAGCCGGCGTCCATGTCTCCGAGGTAGTCGGCCGCGGCGGGCTCGACCTTCGTCGCGTCGCCGAGGAGCTCGACGTAGCGGGGCCGCATGGCGGTGACGTCCTCGGCGGTGTGGAACTCGAGCTCGTAGATGAGCTTTGCGCAGTAGCGGCGCACCATCCAGAGGAGCTGGGCCGCGCCCTCGGCCGCGAACTGGTGCGGGTGGGAGAAGGCGAGCCGCTTGTCGAGCCAGACGGGGTCGAACGTAAGATGCTCGAGCAGCATCGCCCAGCCTTCGGTGACGGCGTTGTCGCCGAGGCGCCGCTCCTCCGGCGCCAGCGACGCGGACGTGTGCGCGAAGTGCTCGGTGTGCCCGGCCTCGTGGAAGAGCGCGCGCCAGTCGTCGGGGCCTCCTTGCGGCTTGATGACGAGGACAACCCGCCCCGGCACCTCGATGGGCGCGCAGAAGGCGCGCGGATCCTTGTTCGGCCGCTCCTCGATGTCGATCTCGACGTTGGGCTGCGCGTGGAGGTCGACGCCGAGCTCGTCGAGCGTCGCCTCGAGGGCCGGCATCATCGCGGCGGCCGGGAAAGCGGCATCCCAGCCGGGGGCGCGGAATGCGCGACCGACATCCCAGCGCTCCACCTCGCCGAGCCCCAGCCCGAGGCGCGACCGGAAGAAGCGGTCGCCGGTCTCCTCCCACAGGCTATCCGTGTCGCTGAGGAACGCGCGGCACTGGGAGGCGAGATCGTCGATCGGGAGCCCGAACTCGCGGTAGAGATCGGCGTAGCTCGGCGCGCCGAGCCGCTTCGTCTCGTCGTGGACGACCTGCGTGGCGTGGAGGTACAAGCTGTTCAGGTGCTCCTCGGTGAGCTCGGTGCGCAGGTCCGACAGCCGAGCCCTCGTGTCGCGGTCCTCCTCGTTCATCAGGCGAGGCCGCAGCATCCGGAACGGGATCTCCTCGTCGTCGAGCGTCCCGGTGAGCGTCGCCTCGAGTTGCGCGATGCGCTCCGCTTCGGCTGTGACGAAGTTGCCGAGGTAGCCCTCGCATGCGAACTTCCAGAGCTCGCGGCGGCGCCGGATGCCCGCGACGGAGGCGCCTAGCGAGAGAGCCGTGTCGAGGTCGGTCAGCCGCGCGTGGCGCTCGTAGATCGGCGCGATGTCGTACGTGTCCTTCTGCCCGGAGAAGTGGAGGTACGCCTCCTCGTCGAGCTCGGAGCTGAAACGCTCTGCCTCGGCCGAGAGCTCCTCGATTTCCCGTTGCTGAAGCGACTCCGCCATGGGCGTCCGTAGGATACGGGCCGTGCGCGAGATCGTCCTCGAGACCGAGCGGAAGCTCCAGCTGATCGAGGTCACGGATCAGATCCGGGATGCACTTGGCGACGCGAACGGCGCGAGCGCGGCCCTGATCTATGTGCCGCACACGACCGCCGGCGTCGCGATCAACGAGCGGATCGACCCCGAGCTCGTGAGCGATCTCGAGAACGCCTTCCAGCGCGTCGTCGGCGACGACTGGGAGTGGAAGCACGAAGACGAGGACGGCCCGAACGCCGCGTCGCATGCGCGCGCATCGCTCGCGTCGAGCCCGCAGGTCCTCATCCCGCTGAAGGACGGCGGCCTCGCCCTCGGCACGTACCAGGGCGTCTTCTTCTGCGAGTTCGACGGGCCCAGAACTCGCAAGATCTACGTCACGATCCTGCGCTAGCCTGGGCGGCCATGAAACGGATCGCTGCCGGGGTTTTCATCCTCTTCATCGCGTTGCTCGTCGGCTCGGCGGAGTTTCCGGGCTCCCGCGACGACGCCCGCGCGGGTGTGCGCGAGGGGATCCACAAGATCCGGCACGTCGTGATCATCATGCAGGAGAACCGCTCTTTCGACTCCTACTTCGGGACGTATCCGGGCGCCGACGGGATTCCGGGGCTCGCGGGCAACCCGGGCAAGGTCCCGTGCTCCCAGGACCTCACGACCGGTACGTGCGTTAGCTCGTACCACGACAACCAGAACGAGAATTTCGGCGGGCCGCACGCAGTGGCTCACGCCCTCGCCGACATCGACGGCGGCAAGATGGACGGCTTCCAGCAGCAGGCGCGCGCCGCGATGAACCGGCATTGCGCGAATGTCGACGACCCGCACTGCGTGCTCGGCACCTCTCCCGACGTCATGGGCTACCACGACGCCCGCGAGATCCATAACTACTGGGCCTACGCAGACCACTACGTGCTCCAGGACCACATGTTCGAGTCGGTCAACTCGTGGAGCCTCCCGGCGCATCTCTCGCTCGTGTCCGGGTGGTCGGCTCAGTGCTCGACCCCGCATGACCCCCTGAGCTGCGTCTCGTCGCTCACGAGCCCGTTCGGCGCGCCCGGCGTCGACGGCGAGAAGCTCGACTACCCCTGGACGGATCTCACGTACCTCCTGCACCTCTACGGGGTGAAGTGGCGCTACTACGTGGGGACCGGGATCCAGCCCGACTGCACCGACGACGGGATGTCCTGTCCGCAGGCTCCGAGGCAGACGCCGCGGACGCCCAACATCTGGAACCCGCTCCCCCGCTTCGACACGGTGCGGGAGGACGGCCAGCTTCAGAACATTCAGGACGTATCGCATTTCTTCGCCGCCGCGAAGGCGGGCCGGCTGCCGAACGTCTCGTGGATCATCCCGTCGCAGGCGGAGAGCGAGCACCCGCCGGGCTTCGTCACAGTCGGCCAGACCTACGTCACGAGGATCATCAACGCGGCCATGCGTAGCCCCAACTGGAAGTCGACCGCGATCTTCCTCACGTGGGACGACTGGGGCGGCTTCTACGACCACGTCGTGCCACCCGTCGTCAACGGCCAGAGCTGGGGTCTGCGCGTACCGGGCCTCGTGATCAGCCCGTACGCGCGGAAGGGCTACGTCGACCATCAGCCGCTGAGCTTCGACGCGTACCTCAAGTTCATCGAGGACGACTTCCTCGGCGGGCAGAGGCTCGATCCGGCAACCGACGGGCGCCCCGACTCGCGGACCTCCGTCGCGGAGAACGCGGCTGAGCTCGGCGATCTCGCCAACGACTTCAACTTCGACCAGCCGCCCCGCAGCCACTTCATCCTCCCGCTCTTCCCGCCCTTCTCGTAACGGGTCGCCGCTACGGTGCGGGCCATGGCGGCGCCGGTGGCAAAGGGAGAGGAGCTCGAGCTCGACGTCGAGTCACTCGCGTTCGGAGGCAACGGCGTGGCCCGGCACGGCGGCTTCGTCGTCTTCGTACGACGTGGCCTGCCCGGCGACCGCGTGCGCGCGCGCGTCACGAAGGTGAAGCGGAGCCACGCGGAGGCGCTCGCGACGGAGATTCTGAGCCCGGGTAAGGATCGGGTGGACGCGCCGTGCGCGCACTTCCCGGCATGCGGTGGCTGCCGCTTCCAGGATCTCGCGTACGAGGCACAGCTCGCGCAGAAGGAGGCGCAGGTCAGGGACTCGCTCGTGCGGCTTGCGGGGATCGCCGAGCCGCCGCTCGAGCCGATCGTCCCGTGCGAGCCGGAGATCTTCCACTACCGCAACAAGCTCGAGTACTCGTTCACGCAGACGGAAGAGGGGCCCGCGCTCGGCTTCCATCGCGCCGGCCGCTGGGACGAGGTGCTCGACATTCGCGAATGCTGGCTCACCGACGAGGTCGGCAACAAGATCCGCGACGCCGTGCGCGAGTGGGCGCGCGAGGAAGGCCTCGCGGCGTACTCGCAGGAGGACGGGAGCGGCTACCTGCGGCATCTCGTCGTGCGCCAGGGCCGCAACACGCAGCAAGCGCTCGTCCAGCTCGTCACGGCGCCCGGGGAGAAGTTCGAGCCCGGCTACTTCGTCGACGTCCTCCGCCGGATTCCCGAGGTGCGCTCCGTCCACTGGGCGGTCAACGACACGCCGGCCGAGGTGACGAACCTCCCGACGCGGCTGCTCTGGGGCGAGGACTGGATCGAGGAGGAGCTCTGCGGGTTGCGCTTCCGCGTCCGGCCGAACGCGTTCCTGCAGACGAACAGTGCAATGGCCGAGCGTCTCTACGGCCTCGCGCGTGACGCGGCCGGGCTGACCGGAGTCGAGACCGTGTGGGATCTCTACTGCGGGATCGGGACGATCGGGCTCGCCCTCGCGAAGGACGCGCTGACGGTGTGGGGGATCGAGGTCTCGGAGGAGTCGGTCGCGTGCGCGATCGAGAACGCCGGGCTGAACGAGATTACGAACGTGGCCTTCTTCGCCGGGAACGTCGGTGAGGTCGTCGAGGAGCTGCTCGAGCGCTCCGGCCCACCGGAGGTCGTCGTCGTCGACCCGCCGCGCGCGGGACTCGCGGGGAAGGCGCTGCGCCGACTCGGCCGGATCGGCGCGCCGCGGCTCGTCTACGTCTCCTGCAATCCGACGACGCTCGCCG
Organism: Gaiellaceae bacterium; assembly: GCA_033857715.1. Taxonomy (GTDB): domain Bacteria; phylum Actinomycetota; class Thermoleophilia; order Gaiellales; family Gaiellaceae; genus Palsa-739. Next base: position 11,252 of record JAWVDC010000067.1, on the reverse strand, counting down.
GCGACGTCAAGGCGCTCCGCGCGGAGTACGGCTACGAGCTCCTGCGCGTCACTCCCGTGGACATGTTCCCGCACACGCCGCACGTCGAGTGCGTGGCGCTGCTCGAGCAACGCGCGTAGGCTCGCGGCCATGTGGCCCTTCAAGAAGAAGCCGGAGTCCCCGGAGGAGATCGCGGCGGAGGAGAAGCTCGACCGCGTGACCCGTGAGGTTGCAGCCGCGGAGCTTGACAAGGAGGCTGCGGTCGAAGCCGTCACCGGCGGGTTCAGCGCAGCGACAGGGGGCATGATCGGCAACCCATTGCAGCCGCTTGAAGAGACCGGGGCGATGTCGGGGCCTCTTCACGGCGATCCGGACCCCGTTGGTGAGAAGGGGCTCCGCGAGACGCCGGACCAGACCCTCGAAGAGAAGGGCTAGGCCCGTCGCGGCCTGAGCCGCTGCCACAACAGATCGCCGTTCGCCGCGAGGAAGCCCGCGGAGAGGAACGGCAGCGCCGGGAGCCCGCCTGCGTGTGTCGCTACCTCCAAAGGGAACGACGCGGCGTACAGGCCGGTCGTCGCGATCCACGTCCAGCCCGTCCGCAGCCCGAACCGCACGGTGGAGGCAAGGAAGAGGGCGTAGAAGAGGATGTCGGGCGGACCGAGACCGGCCGCTCCGCCGCCTGGGTAGAGAAAGGCGACCGCGACGTCGGTGTAGACGTGCGGATGGTGCGCGATGATCTCGTGCGTGGGGGCTCCGGGTGTGAAGACCGATACAGCGTCGACGACCGGGATGATCACCGCGATGAGAACCACGAGGCCGACGTCGGTGAAGAGGTAGAGGAACGCCCACCCGGCGAAGACGGCCGCCCAGAGCTTCGCGAAATTCGCTCCGAGGTCGAGTCCGGTCTCGCTGCATATGAGCGCGATGAGCGCGAAGGCGAGCGCGCCGAGGACAAGAGTGCTCCAGCGGAGCCGGGCGAGCGGCAGCGCGATGAGCACGAGAAGCAGCGTGCCGGGCAGGATCGCCGCCGAGAGGACGGCGATGGTGGGCCACAGCCCGATCGCTGGCGTGTGGGGAGCGACGACGAACCACGCCACGACCGCCGCGCCGACCGCGACGAATGCAGCGATCCGAAGCCGGATGTCTAGTACGGGGGAGTCTGGCTCCACCACTCGCCGAGCATCTTGAAGGCGTTCCAGAACGCCGTCTTCGCGGGCTGCTCGTCGAGCGACTCGTCGATGTCGGGCGTGACGAGCCCCTGGATCGTCGGCGTGAACTCCTGCAGCTCACCCTGCGCGGGCTCGAGCTCGCGCGCGAGCGGGAACTTCACCGAGTTGAGGAACTCGCGAGCGGGGTCGCCCATGACGACGACGAGCTTCGGCTGGACGATGTGGAGCTCGCGCGACAGGAACGCGCGCGACTCCTCCTCGTTGCTCTCGATGAACTTGAGGCAGTTCGTCCCGTAGACCGCGAGCGGGTCGACCCGCAACCGCTGCAGCGACTTCAGCAGCGCATTGCCGGAGCGGCCATAGAACGCGACGCCCTCCTGTAGCTCCGACGCCTTCGGGGTGTGCTTGAGGAGGAAAACGTCGGCGAGCGGATGGCCCGAGCCGAGCACCGGCGCGCGCGCTCCGGCGCCGGCCTGCGCAAGCTCGTCCCCGAGAGCGTTGATCTCGGTGATCGCCTTTTGCAGGTACTTCTCGAAGATTTCGTCAGTCGCCACAGTCACTGATGCCCCGTGGAGAAGTTCGGGATCAGCGGACGCGTTCCTTGGCCTGCGCCACCCACTTCAGGCTTTGCAGATACACGAGCGACTTCGGCCGTCGCAATACCTCGGCGGTATGAAGCGAGACGAGGAACTCCTCCGGCCCGCTGAAGCGGCGCATGCGCACGACGCCCGTCCCCACGCCCGCGAGCACGTGCGCGTCGGAGCCGGCGCCCGCGAGGAGGTTGTACTTGCGCGCGAAGCGCTCGGCCTCGTCGTTGTAGTTCTCGAAGATCAGCCGCGCGTTGTAGATCTCGAAGACGTCGATGTCGGCGAGATGGCGGTGGATCGTCGCGGGCTCGGGGATCGCGTGCATCCGGTCGAACGGGTGGGGGAGATAGACGATGCCCTTCTGGGCTCGAATCGCCGCGACCGTCTCGCCGAACGACATGCCGCGCGGGATCTCCTCCTTGAGGAAAAGCCCGATCACTTCGCCCTGGTCGGCTGTCTTGACCTCCTCGCCGGGGATGACGATGAGCTTGCGGCCGCGGGCTTTCTCGACGGCTTCGAGGGCGCCGCCGATGACGTTGTGGTCGGTGATCGCGATCGCCCCCAAGCCTTGGCTCTCGGCGTGGTCGAGGAGCTCGTCCACCTCGATCGAGCAGTCGTGCGACCAGCTCGTGTGCATGTGGAGGTCCGCGAGCATCCAGTCGTCTTCGCGCTCCGTCGGGGCCGCGGCGCGCGAGCGGCGGCGCGAGGCAAGGCGCTCGTAGACGGCTTCGACGCGGTCGGCGAGCGCGTCGGTCGTCTGTGTCGCAGCGACCGCGAGGCTCTCCTCGCCGCGGCGCGCGCGGTAGGCGTCGTCCTCGATGAGGCGGGCGGTCTCGGCTGCGGCGAGCTCGGGCTGTGCGGCCCGCCGAGGCGGCGCCGCGACTGCTGCTCCTGCCGTTTGCGCCTCGGCGAGGAGCCGCGACGAGCCGCCGAGCGCGGGGACGAAGATCGCGGCCGAGCGCAGGATCTCGGCGCGCGCCGCGGGGCTCGGAGCTGTCCGCACGCGCATCCGCCCGTGCAGGCGTCGCGAAGCGGCGGGCCGCGAGGCACCCGTGCGCGTCCGGAGCACGACGATCTCCCAGCCGGGCTGCTGCTGGAGCTCGCGCACGAGCGCGCGGAGGAGCGGCCGCTCGCCCTCGCGCCACTCGAGCACGACGCGCTTCTCCTTCGAGGCCGGAGCGAAGACGTGCGGGTCGATCCCCTGCGGGACGATCTCGTACCGGCCGGGGAAGCGCTCCTCCGCCGCGGCCGCGACTTCGGGCGTCGTCGCGAGGAGCGCGTCGATGCGGGCCAGCAACCGTTCGCGCTGCGCCTTGCTCGGCGGGTAATAGAGCCGCTCCGGGGAGAAGAACGTCGCCGCCGTGAGCGCGCCGGAGTCGCGGAGCGCGAGGTACGACAGGCTCGGCAGCCCCGGCTCGAAGCCGTGCACGACATCGAAACGGCCGCGCGCGAGCGCGAGGGAAAGGCTGGCGCGGACGCCGACCGGAACCCCCATCCGGCTCCGCCGTGAGATCGGGACGGCCGGTCCGAGCGCCACGAACTCTCCTTGCGACAAGTTGTCACTGAGCAGGAGACGCCGGCCCTCGGTGAGATCGCGGGCGCGGTTCGACGGCGCGAGGATCGTCACGTCGTGTCCGCGTCGCCGCAGCTCCCGCGCGAGCGCAGCGACGTGCTCGCTGACGTCGTGCGGCTGCGACCAGGCGAACGGCGTGACGAGCGCGACCCGCATCCCTTTTCCGAGACTAGAGGTCGAGCGCCATCTCGTGCTGGCGGACGGTGACCGCCCCGCCGAGCTCGCGCATCACCTCGGCCGCCGGATCGTCCGCGGGGAGGTTGAGCCAGTAGACGTCGCCGTACGTGCGAAGCGCGCGAAGCAGCGGCTTGGGATCGCCCGTGTACTGCTGCGGCTGCACCCGGGAGCGGGGACAGAAGAGCATCGCGCCGGAGTCGGTGACGAGGCCTCGGAGGTCGTCGTAGTACGCGAGCGTCCCGTCGGCGCGCTGCCACGGCTCGTGCTTCTCCGGAAGCTCGACGTTGGCGGGCTCGACCTCGCGTGCGGTGTGCTCGCCCTCGGCGGCGTCGAGCATCCAGACCTCGACGTCCTGCACGAGCTCGTAGCCGAGCTTCTCGTAGAGCGCGAACGCGCCGGTGTTCTCGACGATCACCTCGAGCCAGACACGCTTCAACCCGCGGGCGCGCGCCTCCTCGTGAAGCGCTGTCATCAGCTTCTCGCCGAGGCCGGCACGGCGCGCTGCGCTCACGACTCCGACTCCGGCAACCCAGCCTTCGTCCCCGCGCACGGCGAGGTTCGCGAGGCCGACCGGCCGGCCGTCCCGAACGGCGACGCGCGACGCCTCGAGGTCGACATCGAACGAGCTCTCCATAAAGGCGAGCATCGGCTCCTCTAGGTGGAACGGCATGACGTATCCCTCGTACGCCGCGTTGAACACCGCCACGCGCTCGGCGAGCGACAGGGCCTGGAGGGAGCGGATCTCGATTTCGGTGGTCATGTCTGCACAGCGACGCCTAGGTGTGCTCGCGGAGGACGATTCCCTCGCTCGACGCGAGCTTCGCGCTCGTCGAGCCGATCGTCACGGACCGGCCCGCGCCGCGGACGGCGAAGACGTCGATGTTGCCGAGCGTGCCGAGCAGTCTCTCGGACACTGAAGCGGGCTCCGCGTCTGCCCAGAAGCGCTGCAGCGCAGGGATCAGCACGTACCCGAGTGTCGTCAGGATCACGAGTACGAGCTCGAACTTCCACGGTCGACCTGTCTCGCCGAGGATCATCACGCTCCCGACGACCGAGGCGACTGCAGCGGCAACCCAGGTGGCGGGCGCGACGGTTCGGAGCAACCGCGGGGACGAGGCGACGAGCCGCGAGGTCGTCACGATCAGCGCGGCGACCATCCACACACTGATGACTCCTCCGGTCTCCCAGTACCCGCGCCCGCCTCGTTCCGTCCACAGGCCGCCGGTCCAGATCGCAAAGGCCGCGATGCCGAGAACGATCGCGGCCCAAGCGGCCGGCCGGACGATCCCGCGGTCGAGGCAGGCGACGCCGGCAAGGGTGACGCAACCGCAGGCGAAGGCGAGACCGCACGTCCCGAGAATCCGCCCCTCGGTCTCCCCGAAGTGGGCGCCGAGCACCGCGGCGATCGCTACAAGCGCGGCGATGGAGAAGAGAATCGCCGCCCCCAACCAGAAGAGGCGGCGAATGCTCACTTCGCCGTTGCCTTCGTCTTGCTCGCGACGTTACGCGCGTTCTGCTTGATGAACTCCTCGGTCCGGTCGCGTGCCTCATCGTCCGCGTACTGGACCGGGGGCGACTTCATCAAGTAGGAGCTCGGCCCACCGAGGGTTCCGGAGATGCCCTTGTTGAGCGCCAGCTTCGCGATCCGGACGGCGTCGATCACGACACCGGCGGAGTTGGGCGAGTCCCAGACCTCGATCTTCAGCTCCGCGTTGAGCGGGACGTCGCCAAAGGCCGTGCCTTCGAGCCGGATGTAGGCCCACTTGCGGTCCTCGAGCCACGGCACGTGGTCGGACGGTCCGACGTGGACGTTCTTGTCCTCCATCTCGTAGGGCAGCGTCGACTTGACCGAGTAGGTCTTCGAAATCTTCTTCGACTCGAGCCGCTCCCGCTCCAGCATGTTCAGGAAGTCGGCGTTGCCCCCGAAGTTGAGCTGGAAGGTGCGGTCGACGCGCACGCCGCGGTCCTTGAAGATGTTCATCAGGACGCGGTGCGTGATCGTGGCGCCTACCTGCGACTTGATGTCATCGCCGATCATCGGCAGGCCCTTCTCCGCGAAGCGCCGGCTCCAGTAGTCCTCGCGCGCGATGAAGACGGGCATGCAGTTGACGAGGGCGACGCCGGCCTCGAGGCACTGCTCGGCGTACCACTTCGCGGCGGCCTCGGAGCCGACGGGGAGGTAGCTGACGACGACGTCGGTCTTCGTGTCCTTGAGGATCCCGACGATGTCGGCGGTCTCGCCCGGCGCTTTCTCGACGATCTCCGAGAGGTACTTGCCGAGGCCGTCGTGCGTCATGCCGCGCGAGACCGTGATGCCGGTCTTCGGGACGTCGGCGAACTTGATCGTGTTGTTCGGGTGCGCCCACATCGCGTCGGCGAGGTCTTCGCCGACCTTGCCCTTGACGACGTCGAACGCGGCCGTGAACTCGATGTCGCGGATGTGGTAGCCGCCGAGGTTGACGTGCATGAGGCCGGGGACGAACTCGTCCTCCGACGCGTCCTTGTAGTACTCGCGACCCTGCACGAGCGAGTTCGCGCAGTTGCCGACGCCGACGATGGCGACGCGGACCTTGCCGTCGTCGAGGCGGGCCACGCCGTTCGACGAGCCGTTGCTATCTGACATCTGTACCTCCGGTACGAAGTTGTGTGCGGACATGCAGGACGCGCTGTACGACGGTGAGCCACGCGGTCGCGCAGAGCGCGACGATCGCCCACGGCAGTCCACCCCAGGGCGCGAACACGAGCCCGGCGGTGATCATCACGACGCGCTCGGCCCGTGAGCCGAAGCCGATGTCGCCGCGGAGACCGAGCGCTTCGGCCTTCGCGCGCGTGTAGGAGACGAGGAACGAACCCACGACTGCTGCGACCGCGAGTACGACGGCCCAGCCTTTCCCTTCTTGCGAGAAGACGAGGGCGATCGCGGCGAGCATCGCGCCCTCGCCGACCCGGTCGGTCGTCGAGTCGAGGAACGCTCCGAACGGCGTCGACTTCCCGCCGGCTCGCGCGAGCGCGCCGTCGAGGATGTCGAGAACCGAGCCGATGACGAAGATCCCCGCCGAGGTCCAGTAGACGAGCCACGCGTTCCGATGCTCGAACGGGACGAGGACGGCGGCCGCAAGACAGAGCGAGACGCCGGCGGTCGTGAGGACGTTCGGTGTGACACGGGTCCTCGCGAGGCCCGCGACAGAGCGGGTGGCGAGGGAGCGGAAGCCGGCGGTGTAACCCTCTTGCACGCGCCGGAGTGTGGTTGCGTTCATCTCCAATATCGCAATCCTGCTATGGCGGCGACTATAGCAGGTTTGCGATGGCCGGGCCAACCGTGCGGGCGACCTTCGGCACGCTGGCGGTTGCGAGGAGCGAGAGCACGGCGACCGCAATGCCGGCGAGCACGTCGAGCACGTAGTGGTTCGCCGTCGCGACGACACAGAACCAGACCCAGAGAGGCCACATCAGCCAGAGCGCCTTCGCCCAGAGGCGGCGGCAGCTCAAGGCGAGGCAGTAGCCGACGATGAGCGCGTCGGCCGCGTGGAGGCTCGGCATGGCGGCGTACTGGTTCCCGAGCGCGTGGATGAACTCGTACGAGTGATTGACGCCGACGACGACGTTCGTCTGCCGGATCATCCAGGGCGGGGCAGTCGGCATGAGCAGGTAGCCGACGAGGCCGATGAGATTCGCGAGGAAGATCGCGTTGCGGAAGCGGGCGAACCGCTCGTGGCGCCGCAGGTAGATCCAGAGCAGCGTGAGGCCGATGACCGTGAACTCCGAGTTCCAGTACGTCCATGCCGCTGCGGTGAGGAGGAGGTGAGACGAGTCGACGATCCGCTGGACGGTCAGCTCGTAGAGATGGTGAGTGAGGTGCTGCTCGAAACGGATGAGCTTGTGCCCGTTCGCGAACGCTACGGCTGGGTTCTGGCCGACGGCGCCCCGCACCACGAGGTACGACAGGTAGAAGCCGAACCAGAGCGCGACCTGGAGTCCGAAATGACCCCAGCCACGCGGGAGTATCCGGTGACCGAGCGCGACGACCCGCTCCATGGCCGCGATCTTACTCCGCCGGTCAGCCGCCGATGTACGACATTTCGACCTTGGACTTCGCCGCAGTCTCGGCGGTGCGCAGCTCGGAGTACCGGTCGGTGCGCCGCGACCATATGCCGCGGAGCGTCTCGGCGAGTTCGTCGTCGGTCCCGCCGCCGCGGAGAAGCGCCCGGAGATCGTGGCCTCGGGCGGCGAAGAGACAGGTGTAGAGGCTCCCTTCGGCCGAGAGGCGCGCGCGTGAGCAGGCGCCGCAGAACGGCTTCGTCACGGACGCGATGACGCCGATCTCGCCGGCCCCGTCGGCGTACCGGAAGCGGCGGGCCGTCGCGTCGGGGCTCTCGAGGGCGACAGGCTCGAGCGGCCAGCGCGCGCCGATGCGTTCGACGATCTCGTCCGCAGTGACGACGTCCGCGAGTTGCCAGCCGTTCGTCGTGCCGACGTCCATGAACTCGATGAAGCGGAGGACGTGGCCGGTGCCGCGGAAATGCTCGGCGAGCTCCGTGACGGCGGCGTCGTTGACGCCGCGCTTGACGACGGCGTTGACCTTGACAGGCAGTCCGGCCGCGGCCGCCGCGTCGATCCCGGCGAGCACCTTCGCGACGGGAAAGTCGACGTCGTTCATAGCGCGGAACGACGCGTCGTCGAGCGAGTCGAGGCTCACGGTGACTCGGTCGAGCCCCGCTGCGGCGAGAGCTCCCGCCTTCTCCGCGAGCAACGCGCCGTTCGTCGTCAGCGCGAGCTCGAGTTTCGGCTCGATCGCGGCGAGGAGCTCGACGAGGTGCTCGACGTTGCGGCGCACGAGCGGCTCACCGCCGGTGATGCGCACGGTGCGCACACCGAGCTCAGCGAACACGCGGGTGACGCGCGCAATCTCCTCGAGGGTTAGGAGCTGCTTCCGCTCGAGAAACGCGTACTCGCGACCGAAGACCTCCTTCGGCATGCAGTAGACGCACCGAAAGTTGCAGCGATCGGTAACCGAAACGCGCAATGTCTCGAGCGGACGTCCTAACCGGTCTAGAAGCGGCTCCATCAAAACAGGGTATCCCGGAGTCCATGCCCTGGAACTAAGGCGTCGCCGCGCCCGACATGCGCGGGCGCGGGACACCAGCGTCCGCACGATCGACGAAGCAGAAGAAGGGGGCCCGTGGGGGAAACACGGTTTCCCCCACGAAGCGAGCGAAGCGAAGCGTTATTCGGCCCAGACGCGAACGAGCTCTACGAGCGTCGCGGCGGCGAGGCCCATGTCCTCGACGCAGATCCACTCGCGCTCGCTGTGCGCGTCGTGGCCGCCGGTGAAGATGTTCGGCGTCGGGAGGCCCATCTCGGTGAGCGCCGAGCCATCGGTGCCGCCGCGAATGAGCGTGCGACGAGGCTCGAGGCCGACGCGGCGGATCGCCTCCTCGAGGTTGGACACGATCTCGGGATGCTTCGCGAGCGCAGCGGCCGGGTTCCGGTACTGGATCCGGTCCTCGATCGTCACGGCGCAGCGTGGCTCCTCTGCGCACACCTCCTCGGCGAGGGCGTGGAGGAAGCCGACGTGCTCGTCGAGCGTCGCGTCGTCGAAGTCGCGGACGATGAAGCGCAGCTCGACCTCGGACGAGTCGCCCTGGACCGTGACCGGATGAACGTATCCCTCGCGATCCTGCGTCGTCTCGGGCGAGAGCGAGTCCTGCGGGAGCCGGGAGATGATGTCGGCGGCGAGCTTGATCGCGTTCACGAGCTCGTCCTTCGCCCAGCCCGGATGGATCGCGCGGCCCCGGATCTTCATGCGCACCTGCGCGCCTGAAAACGTCTCCGTCTGCACTTCGCCGGTGGTCGAGCCGTCGACGGTGTACGCCGCGATCGCGCCGAGCTCTGCGACGGGAAGGTGGATGACGCCGCGGCCGACTTCCTCGTCGGGGTTGAACACGATCTTGACGGGGCCGTGGGGGAGGTCGGGATTGGCAGCGAGATAGCCGACCGCCGCGAGGATCTCGGAGACGCCCGCCTTGTCGTCGGCGCCGAGGAGGCTCGTCCCGTCGGTGACGATGAGCTCGTGGCCGGCGTGGTGCGCGAGCTGCGGGGACTCGGACGGGCGGATGACCTGGCCTGACGTGCCGAGCTCGATCTCCCCGCCGTCGTACGTGATGCGCTGCGGGTTCGCCTTGCCGCTCGCCTCGCGTGCCGTGTCGACATGCGCGAAGAGCGCGATCGTGGGGACGTCGCGGTCGACCGTCGACGGGAGCGTCGCGGTGACGTAGCCGTTGCCGTCGATCGTCGCGTCCGCAAGCCCGATCTCTTCGAGCTCGTCGCGCAGAAGGCGAAGCATGACGAGCTGACCCTCGGTGCTCGGGTACGTCTCCGAGTCCTCGTCGGACTGGGTATCGATCTGCGCGTACCGGATGAGGCGCGCAGCAGCGTCTTCCGCGAGCTCCGCCGCGAGCGTAGTCGACCCTTCGATCGCCATCGGGCGAGCCTACCTGCGTGCGGCCGGCGCGCCGGACGGTTGCCGATCCGTAGCGTTGGGGCCATGCGACTGCGGCTCGCTCAGCTCTACGCCGGCCTTCTCCTGTACGGGTTCAGCTCGTCGCTGCTCGTCCTCGCCGGGCTCGGCCTCGACCCGTGGGACGTCTTCCACCAGGGCCTGTCGAAGACCTTCGGTCTCGCGATTGGGACGTGGGCGATCATCGTCGGCGCCGCGGTGCTCCTCCTGTGGATCCCGCTGCGACAGAAGCCGGGGATCGGGACTCTGAGCAACGTCGTGCTCGTCGGCGGGACGATGGACGTCGTGCTCGGGCAGCTGCACGCGCCGCACGCGCTCGGCTGGCGGATCGCCTGCCTGGTGGCGGGCGTCTTCCTCAACGGCGTCGCGACCGGCGCGTACATCGGTGCCGGGCTCGGACCCGGTCCGCGCGACGGGCTCATGACCGGCCTCGCGGCGCGGGGGCACTCGATTCGCGTCGTCCGTACGGGTCTCGAGCTGACCGTTCTCTTGACGGGTTGGCTCCTCGGGGGAACGGTCGGCGTCGGAACGGTCGTCTACGCCCTGTCGATCGGCCCGCTCGCGCACCTGTTCATCCCGCTCCTGTCGCGCGGGGAGCGCATACCGAAGGGAGCACTCGAAGGCGTTTAGGGTCAATGCCATATGTGTATCTGCTATAAAGCGACTAAGATTTTCTTACTAGCGAAGGAGCAACAACCACATGGCAAAGACCATCGGCATCGACCTCGGCACGACGAACTCGTGCATGGCCGTGATGGAAGGTGGCGAGCCGACCGTCATCCCGAACGCCGAGGGCGGGCGCACGACGCCGTCCGTCGTCGCGTTCACGAAGGACGGGCAGCGGCTCGTCGGCGCTCCGGCGCGGCGGCAGCAGGTCACGAATCCGACCAACACGATCTTCTCGATCAAGCGCTTCATGGGGCGCAAGTTCGAGGAGGTCAACGAAGAGATGACCATCGTCCCGTACGAGGTCGAGAAGGGCCCGAACGGCGACGTGCGCGTCGACGCGGAGGGGAAGCAGTACGCCCCGCCGGAGATCAGCGCGATGATCCTCCAGAAGCTCAAGGCCGACGCGGAGGCGTACCTCGGCGAGTCGGTCACCGACGCCGTCATCACCGTCCCCGCGTACTTCAACAACGCCCAGCGCGAGGCGACCAAGACGGCGGGCAGCATTGCCGGCCTCAACGTCGTCCGCATCATCAACGAGCCGACCGCGGCGGCGCTCGCGTACGGCCTCGACAAGGAAGGCG
>JAWVDC010000066.1:0-12790 GCA_033857715.1 Gaiellaceae bacterium | reverse complement strand
GAGATCTCTCGGGCTTTCGTCCGAACCAGAAGGTCCGCGCCGAGCGCGGTGGCATTGGCGGCGGGAGCCTCTCGCACGGCGCGCGCGGTGCAGACGCCGAGCTCGCCGTGCCCATCGGGACGCAGGTCTTCGTCGGGGAAGAGCTCGTCGCCGACCTCGCGCGCGCGGGCGCGCGCGTCGTCGTCGCCGCGGGGGGAACCGGCGGCCGCGGCAACAAGCATTTCGCGAGCCCGACGCGTCAGACGCCGCGCTACGCCGAGATTGGCCTGCCCGGAGAGGAAAAGGAGATCGAGCTTCGTCTCAAGCTCCTCGCGGACGCCGCGCTCGTCGGTCTCCCGAACGCGGGCAAGTCGTCGCTCCTCACCCGCATCTCGAACGCCCGGCCGAAGGTCGCGGAGTATCCGTTCACGACGCTCTCGCCCGTGCTCGGGACGGTCGAGTCGTCCGACGGACGACAGCTCGTCGTCGCGGACGTCCCGGGCCTCATCGAAGGCGCGAGCGAGGGTGTCGGGCTCGGCCACGAGTTCCTCGCGCACCTCGAGCGCGCGCAGCTCCTCGTCCACGTCATCGACTCGTCTGAGGGCGACGCCGACGAGCGCTGGCACACGATCGACGCGGAGCTCGCCGCGTACGGCGCCGGCCTGGACGAGCGCCGTCAGATCGTCGCGCTCAACAAGATCGACCTCAGCCCGGATCCGCCGGAGTTCGCCATCGAGGACGAGCGCATCGAGTGCGTCCTTCGCCTGTCGGCGGTGACGGGCGCGGGGCTCGACGAGCTCCGTCGCGCGCTGTTCGAGCTAGCCCCGCCCGAGCAGGAGCCGGACACCGTCGAGGCCGCCGAGGAGATCGTCGACTTCCTCGTGTACAAGCCCGGCTCGGAGCGGCGGCGCTACCGCATCTTCCGCACCGAAAGCGGCTTCCGCGTCACGGGCAAGCCGCCTCCGGAGGACGAGCTCGAGGCAATTCTCAAAGCCGCCGGCGTGCGCGCCGGTGACGACGTCGAGCTCGGAGAGGACGTGCTCGCATGGGAGTAACCGTCGCGCGCGTCCCGCTCGCTCACCGTCATCGTTCGCGGTGCGATCGATGACGGTGCTCTACGGTGGCGCGTTCGATCCGCCGCATGTCGGCCATGTCGCTGTCGCCGATGCGGCGCGCAAGCGATTCGGCGTCGACCGTCTCGTGATCCTCGTCAGCGAGCATCCCGCGCATCGCAAGACGCACGCGTCGCCCGAGGATCGCCTCGCGCTCGCGCATGCGGCCTTCCCGCGCGACGACGTGCGGATTGACCGGCACCCCCGCACGGTCGAGCTGCTGCGCACCGAGCGCTTCGCGGATCCCGTCTTCGTCGTCGGCGCCGACCAGTTCGCCGGCTTCCTATCCTGGGCGGAGCCGGACGAGGTTCTCGAGCGAGCGATTCTCGCGGTTGCGACACGGCCCGGCTTTCCCCGTGAGCAACTCGACGCCGTCCTCGCCCAGCTCGAGCACCCGGAACGCGTCGTATTCCTCGACATCAAGCCGAATCCAGCCTCGTCGACCGCCATCCGCGCCGGGTCGTCGCTCGACGCCGTCCCACCGGCCGTCGCGAAGGTGATCGACGACCGGTGGCTTTACCGTCCCTAACTCGGGGCTACACTGAAAAACGCTTGACCTCTCTCGAACAGGCCCGCCGCATCGCCGCTCTCGCCCAGGAGAAGCTGGCGGAAGACGTCGTCATCCTCGACATGCGGCCCGAGTGCTCCTTCACCGACTATTTCGTGATCGCAACGGGCCGCAACCCCCGGCAGACGGCTGCGATCTGGGACGAGGTGCACACGCAGCTCAAGAAGCAGAAGCTCCTCCCGGCCGGAATCGACGGGGTGCGCGAGGGCGCGTGGATCGTCGGCGACTACCTCGACGTCGTCCTCCACGTCTTCACACCGGAGGCGCGGGCGTTCTACAAGCTCGAGGATCTGTGGAGCGACGTCCCCGCCGTCGCGCTCGACGCTGCCGCGATCTAACTCGCTTGACGATATACCGGTCGCCGATATAGACTCGCGGCCATGGCCAAGCGCGAACTCGCCGGTCCGGCGACTCTCATCCTGTCGAGCCTCGCCGAAGGCGCGAAGCACGGCTGGGCGCTGACGAAGGACGTGGAGGATTTCGCCGGCGTGCGGCTCGCGCCGGGGACGTTGTACGAGGCGTTGAACCGGCTCGAGGGACTGGGACTCATCGAGGCGCTGCCGAGCGACGACCGGCGGCGGCCGTACCGGTTGACCGCAGCGGGCGCTTCTGCGCTCGGCGAGCACCTGGCGCGCGAACGGCGGGTCGTCGACGTCGGGCTTTCGCGCCTGTCGGAGAAGTGGGGAGCGGCGTGAGCCGGGCGGAAAAGCGCGCGATATGGCTGCTCCGCTGCTACCCACGCGCTTGGCGTGAGCGGTACGGCGCCGAGTTCACCGAGCTCCTCCTCGCGGATATCGCGGAGCGCCCTCGCTCCTGGTCGCGGGCGTTTGACGTCGCGCGGAGCGGAGCCGCCGCGCGACTCGGCCTCGGTGGCGGAATTCACGTCGGGGCACGGCTCGCCGTGGTCGTGTCCGCGGGATCGGCGTTCGTCGTTCTCGGCACCGCGGTCTGGGCACAACTTGCGATCGGATGGCAGTGGTCGCGGCCATCCGCCCCTGCGACCTCGGCGGCAATCGTCGCGATGTCCTGCCTCCTCGCGGTTCTCGCCGCGCTCGCTGCGGTGGGCGCCGTTCCCGTGCTCTGGGCGATCGCGAGACGACTCGACCGTCATATCGCCGGGCCGTTCGCGCTCTTCCTCCTCGGTGCCGTCATCTCGGTTCTCGGCGCGTGGCATTTCGCGGGAGTGTGGCCCGGCACCGGCGGTCATCCGTGGCCGCACCAGCAGCTATTGCCGGGGCACGTTGCCGCGCTCGCATGGGCCGGGACCCTCTCGGTGACGTCCTACTGGGCGCATCCTGGCGCACTGCTCGGCTTCCCGCCCGATGAGCTGCTGTGGATGGCTGCCAGCCCGATCGCCCTTGTCGCGGCCGTCGCGGGCGGCGCCCGGACGATCCGCCGCCTCGATCTGTCGCCGCGCGTTCTCCGGTTCGAGCTCGTCCTTGCACGGCTCGCGTGCGGGGCGATGACCCTCTTCGTTGCCGCGGTGTGTTGCTGGATCGCGTCCGGCGGAACGGGCCCGCGGAACCTCTTCAACGCGGGATCGATCGATGGCGTGGCGGTCGCCGCGATGACCGGCGCGCTACTCATCGCGCGGCGCGCCCGGGCTGACGCGCGCGCCGCGCTCACGCAATGACCCGCGGGCGCTTTCTCAAGGTAGGGCTGACCGGAGTCGGAACGCTCGTCGCCGGTGGCGCGACGCTCTTCGAGCTCGTCGACCATGGTGTGCTGCCTGGGAAGCACACGCTGGACATCATCACGGGCGCCTGCGACGTTCCGCAGCCGGCGCTCGACTTCGCCGCGCTCGGGCCGTCGTACTCGAAGTCCTTCTACTCCCGCGCGCGTAACCGTGAGGTCGGGTACACGATCGCGTACCCGCCAGGCCACAAGCCGGGCGATCAGCTGCCGCTCGTCGTGATGCTCCACGGCGAGGGTGGCGACCACACGAGCGGCGTCGCCGGCCTTTCTCCGGCGAACGCCGTCGCCCTCGAGGTCAACGGCATGCCGCTCCGGCCGATGGCAATGGTCACCGTCGACGGTGGCCGCGGCTACTGGAACCCGCACCCCGGTGACGACCCGATGGGGATGGTGGTCGACGAGCTCATCCCGCTCTGCCAGGGGCTTGGGCTCGGCCGGGCGCCGGACACGATCGGCATGCTCGGCATCTCCATGGGTGGTTACGGCGCGATCCTCTTCGCGGAGAAGTTTCCGCATCTCGTCCGGGCCGTCGCCGCGATCAGCCCGGCGGTGTGGACGAGCTATGACGAGGCGCAGAGCGTCAACTCGGCCGCGTACGCGTCGCCGGCGGCTTTCGCCGCTGCTGATGTCGTCACCCACGCAAGCGCGCTGGCCGGGATTCCGGTGCGCGTTGCCTCCGGGAACGGCGATCCGTTCCGTCCGGGCGTCGTGGCCCTCGCGAAGGCGCTCCCGCCGGGCAAGGTCGTGGAGCTGTCGGCGGGCTGCCACTCCGGCTCCTTCTTCCTCCAGCAGACGCCGCCGTCGCTGGAGTTCCTTTCGCGCCACCTCGCGTGATTGGGTCGGTGCTGCACTGGAGCGTCCGCCTGCGGGCGATCCTCGCCCTGGTCGGGTTCGCGATACTCGGCGTGTTGTTCGTCGCCGGATGCGGCGATACCGGTGGCTGCGGCGGCGGCTAGACTGGCCGCTCGCGGGGCCGTAGCTCAGCTGGGAGAGCGTCTGGCTGGCAGCCAGAAGGTCAGGGGTTCGAGCCCCCTCGGCTCCATTCCTTTCCCCGAGGCCGGTGTCTGGCGTTGTTAGAGAGCAGGTTCGCGCCCGAGCGGCCAGTCGACGTCCGCTGTGCGACGGCGGTCCTCATGCTCCCAGGCTTTGCCGCTGCACATCGGGCAGCGGTCCGGTGCGCTCTTGCGGCTGGCCCCGTAGCCGCAGCCGGCACAGCGGAATCGAGAGAGCTGCCCTGGGATCGCTTCGGCTCGGATGGGGAATGCCGGCGCTGCGACCTGCCGGCGGTTCGCTTGCGCGCTCAGCTCAGCCATGGCGCCAGGCCCCGGGTGATGTCCGCGCAGCCGCGAGGGCTGCTGAGGTGCGCGCGAACGCGCTTGTTCTCGACGACGAGGAGGCTCGGCAACGCGACGACGCCGAGTCTCTCCGCGAGCGCCTTGTTGCGGTCGGCGTCGATGCGGCGCACCTGAAACGAATCGTGATTGCGGCGGTGCTGCAGCACTTGGGCCAAGAACCCTTCGACGCGTCGGGAGCGGCCCGACGTCTCCGAATAGAAGAAGAGCAACTGCGGCCGTCGCGAAGCCGCCTTCGCCGCCGACGGCGGGCTGACGGGAGCTAGACCTGATGCTGGCACGGGGAAAGCCTCCTCGGTTCCGTGGTGAAAGAATCGAGGGCTCGCGATCGGCCGCTACGGACCGTCCCGCACCCAGCGAGTGCAATCGGCGCCCGCACATCCTCTGCATCCGAGCGCCGCGTGATACGTCTCTACCGCACGGATCGGCACCCCAAACGCTCGAACGAGATCAGTGCCCGTCGAGCGCCGGCAAGGTCACAGTGCCATCTGCTGCGCCGTCTTCGCCTGCGGGCTCGAGGATGAACACCTCCGCGGCCATGTCGGGATCGAAACAGACCTGGGACATGAACGCGATCACCTTGTGGCCCATCGTTGCCTCGACAGCCTCGATGAACTTGGGACCCATCGCGTCCTGGAAGAGATTGCGGGTCTGCCTGACCGCCTCGAGGCGGCCGGCCTCGATCAACGTCCGCTCGACCGGCGTGTAGATGTCCTCGAGAAAGCAGACGACGTAGTTGCGTTGGATGATCGTCCTCGCTGTCGTCGCTCCGCGCCCGTAGTGCTCGCGATGCATGCGTGTGATCGCGTTCGAGATCGAGGACGCCTGGCGTCCGCGATCGGAAACCTCCGTGGACATAGGGACCTGCTGACTCCGCTCCCAGTTGGCTGGGTACCCGAGAGGAGGAAGGAGCGGAGAGCGACCCGGCGGGCAGCCGTACTCGCCCACGGTAGCCGTGATCGGCCCTCTCCGTGTATCTTCACCGCGGGCGCCGGCGTGGCATCCCCGCGCGGACGCCCTTCAGGAAGCGGGCGCGCGGCCTATCCCTAAGCGGTAGGCGACGAACCCTCGGATCAGCACTACGACCGAGAAGGAGGGTTCGATGGCGCCGAGAGACGACGAACAAGCGCGCGAGATCGGTCGCCGGCAGTCGCTCTTCCGCGAGGTCAACGAGCGCGTCGGCCAGCTCGTCGAAAGCTTCGATCGGCTCGAACACGTATCGATCATCTGCGAGTGCGCGTCGACAACCTGTCACGACCGAATCGAGCTGACCCGCGCCGAGTACGAGAACCTTCGCCGCATTCCCACCCACTTCGCCGTCCTGCAGGGTCACGAAATACCGGAGGTGGAGCGAGTCGTCGAGCAGAACGAGCGGTATGTCACTGTCGAGAAATTCGGCGAGAGCGCGCTCGCCGCGATCAAGCTCGACCCACGAAGGCACGGGTGAACAGGCCGTCGCGCCGGACTACCTCATCGATGGCGCCCGGGTTCGGATCGAGTGTGGGGGGTAAGGTCGCATCCGGTAGCGCCCGAGATAATTCGAGGAAGGGGATCGTGATGGGGGTCCAAGAGTTGATTCCGGTCAACGAGTCGGAGCGCCTGGAAGCGCTGCGTCGATTCGACGTGCTCGACACGCCGCCCGACGGCGCGTTCGACCGCATCACCCGGCTCGCGAGCGAGATCCTCGAGATGCCGATCTCGATCGTGAGCCTCGTCGACCACGACCGGATCTGGTTCAAGTCAGCGCATGGGCTCGAGGGCGTCGAGCAGATCGATCGCGCCCCCGGTCTGTGCGCGTCGGCGATCCTCGGCGAGCAGAGCTGGGTGATCGAAGACGCGGCGGTCGATCCGCGGGCGCTGGCCAATCCGCTCGTCGCGGGCGAGTTCGGTCTGCGCTTCTACGCGGGCAGTCCGTTGCGGACGCGGGACGGCTACAACCTCGGGACGCTCTGCGTGATCGACAAGCAGCCGCGCACGCTGACTGAGAATCAGATGCGGACTCTCGACGATCTCGCCGCCCTCGTCATGGACGAGCTCGAGCTGCGGCTGGCCGCGCGCCGTCAGGCGTGGCGCGCCACCGAGCTCAACGACGACGTCGTCCAGGCGCTCGTCGTGGCGAAGATGCACCTCCAGCTCGACGAGCGGGAGTCCGCCCTCACCTCGCTCGACCAAGCGCTGGAGTCATCGAAGCGGATCCTCGCCGAGCTTGTCGAGGACGCGCCGAACCTCCGTCGCGGGGAGTTAGACCGTTGACTGTGGTCCGCGGCAGATCTCGACGATCCGGTCGCCGAGGTCGGTGATGTCGATCCCCTTCTCGATGAAGGCGCTGGCCCCGGCGGCCGCCGCGCGCTCGCGTACGCTCGTCGCCGTCACGCCCGTCAGCATGACGATCCGTGTCTCGGGCGAGGCCTCGCGCAGGAGCGGCAGCGCCTCGAGGCCGTCCATCTCCGGCATCGCGACGTCCAGCAGGAGGACGTTGGGCTGTAGCCTCGTCGCGAGCGCGATGGCCTCGCGACCGTTGCCGGCCTCGCCGACGACCTCGATCCCCGATTCGAGCCCGAGCACGATTGCGACGAGCTGGCGGAAGGCGGTCTGGTCGTCGCAGATCACGACCGTGCACGAGTCGGTTGGGCTGGTCACAGCAACGCACGCTACAGCCGGTCCGGCCTAGACTTCCGCGGTCGTGCGCGATCTCTCCAACGCGCTTGCGGTTCTTCGGGCCATTGCGCGGGCCGGCCAGGAAGAACGTGCTCTCGCCGAGATGCTCATGCGGATCTGCGAGGAAGTCAGGGACGGTCTTGGTTTCGACCGCGTCGGCATCGCGCGGCTCCTCCCCGACGAGGAGTCGGTCGTCCCCGCAGCGCTCACCGGTTGGGACGAGGAGGCCCTGTCGGTGCGCGTGACGCTGGCCGAAAGCCCGCTTCTGATGGAGGCGTATCGAATGCAGAAGCTCGCGTTCGTCGCTGACGCGCGTTCGGAACAGGCTGTCCCGGCCGAGCTCGTCGAGCGCTACGCAGTGCGTTCGGCATTCGTGCTTCCGCTCGTGAGCGCTGGCCGGTGCCTCGGGTTTCTGGGCGGCGACCGCGCGGGGGTTCCGTTCGAGCTCGACCCGACCGAGGTCGACGTGCTCGAGACGGTTGGCGCGCTCGCTGCCACGCTTCTCGAGAAGGGGCTCATCGAGGACGAGCTTCGCCGGCTCGACGACGCGCGCGCTCGCTTCGTGGCGTTCGCCGCCCACGAGCTGCGCACGCCGATCATGACGGTCTACGGCATGCTCGCGACGGTCCACCACCGCGGCGCCGAGCTCTCGGACGAGCAGCTCGTCGAGCTCCGCTCCTCCGCCTTTCAGCAGGCGGCACGCCTGCGAACCCTCGCGGAACAACTGCTCGACCTCTCCCGGCTCGACGCGTCGGCGCTCACCGTCTCGCCCCAGCCGATTGCGATCCGCCGGGCGGTTGAGGAGACGGTCCTCCTCGTCGCAGAGCGCGATGCCGGCGCGATCGAGATCTCGATCCCCCACGACCTCGAGCTCGATGTCGATTCGATCGTGCTCGACCGGATCGTGGGGAATCTCGTCGTGAACGCGCTGCGCCACGGCGAGTCCCCGGTCGCCGTGACTGCGGAACAACGTGACAGCCACTTTCGGCTTCGCGTCACCGACCACGGGCCAGGGATCCCTGACGAGTTCACCCCGGCGCTCTTCGACCGCTTCGTGCGCGGGTCGTCCGTCCAGGCGGACGGCTCCGGGCTCGGGCTCGCGATCGCACAGGCCTACGCTCGGGCGCATGGCGGCGAGCTGGTGTACACGCCCGTCGACCCGTGCGGCGCGTGTTTCGAGTTCGTTCTACCGCTCGAGCGAGCCTGATCGTGCACGGGATCATCTTCGCGAGCTTCAACGACTTCCTACGGGACATGGGCGGGGCCGAGGCAGTCGCGGAGGTCTTCGAGGGCAAGACGTTCTCGATGGTCGACGCGCATCCGGATGAAGAGTTCTTGCGGCTCTTCGAGCGCGCGACGGCGACCACCGGGATCGAGCCGGATGAGCTCGAGCGGCGATTCGGTTCCTTCACGGGCGAGCACATGTTCCCGCGGCTCTATCCCGCCTTCTACGAGATCGCGCCGGGCACGTGCGGTTTTCTCCTTGGCGTCGAGGACCGCATCCACGAGCTCGTCCGCGCGACGATTCCGAACGCTCGGCCTCCTGCGCTCGCGGTCGCGGCGATCGCGATGGGCGGCGTCGAGATCACATACGACTCCCCGCGCCGGCTCTGCCGCCTTCTCGAAGGTCTTATCGAGGGAACCGCCCGCCATTACGGAGAGGCGATTCGCGTCGAGGAGACCGCGTGCGCCCGGCACGGCGCTTCCACTTGTCGCTTCGTCGTCGAGCCCGCCTGAGCGCGTGAGTCACGCGAGCGTCGAGCTTCTTCTTCGCGGATACCGTGCGTTCGTCGCCGGCGATCTCACAACGCTCGGAGAGATGCTCGACCCCGATGTCGAGTGGGTCGCGGTTGGGGAGGAGGCCGTTCTCGTCAGCCGCGATCGCGTCCTCGGGGTGCTCGCCGAGCGTGTCGCGGAGGATTACCACGTGACCGTCGACCGGGCGTTCGGGCTCTCGAACTGCGTCGTCGTGAGCATGCGTTTCTCGCGCGTAGAGGTCGACCCGAGCGACGAGCGCCCGCTGCAGAGTCGCCGCTCGTACTTGCTCGGGCGGTGGGCGGGCATCGTCCGCATGGAGGACGGCCGCGTCGTTCGCGTCGAGGAGTTCCCTCATCTCGAGGCGGCGCTCGAGGTCGCCGGGATCGAGGGGGACGGGCACGCATGACGGGCGTGCTCGTGACGGGTTTCGAGCCGTTCGGCGTGCACGAGGTCAACCCGTCGGCGCTGATCGCGGAGGCACTGGAGGGCGTCGTGCTGCCTGTCTCGTTCGCCCGCGCGAGCGGCGCGCTGCGCGACGCGATAGACGAGCGCGAACCGGAGCTCGTCGTCTGCTTCGGCCTCGCCGACGGCGACCGGGCCATCTCGGTCGAGCGCTTTGCGCACAACCTCGACGAAGCCGATGCGGTCGACAACGAAGGCGCCGGCGGCAGCGGTGCTGAGATCGATCCGACCGGTCCGCTCGCTCTGCGGTCAACCCTCCCGGTCGATGCGATCGTCGCAGCGCTCCGAGCCGAGGAGATCCCGGCCGGGGTTTCCCGCGACGCCGGGGGCTATCTCTGCAACCACATCTTCTACGTCCTCATGGGAATGCTCGGTTCCGGCCAAAGAGGCGGTTTCGTCCACGTTCCCGGCTTGGATGTCCTCCCGCTCGATGGCCAGCTCAGGGCGGCCCGGACAATCATGGCGGTGGCTTCGACCTAGTCGGTACAATCCGTATACCAAGTACACGGATTGGAGATTGCTGTGACCGACCTGCTGCTCGTCCCGCTCGAGGACACCGTCGTATTCCCCGGCATGAACGTGACCCTTACGGTCGATGTCGGCGACGAGGAGCGCGTTCTGCTCGTCCCGCGGCACGAGAACGAATATGCGGCCGTGGGCACGGTCGCCGAGGTGGGCGACCAGGTGCGCCTGCCGGGCGGCGCGCGCGCCGTCTCGCTCGAAGGCCTTCATCGCGGCGTCATCGGCGCCGCGCACACCGACTCGATGGGCCGGCTGCGCGCCGAGGTCGAGGAGAAGCCCGACGAGAACCCGCCGCCCGTCCAGACGCGCGAGCTCGAGCGCGAGTACCGCGCCGTCGTCGAGGAGATCCTCGACCTGCGCGAGGCGGACGACCGCATCCGCGAGTTCCTCCGCGCGATCACCGAGGCCGGCTCGCTCGCCGACACGTGCGCCTACGCGCCCGACGTCACGTTTGCGCAGCGCGTCGAGCTGCTCGAGACCGTCGACGTCGTCGAGCGGCTCGAGCTGTCCCTCGGCATCCAGCGCGAGCGGCTCGCGGAGCTGCAGGTTCGCCGGCGCATCCGCGACGACGTCGAGCAAGGCGCGCAGAAGCAGCAGCGCGAGTGGTTCCTCCGCCAGCAGATGAACTCGATCCGCAAGGAGCTCGGCGAGGACGAGGGCTCGGTCGTCGACGAGTACCGGACGAAGATCGAGGAAGCCGGAATGCCCGACGACGTCAGGGCGCAGGCCGAGCGCGAGCTCCGGCGCCTGGAGTCGATGGGCGACGCGAGCGGCGAGGCCTCGATGATCCGCACGTACCTCGACTGGCTCATCGCAGTGCCGTGGTCGAAGCGCTCCGACGAGACGCTGGACCCGACCGGCGCTCGCGAGATCCTCGACGCGGACCACGCAGGTCTCGACGATGTGAAGGACCGCATCGTCGAGTACCTCGCGGTGCGCAAGCTCCGCCAGGACCGCGGGATCCCGAACGACAAGCGCTCGGGCGCGATCCTCACGCTCATCGGCCCGCCCGGCACCGGCAAGACGTCGATCGGCGAGTCGGTCGCGCGCGCGCTCAACCGGGAGTTCGTGCGGATGTCCCTCGGCGGCGTTCGCGACGAGGCCGAGATCCGCGGCCACCGGCGCACGTACATCGGCTCGCTGCCGGGACGTCTCGTTCGCGCCTTACGCGACGCCGGCACGATGAACCCGGTCATTTTGTTGGACGAGGTGGACAAGGTCGGCGCCGACTGGCGCGGCGACCCGTCCGCCGCGCTGCTCGAGGTGCTCGACCCCGCGCAGAACCACTCCTTCCGCGACCACTACCTCGACGTCGAGCTCGATCTCTCCGACGTGTTTTTCATCGCCACAGGGAATGTCGCCGACACGATTCCCGGTCCGCTCCTCGACCGGATGGAGGTCATCAGCTTCGACGGCTACACGGTCGACGAGAAGACAGCGATCGCGCGCGGCTATCTCTGGCCGCGGCAGGTCGAGCGGAACGGACTGAAGGAGGACGAGGTCACCGTCGCCGACGACGTGATCCAGACGGTCGTCTCGGAGTACACGCGCGAGGCAGGCGTCCGCCAGCTCGAGCGCGAGCTCGGGAAGATCCTCCGCAAGACCGCGACCCGGATCGCTTCGAAGCAGGTCGAGACTCCGGTCACGGTCGACGTCGGCGTCGTGCGCGACGCGCTCGGCCGGCAGAAGGTGTTCCAGGAGGTCGCCGAGCGCACCGCTGTCCCCGGAGTCGCGACCGGGCTCGCTGTCACAGGCACCGGCGGCGATGTCCTCTTCATCGAGGCGACCGCAATGGACGGCGGCAACGACCTCGTCCTTACGGGCCAGCTCGGCGACGTGATGAAGGAGTCGGCGCGCATCGCGCTCTCGTACGTCCACTCGCACGCCGGCGAGTTCGGCGTCGACGAGAAGGCGTTCGAGAACCGCTCGTTCCACGTGCACGTCCCCGCCGGCGCGATCCCGAAGGACGGCCCGAGTGCGGGGATCACGATGGCGACGGCGCTGGCGTCACTTCTCTCCGACCGGCCCGTGAAGCACACGGTCGGGATGACCGGCGAGGTGACGCTGCAGGGGCGCGTGCTGCCGATCGGCGGGCTGAAGCAGAAGGTGCTCGCCGCGCATGCAGCCGGGCTGACCGACGTGATCATCCCCGAGCGGAACCGTGCCGACCTCGACGACGTCCCGGCGGACGTGCGCGAGGCGATGACGTTCCATCCGGTTATGACGCTCGGCGAGGTGCTCGATCTCGCGCTCGAACCGAAGCAGAACCGACTCCATGCGGTGTAGGAACTGCGGCCCGCTGCCCGAGGAGGTCGCCCGTGCGGTCGATCTCCTCGGGCGACGCTGGGCGCTCGCGATCGTCTGGGCGGCGGCGGAGGCGGGGGCCGTGCGCTTCAACGAGTTCAAGCAGACGCTGGAAGGGATCCCCCCGCGCACGCTCGCGGCGCGCCTCGCGGAGCTCGAGGCCGCCGGCGTGCTCGAGCGTCGCGTGTTCGACACGCGCCCGCCACGGGTCGAGTACCAGCTGACGGAAGCGGGCCGGAGACTCCGCTACGTCGTCGAAGCGCTCAACGTCTGGGCCGCTTCGGCCTAGGCCGAAGCGGCCACGTCTGGTGCCCGGCACCGGCCACGTCGAGAGAGGTCAGCCGGCCGAAAAATCCACTTGCGTCGCGACGGGCACTCAG
>JAWVDC010000065.1:0-6132 GCA_033857715.1 Gaiellaceae bacterium | reverse complement strand
CGACTCGGAGAACGTCTCGACGAGCCGCTCGAGCGCCGGCACGAGCCCGAAGTCGTCGAGCGCCTTCGGGCGCAGCTCCACCGCGAGGCGGCGGACGTCCTGGAGCGTCGAGCGCACGAGCTCGCGCACCTCGCCGACGGCCGCCTTGAGCGTCGCCTCGTCCCTCACGTCCTCGAGCCCGCGCAAGCCGAGGAGGATGGACGTCAGCGCCTGCCCGGTCTCGTCGTGCAGCTCCCGCGCGAGGCGGCGACGCTCGAGCTCCTGCGCGTTGACTACTCGCCTGAGAGCGTCGCGCGCGACCCGCTGGCGCAGCTCGACGGCCACCGCGGCGCGCGCCGCGAAGATCTCGGCGAGCCGAAGATCCTCGTCCGTGAACCGCGGATCCCCACCCTGCTTGTCGTGGGCGATGACGACGCCGATCGCCTCGTCGCGCACCATGAGCGGGACGTAGAGCGCGCTGCGCGCGCCGAGCCGGCGTGCGGCGTCCTGCTCGACCTCGGGGTCATCGAGGACGGAGTCGATCCGTTCGCTCCGCCGCCGGCCGAGCACGCGCATCGTCTTGGAACGCGCCGACAGCTCGAGGCCGGCGTACTCCTCCGCCCCCTCGCCGGCGACCGCAGCCATCCGCATGCCTTCGCCCTGCGGCAGCGAGATCGCGACGAGCCTCGCGTCGATGAGGTCGCGGAGGCGCGCGGCGATGAGCTCGAGGAGGGTGTCGAGATCGAACTCGGTGACGAGGACGTTCATGACCTCGTTCAGCGACTCGAGCTGCTCCGACCAGTGCGTCGCGGTCTCGTACAGGCGCGCGTTCTCGATCGCCACCGCTGCCTGGGCCGCGAGGAGCTCAACGGTTGATTCGTCGTCCGAGTCGAAGTCGGCACCGCCCGCCTTCTCGGTGAGATAGAGGTTGCCGTACACCGTGCCGCGCAGCCGGACGGGGACGCCGAGAAAGGTCTGCATCGGGGGGTGGTTGTCCGGGAACCCGACGGAGCGCGGGTCGTCGCCGAGGTCGTGCAACCGCAGCGCCTGCGGATCGCGGATAAGGGCTCCGAGGATGCCGCGGCCGCGCGGAAGGTCGCCGATCGCAGCGCGCGTCTCGTCGTCGATACCGGTTGTCACGAAGCGCTCGAGCTGCGCTCCACCGGGGTCGAGCACGCCGATCGCCGCGTACTGCGCCCCGGTCAGGCCGGCGGCCGTCTCCACGAGCTTCGCCAGCACAGCGTCGAGCGAGAGCTCCTGGGTGAGCGCGATCCCAGCTTCGACGAGCGCCCGCGTACGGTCGATCGACGCTTCCACCGGCTACAGCTTCACGCGCAGCTCTGCCGGGCGCAAGACCTTGCCGCCGAGCTCTGCGTCCGACGGCACGAGGTCGCGCACGACGCGGAGAACGAGCTCGGCCTCGTCGCTCAGCGGGCTGAGGATCTTGTTGCCCTTCAGGAGCGCCTTGCCGAACGGGCCGGCGTGCACGGCGAGATCGCGCTCGGCGTAGCCCTTCTCCCGGAGCGCCGCGTTCGCCTGCTCGATGGCGTCCACGAGGGCGTTCTACCGGAAGAGGTCGGTTTCCGGCGGGATGACGAGCTCCTGCGCCGTTTGGTCGCCGGCGATGTCCAGCCCACGGACGACGGCGACCGGGACGCGGTCGAGCTTGCCGAACACGAGCTGCGCGGCGCCGGCGATCTGGTCGGCGAGCGCGATGCGCGTCGCGTGGAGCTCGTAGCCGGCCGGATCCTTCTCGCCGTCGAGGATGAGGAGCGCCGTGACTCCCGCGGCGCCGATCGCAACGTCCGTGGTGCCGGCGCGCCACGGACGGCCGAACGAGTCCGTGACGATCACACCGACGGTCTTCCCGGTGCGCTCGCGCAGCTCGTCGCGGAGCTTGGCCGCAGACGCGTCGGGGTCGACCGGGAGAAGGACGAGCGTCCCGGCTTCGGGCGCATTCGAGGAGTCGACGCCGGCCGAGCCGCAGACGAAGCCGTGCTTCGTGCGAGCGATGAGCAGCGGCGGGCGGGTGCGGACGAGCTCGTCGGCCTCGTCGAGGATGACCTGGATGCGGCGCGGATCCGTGTCGGCGGCGAGCTCGCGCGCCTCGTCCGACGCCTCGACGTCGTCGAGCGCGATGACGCGCCCCTCGACTTTCGAGATCGCCTTCTGCGCGACGACGACGACGTCGCCGTCCTCGAGGTCGATCCGCTCGACGATCGCGCCGGCGAGGTCGTCTCCCTCGCGGATCTCGGGCAGGCCCGTGAGGGGCGTGACGGTGAACCCGCTCACGCGTCGGGGAGCCCGGTGACGCGAATCCCGGCGTGGCCCTTGTAGCGCTTGTTGAGGCTGACGATCAGCCCGGTGAGCCCCTCGAGGACGCGAGCGCGCGTGAGCGGGCCGGCGTCGAGCGCGCGGCCGGCAACGACCTTCGCAGCGAGGTCGAGCGCGAGTGCCTTCGCGTCGGCGTCGTCGCCGCAGATGAAGGCGTCCTCGTCCGGCCGTCCCGCCGCGAGCTTCGCGGCCGCGAGCGACTGGAGACCGGCGACGACCGGGCCGGCGAGGAGATCTTGCGTGCGCTCCGCAAGGGAGCGCGGCTCGGTGGAACGGAGGTCGCTCGCCACGCTCAGGACCGGCGACGTGCCGATCGCTTCGGCGAGGGCGGCAGCGGTCTCTAGCATGGCCGAGGCGTTCGTCGCGAGCACGACGAGGTCGGCGTCCCGGACGATCTCGTCGTTCGCGCCGCCGGCAGCTCCGACTTCCGCGGCCTTCTCCTGCGCGCGCGTCGCGTCGCGGGAACCGAGCACGACCTCATCGCCCGCCTCGACGAGGCGCGCCGCGAGCGCTAGGCCGAAGTCCCCCGTCCCGCCGACGATCGCGACCTTCATGCGGGCACCGCTCCGAGCACGACTTCGGCAAGCCTGCGCCGGGCGTCGTCGTCGCTCATGAGCGTTCGCGTCACGATCGGCTGGACGTCGCCGAGGCCGTCGAGGTCGTCCGCATCGGCCTCGTCGACGACCAGCGCGTCGATCAGGGCCGGGTAACACGCTGCGACGTGCCGAGGAGATGTGCCGCCGGCGAGCCGTCGGAGCATCCGGTCTGCGGGGCCCTTCACCGCGCGGCCGCCGATGAGCGGGCTCACCGCAACGCAGGGCACGCGGCGTGCCGCGAGCGCGTCGCGCAGCGCGTCCACCGCGAGGATCGGATGGATCGAGACGTATGGGTTGCTCGGCGCGACGAGGATCAGATCGGCATCGGCGACGGCTTCGAGCGTCCCTGGCGCGGGGCGCGCCGTGTCGGCTCCTTCGAAGCGCAGCGCGTCGACCTCGTCGCGGTGCCCGCGCGCGACGAACCACTCCTGGAACGGGAACGAGCCGGCCGGCGTATCGAGCCACGTGCGCAGGCTGCCGTCGGTCGCGGGGAGGATGCGCGTGTCGACGCCGAGCGCTTCGGCGAGCCGCGCGGTAACGGCGGAGAGCGCCTCCCCGGCGCGCAGCGCCTGTGTCCGCACGAGATGCAAGCCGAGGTCGAGGTCACCGAGCGCGAACCAGCCCTCCCCGCCGAGCTCGCGCACCGTGTCGAGCGCGCGCCACGTCTCGCCGGCGCGTCCCCAGCCGCGGCCTTCGTCGGCGAGGCCGGCAAGCGCGTAGACGATGGAGTCGAGGTCGGGCGACACGTGCAGCCCGAGCACCTCGACGTCGTCTCCGACGTTGCCGATCACGGTCGTCGAGGTCGCGCCGGCCACGGCCACGACGCCGCGGACGAATCGCGCGCCGCCGACGCCGCCCGAGAGGACGACGACGTTCACGCGGCGCCCCGTTGCACCCGGTCGAGCGCAACGAGCGTGCGCGGCCCGACCCGAAGCTGGAGCCGGATGAGGTCGTCCATCGTGTCGACGTCGTCCGCGAGATTCGGAAGCGCCATCGACACGGCGCCGCACTGGTCGTGGAAGCGCTCGGCGCTGCCGGGTCCGTAGAGCGGCGCGAAGAGGTCGACCGACGGGAGGCTCAAGGCGTTCGTCGTGCCGTCGGCCGCAGCGACGAGCGCGGGCGCCGTCCCGGCGAGGAGCCGGATGTCCGCGGGCACGACGCACGGGACGTCGGCGTTCACGATCGTGACCGGGCCCTCGACGCCTTCGAGCGCTGCGGCGACGGCGGCGCCCTGCCCGGTTCCGGGGTCAGGAATGAGCTCGACGTCAAGAGCGTCCTCGAGCACGTCCTCGTCGGGAGCAACGACGCGCACCGGTCCGACGGGCCTGCACGCAGCGAGCACGTCCTCGAACATCGCCACAGCGAGCAGGCGGCGCACCTCGGCCGACTCGTGCAGTCGCGTTTTCCCGGCGGCTCCCGCAAACGGGATCACGACAGTGGCCATGTGGAGACACTAGCCGGGTGGACAACGCCTACATCGCGAGGACCTTGGACGCGTACGCCGCGCTGCTCGACCTCGCCGGCGCGGGGAACTGGAGCGTGCGGGCGTACCGCCGCGCGGCGGACCTCGTGCGCGCGACCCCGGCGCCGGTCGAGGAGCTCGTCCGCAGCGGCCGCGTGCGCGAGCTGCACGGGATCGGCGCCGGAATCGAGGCCCGCCTGCGTGAGCTCGTCGAGACGGGGCGGATCGCGGAGCTCGAGGAGCTCGAGCGCGAGGTCGAGCCGGAGCTCGTCGCCCTCGGCCGGTACCTCGGGATTGGCCCGCAGCGTCTCGTCTCGCTCGGCCGCGCGCTCGGCATCCGCACCGCCGACGAGCTGCGCGCCGCCGCGGCGGAGGGCCGGCTCCGCGAGGCGCCCGGGATCGGCGCCGCGACGGAGGAGAAGATCCTCGCTGCGCTCGCGAGCGGGCCGCGGCCGGCGCGCCGCGGGCTGACCCGCAATCGCGCGCAGGCGCTCGCCGACGCGATCGCTGAACCCTTGCGCGCTCTTCCGGCCGGCGAGCTGAGGCGGGGATGCGAGCTCATCCACCAAGTCGTCCTCGTCTCGAAGACGCCGGGCTCCCTCGAGCGTTTCGTGGCGCATCCGGCGGTCGTGTCGGTGCTCGAGCGAGACGAACGACGCGGCTTCGGTGTCACGGTTGAAGGCATCCCGGTCGAGCTGCTCGAGACCCCGCCTGAGCTGTGGGGGACGGCGCTCCTGCGGGCGACCGGCTCCCCGGAGTACGTCGCCGCACTCGAGCCGCTCCCTGCGGCCGCGACCGAGAAGGACGTGTTCCGCAAGCTCGGGATCCCGTTCCTCCCGCCCGAGCTGCGCGACGCGCCGTTTCGCGGCGAGCCGCCCGCGCTCGTCGAGCTGAGCGACATCCGCGGCGATCTCCACTGCCACACGAGGTGGTCCGACGGCAAGGCGTCGGTGCTCGAGATGGCGACCGCGGCGCGCGACCGCGGCTACGAGTACCTCGCGATCTGCGACCACACACCGAACGTGCGCGTCGTCCCCGGCCTCGACGCCGACGCGTTGCGGCGCCAGGCCGAGGAGATCGCCGCCGCGAACGAGGCGCTCGCGCCGTTCCGCCTGCTGCGCGGGACGGAGTGCGACATCCGCGCCGACGGCTCGCTCGACCTGCCCGACGACGTGCTCGCCGAGCTCGACTGGGTACAGCTGTCGCTCCACGCGGGCCAGCGCGCGCCGCGCGAGGAGCTGACCGCGCGCGTGATCGAGGCGATGCGCCATCCGGCCGTGCGCTGTCTCAGCCATCCGCGCGGACGGATCCTCAACCATCGCCCGCAGAACGCGCTCGACCTCGAGCGGACGATCGAGGTCGCGCTCGAGACGGGCGTGGCGCTCGAGACGAACGGACTCCCGGACCGCCTCGACCTGTCGGCGGAGGAGGTGCGGCTCGCGGTCGAGGCGGGCGTGCCGGTCGTCTGCTCGACCGACGCGCACTCGGTGCAGGGGCTCGCGAACATGTCGCTCGCGGTCACGACGGCCCGCCGCGGCTGGGCGACGGCCGCTGACGTGCTCAATACGCGCCCGCTCGCGGAGATACTCCGACGGTGAGGATCGTTGCGACGACGAAGCTGCCCGGGCCGGCATGGGACGAGCTCGGCGGGGTCGAGCTGCTCGAGGCGTGGCCTCCGGCCGAGCCGCTGCCCGGCGTCGACGTGCTCGTCGCGGCCGTCGCGCGGATCGGCCCGGCAGAGCTCGATCTTCTGCCCGACTT
>JAWVDC010000064.1:0-17324 GCA_033857715.1 Gaiellaceae bacterium | reverse complement strand
CAGCTTGTCGAGCTGGTGCTCTCCCAACTGAGCTAAGCGCCCGCCGGGCGGGATTGTAGCCGTGTGGGCCGCGTCAGCCGACGGTGACGCCGGACCCGCGTGCTTCGCTCTTGACTTCGTACATCGCGTCGTCGGCCCGCTCGATGAGGCAGCCGATGCGCGCGTCGTCGTCCCGCAGCGACGCGGCGCCGATCGACAGGCTGACGCGCACCGTGCCGAGGTGCGTCTGGGCGGGGTGCGACTCGAGAGCGTCCCGGATGCGCTGGGCCACCGCGACGGCCTCTTCCTCGGTCGTCTCCGGGAGAACGACGAGGAACTCGTCGCCGCCGAAGCGCGCGCAGAGGTCGTACGGGCGGAGGACGGCGCGGAACGCGTCCGCGACGACGGCGAGAGCGGCGTCTCCCTGCACGTGACCGAAGCTGTTGTTGATCCCCCGCAGGTCGTCGATGTCGCAGATGAGCACCGACAGCGCCCCGCCCCCACGGCGGGCGCGGGCGAACTCGCTGCGCGCCGGCTGGTCGATGCCGCGCGGATTGAGAAGTCCCGTCTTGTGGTCGGTGAACGCCTGCTGCCGCAGCGTCGGAACGGCGACCGCGCGCTGGATGAGGACGAGCGGCAGGATCGCGGTGAGGGCGAGTGCGGGCGCGTGGAGGAGCGAGAACGCGATCCCGATCCCGACCGAAGCCACTGCGCCGTCGGTGAGCAGCCCGTCGAGCGAGAACAGTCCGGTCGACGCGGTGTCGTGACCGCGGGCGAGCCAGAGCATGTGAGCGAGGAGTGCGTGGTTGACCACGACGAAGGCCACGACTGCGGCGATCGAGACCGCGACCGGCGCGCCGTTCCCCTCGAGCGCGTTGCGCACTGACCAGGCGGCGAGGCCGGAGAGCACGACGTTCCCGGCGTTGAAGGTCTGGATGAACCACGGATAACGCTGCCGAGCCCATTCCGGCACGTGCTGCGCGACTGCGACGAGCACGACGAGCTCGGGCGGCAGGAGCAGCGCGGCCGCGACGGTGAACGCGAGCCCGGTGTGGAAGACCTGGTTGCCGGTCGTATGCGTCGCGAAGAGCTGCGCGACCGCACCCGCGGCAAGGATGACGCCGAAGTCCGCCCAACGCGTGTGGTCGACCGGCATCACGAAGCTCGCACCCGTCGCCGCGAGAGCAGCGCCGGCACAGATGTAGAGGTAGGTGCGCGCGCGGTCGGGCAGCCGGATGACCGGCGTGCGGCGGAGCGGCGCGACGTGCGCGGTCATACGAGCACCCCGCGGCTGCGCGCGAGCCAACTGAGCTGCCCACCGTCGACGGCGCGCTCGAGAGCGTCCACGCACACGTCGCAAAAGTCGCTGCCACGGCTCCGCCGGATTTCCTCCATCGCGAGCTCGAAGCTCAAAGCCTGGCGGTAGAAGCGCTCGGTCGTCATTGCGTCGAGCGCGTCGGCGACATGGATGATCCGCGCGGCAAGCGGGATCTCGTCGCCGAGGAGGCCGTCGGGATAGCCGCGGCCGTCGGGCCGCTCGTGGTGGTGGCGGATCCCCGGCACGACCTCGCTGAGGAACCCGGCCTTCTCGATGATGCGCGCGCCGAGCTCGGGATGGCTGCGCATGACCGTCCACTCCGCCTCGTTGAGCGAGCCGCGCTTGAGGAGTACGGCATCCTCGACTCCGATCTTGCCGATGTCGTGGAGCAACGCCGCCTGACGGACGATGTCGATCTGCCCCGCCTCGAGTCCCATCTCCTCGGCCAGGGTCACCGAGATCCGCTGCACGCGCTTCGAGTGGCCGGCGGTGTACTCGTCCTTCGCGTCGACCGTGGCCGAGAGGGTCTCGAGCGTCTCGGTCGTGCGCCGCTCGATCTCGGCGTTCGCCTCCTCGACCCGGAGGATGGCGCGCTGCGTGAAGTGGATGACGAACAGCGGTGCGAGCGCGAGCGCGGCGAGCCAAAGGCTTTGGTTCCAGAGGGCGGCGAGGGTGACCGCCGCTACCGCGAGCACGAGCTCGAGCGACACGTCCTCGATGTTGAGCAGTCCCGTCTCGCGAAGGGTCAGCCCGCGGCCCAGGCGGAGCATGGGCACGAGGAGCGCGCGGTTCACGACGACGAACGTCACGGCCGCAGCCGCGCCCGCGGCTGCCTCACGCGCGCCGATGTCGGTAAAGCCGATCGGTCGCGCGACGGCCCACGCGGCGACGCCCGAGAGCGTGTAATTCGCGATGTTGAACGTCTGGATGTACCACGGGTAGCGCTGCTTCAGCCAATCCGGGATGCAGTGGACGATGATGAGGAGCACGAGCAGCCCCGGAGGCAGCAGGAGCGCGCCGGCGACGATGAAGACGATCGCCGGGTGGAAGACGCGCCGGCGGTTGAGCTGGAACGACAGCAGCTGTGCGGTCGACGCGAACGCCGTCAAGATGAAGAAGTGCCGCCAGTAGCCGGCCCCGTGGACATGCGCCTCGGCGATCGGCGCCGCGATTGCGACGGGCCCGACGACGGCGAGCCAGTACAGCCACGCCTGCGGGCTCAGCTCACCGAGTGACGTCGGGCTGAGACGCCACGGGTGCCACAGCAGCTTGACCGGGGCGGTCGTCACCGCTGAGGTGCGGAGTCGGCGTACGCTGCCGATCCCCAAGCTGCGGATCCCCATGCGGCCTGTGCCGACGCGAGCATCTGCGCGAGAGCGGACGAGCCCCACGCGGCGCTCCCCCACGCTGCGGATCCCCAGGCCGCCGAGCCCCAGGCAGCCGAGCCCCAAGCAGCCGAGCCCCAAGCAGCCGAGCCCCACGCAGCCGAGCCCCACGCTGCCTGATCCCAGGCCGGGTTGGCCCTCGCCGCAGCCTGCCAGGCGAAGGTGTCGAAGACCGGGATCGTGCCGCCGCTCGGGTTCGCGACGAGGAACGTGTCGAGCACGAGGTTCGGGTTCGGCGGCCCCGTCACCGACGACGCGGCATTGAGGTCGATGAGGCCGACGCCGACGGATCCAGGCGTCGCGTTCGCTTCCGGCCGTGCCGAGAGCATGAGCGCTCCCTTGATCTTGTCCGGCGTCCAGTTCGGGTGCAGGGCAAGGAGGTACGCGGCGGCACCGGAGATGACAGGTGCGGCGAACGACGTGCCCGAGAGCTGGATGTAGTTGGAGGCGACCAACGACGACGAGCGCGTGGTGGCGAGGGTCGAAGACACCGGCACCGGGCCGGCCATGTAACGACCGGGCGCTGCGATGTCGGGCTTCGCGAAGCCGTCGTACGTGTAGCCCCAGGCCGAGAACGGTGCGGCGGTGTCGTCCCACGTGCCCGGCTTGTCGCCGATGTCGTCGGCGCCCACGGTGATCACGAAAGGATCATTGGCCGGCGCGTTGACGACTCCGCTCGGCGTCGAGCCGGTGCCGTAGTTTCCGGCCGCGGCCACGACGACGATTCCGCTGAACCAGAGCTTCTCGACCGCAGCGTCGAGCGGGTCCCAGAAGACGCTCGCCGGCAGGGTCGAGTTGAGCGAGAAGTTGGCGACGCGGATGTTGTCCGCCGTCTTGTGCTGGAGGATCCAGTCGCACGCGGCGATCACGTCGCTCGTGAGCGCCATGCCCTGGTCGTTCAGGACGTCGATCGAGACGATGGGCGCGCTCGGAGCGGCACCCGCGTAGTTGTTGGCGCTCCCCGCGGCGATTCCCGCGACGAACGTGCCGTGGCCGTAGCCGTCGGCGCCCGAGTTCGGGGTCCCGCTCGTGACGATCGTCGTGCGATCGATGACACGCGCGCCACTGCTGAAGTCGGCGCGGCTCGCCACGATCCCCGAGTCGACGAACGCGATTGCGGGCGGGGTCGGGAGGTTGCCGTTCGCCGCGGCGGACCATCCCTGCTCGACCCTTGCAGCCTCCGGCCACAGCTGGTTCGTGCTGAGGTTGGTGCTGCCGCTCGTGCCGCTCGTGCCGGTCGTGTCGGTGAGGTGCACCGGCCGGTCAAGGGTGATCGCGGCAACGCCCTTCGCACTCGCGAGCGCGACGAGCTGCCGGCCCGTGACGGTGGCGGACGCTCCTGCGATGGTGTCGAGGCGGCGGCCGAGACCGAGGCCCTTCCCGTGAACGACGCGGCGGACGGCGGCGAGGACCGAGCCCTGCCCGGTCGTCCCGGTTCCCTGCAGGATGACCTGGAAGGCCTGCTGCGGATGCGTCTGAGCCGTGGCGACGAGCTGCGGGGCGACGAACGCCCGCACCGGCTGCGCCACGCGCTGGGTCGTGGTTGCGGATCCCAGTGCCGCGACACCGACGGCGGCGGCGATGCTCAAGCCGACGAGCTGGATTCTTTTCGACGCAGTACGCATTCCTACAAGCCCCTCCTCATTCGAAGACTGGCGGACGGTAGGACGGCGAAAGGAACCGGGCGTCACCCTTTAGTGGGAGGACCCGAAATTCCCCTCGAATGAGGGATGCTCAGACGGTCAAAAGATCTCGGGGCACCACGGGAGCGGGCGCCACGAGAACATCGCGTCCGCCCGCGCGACCGCGCTCGGCTCGAGCTCCTCGAGGCGCAGGGCGCCGTGAAGCTCGGCGAACGAGACGGCCCCGAGGTAGGCCGAGCCGAGAGCGTCGACGTCG
This sequence comes from Gaiellaceae bacterium, assembly GCA_033857715.1. Lineage (GTDB taxonomy): Bacteria > Actinomycetota > Thermoleophilia > Gaiellales > Gaiellaceae > Palsa-739. The sequence goes on along the minus strand of JAWVDC010000064.1, from coordinate 12,743 downwards.
AGCGCGATGTCCGCGGCGTCGTCCGTCCGCTCGGCGCGGCCGTCCTCGAGCCCCCAGCGCCCCTCGTTCCACGGGCACACGGCGTCGCGCACATCGAAGACGATGCGCCCGTCGCCGGCGTACTTGCGCCCCGAAAGAGCCGCGCCGACGTCGACGAGGCGCACCCAGAGGGAGTCGCCGGTGGTGAATGCGAGGCGCCGGGGGTTCGCGAGGAGGAGGAAGAGCGGGTGGTCGAGCGGAAGAAGCGAGGCGGTGATCGTCGCCGACCAGTCGATGTCGAGCAGATAGCGCCACAGCTCGGCGGTCGCCTGATCGGTCGTCGCGATGGCCTCGATCACCTCGGTGCGCCCCTTCGAGACGAAGCCCTCGAACTCGAGATGGGTGCGATAGATCGCGTAACCGACGACTGCGCCGTCCTCCTCGAGCACGACGAACCGCTTCGGGTTCGACTCCTGCTCGGGCGGCAAGCGGAGGTTCCGGTGCTCCCACCACGCCGGCGTGCGCGCGAAGACTCCGGGACGCTGCTTGCGCAGCTCCTCCCAGACCGGCGGGAAGAGGTCCTTCGCCTCCTCCGGCGTCACGAAGCGGACCTGGCCGCGACGCTCGAGCGGCTTGGAGAATGTCGACCACTCGCGCGGCAGTTTGATCTCACCGCACCACGCCGCGAGGCCGTAGCCGAAGCGCCCGTAGATCGTCTCCTCGCTCGCCCACAGCGCAGCGATCGGCTCGCCGCGCTCGTGGATGTCGCGCAGCTGCGCATCCATCATCGAGCGGAGCACGCCGCGGCGGCGGTGCGTCGGGTAGACCCCGACGACCGTGACGCCCCCACAGGCAAGCGAGCCGCCGGGGACCGAGAAGTCGTACGTGTATGAGCCCGCGCCGCCGATGATCTCGCCGTCTTCGAAGGCCGCGTGCATCCGCTCGAGCTCGATGAGCTGCGTCCAGCGGTCGAGCATGTCGTCCGTCGGGAAGCGGCCGAAGTACTGGCCGATGCCGTAGAAGGCCTTGGCGAGCTCGTCGCGATCGCTGCAGGGGCGGACTTCGAACACGCCGCGACGCTACAACTTTTCGAGGGGCGCGTAGTCGAGCATCAGCTTCCGCTCGCTGCCGTCGTCGGCGAAGCGGACGGTGACGAGGCCGCCCGCCTCGATGTGCACGACGACGCCTTCTCCGAGGGTCGAGTGGCGGACCGAATCGCCGGTCATGAGGCTCGGGACGTTCTCCTTCGGGACCGTCTCGCGGCTGAGCCGCGGCGAGCCGTACCCCGACCACGAGCTCGGGCGCAGCCGCTCGCGCTCGACGTGCTGGTCGGGAACCTCGTCGAGGAAGCGCGACGGGAGGTTGTGGTTGCGTCCGCCGAAGAGCATCCGCGAGCTCGCGTGCAGCAGCGTGAGGCGCTCGCGCGCACGCGTCATGCCGACGTATGCGAGCCGCCGCTCCTCCTCGATGCCCTGCTCCTCGATCGCGCGCGAGTGCGGGAAGATCCCCTCCTCCATCCCGATCATGTACACGGCGCGGAACTCGAGGCCCTTCGCGTTGTGGAGGGTCATGAGAGTGACGAGCGAGCCGTCGCCGCGGATCGCGTCCTGGTCGGAGTAGAGCGAGATCTCCTGGAGGAAGCCCGAGAGCGTCGTGTCCCCTTCGGTCTGCTCGCGCCACTCGCGGGCGACGGAGACGAGTTCCTGGAGGTTCTCCATGCGGCCCTGCGCCTCAATCGTGCGCTCGGCCTCGAGCGACTCGATGTACCCGCTGCGCGCGAGCACCTCCTCGATCAGCTCGGGGACCTCGTACTCCTGCGCCGCGCTCATGAGCGACTCGATCGTTGCGCGGAAGGCCTTGAGCGCCTTCTGCGGCGCTGCGCCGACGCCGGCGTTCGCGGCTTCCGCGGTCGCCTCCCACAGCGAGATCTCGCGCTGGTCGGCCCATGTCTGCAGACGCGCGAGGGTCGTGTCGCCGATCCCGCGGCGCGGGCGGTTCGCAATGCGCAGGAGCGAGACCGCGTCGTATGGGTTGTCGAGCACTTGGAGGTACGCGACGAGATCCTTAACCTCGGCACGCTCGTAGAACCGCGGCCCGCCGATCACCTGGTACGCGACTCCCTGCCGCACGAGGATGTCCTCGAGTACGCGGCTCTGCGCGTTCATCCGGTAGAAGACGGCGACCTCGCTGCCGGAGTAGCCCTGCTCGACGAGCGATGCGATCTCGGCCGCGACATAGCGCGCCTCGGCGTGCTCGTCCTCGACCTCGACGACGCGCACGGGATCGCCCTCCCCGAGCTCCGACCAGAGGTTCTTCTCCTTGCGATCGCGGTTGTTCTGGATGACGCCGTTCGCAGCGTCGAGAATGTTCTGCGTCGAGCGGTAGTTCTGCTCGAGCGCGATCGTGTGCGCGCCGGGGAAGTCGCGCTCGAACTCGAGCACGTTGCGGATGTCGGCGCCGCGGAACGCGTAGATCGAGTTGTGGGTGACGATCCCTTCCGCGACGAAGTTATGGGTTCGCTCGACGTCGAGGTCATAGACCGGCCTGTCGAGCTCGACGGGTTCCACGCTCATGACGAGGTCGAACTCGCCGTTCTCGTCGACCATGACCATGCCGGGACGCACAGCGCTCGCCGGCATGAAGGGAAGCGAGTTCCGCTCCTTGCCCCGGCTGCCCTCCTGGCCCGCAAGCCGTGCTGTGTATCGAACCGAGCACTTCAGCTCGTCGCGGAGGAGCCGTACGACCTCGTCGAGCTTTCCGATGTCCGCGTAGGAGGACTCGTAGCGCCAGCCGCTGGATCCCTTGTACGCCGGCTTCCAGCGCAGGCCGAGGCGCTCGAGGGTCTCTCTCCCCTCCTCGTCGTATCCAAAGAGGGAGATCCGGTGCTGCGGTCCGGCTGCCCGAGGATCGCCGCAGAGCGCGACGGTGAGACGCCGCCGGACTCGCGCACCGGTCGTTGTCGTGGCCGAGCTGAAGTGGGGATGGCTGAAGCTCAGGCCCTCCGCGCCGAGGAGCCTCCACCCCGCGCGTTCCGTGTCGATCTCGGTGAAGACACGGTCGATCAGAGCCTGGTCGCCGACCAGTCCCTTCGCCGCTGCCTTCGGCCTGGCCACGAACGGGATCGTCGGGATGCCGTAGGCGAGAGAGAGCACGGTCTCTGCGGTGCGCGCCTCGGCGTCCGAGGGATAGCAGCCGAGCACCCAGCTCGCATCCGCATGCTCACCATTGAGCCGGACGGCAGGGCCTGCGAGCGCGCCGTCGCGACTCTTGGTGTACGTGCGAGACGTCCCGATCCGGAAGCCGTAGCCGCGCTTCCACATGAGGTACGTCATGTGCATCTGCGGGGTGCGGCCGACCTTGAAGCCGGCGAAGTGCATGTGCTCGGGCGTTGAGACGATCCTCCTTCCGGAGGCGAGCGTGATGGCAACTCCTTCGGCCTGGATCGAGACGTGTGTCCGCAGAACGCGAGCCGGCCCGAAGCGGCCGCTGCCATAACAGGAGAGAACCTCGTCGCCTTCGCGGACCTGTTCGATCGGCCTGTGGGTTCGGTCAGCCATCGTCACGAGCGTCCCCTCGACGAGGCACTGATCCGGGTCCCCAACGGCGAAGAGGTTCGTGTGCTTCTCCGCGAGCAGCTGCAGGAGCCGGTACTGCGCGTGGTTCGTGTCCTGGTACTCGTCGACGAGGACGTAGCGGAACGCGTCCTGCCACTTCTGCCGCGCCTCGGGGAAGCGCTCGAGGACATCGACCGTGAGGAAGAGCATGTCGTCGAAGTCGACGGCGTTCGAGCCGAAGAGGCGCTTCTGGTAGAGGTCGTACACCTCGGCGACGGTCTGGTCGTAGAAGCTCGCGATGCGCTCGCCGTACTCCGTCGCGCTGACGAGGCGGTTCTTCGCGTTCGAGATCTGGGAGTGGATCCCGCGCGGGGTGAAGCGCTTCGGATCGCGCTCCAGATCGGCGAGGCATTGCTTCACGAGCCGCAGCTGGTCGCCCGAGTCGTAGATGGTGAAGTTCGAGCGATAGCCGAGCCGCTCGGCCTCGCGCCGGAGGATCCGGCCGCACGCGGAGTGGAACGTCATGACCCACGCGGCGCGCGCCGGCGGGCCGACGAGGTCGGTGACGCGCTCGCGCATCTCCCCCGCCGCCTTGTTCGTGAACGTGATCGCGAGGATCTCGGGCGGCTTGACACCGACCGCGCCGAGCAGATGCGCGATGCGGCGGGTCAGCACGCGCGTCTTGCCGGAGCCCGCTCCCGCGATGACGAGAACCGGGCCCTCCGTGTGGAGGACGGCCTCGCGCTGCGCCGGATTCAGGTCTCCGAGGTACGTCTCCGGCGTCGTCGAAGCCACCGATCGAGGATAGCGATGCCCCCCGGTGGCTTCAGTGGACGTGGCTTCGAACGCCACGTCCGGTTGGGTCAGTCCTTCGCGGCGCGGATCTCGACCTTGCCGGCGCGGACGCGGGTCTCGTACCGCGGCTGCGGGTACACCGCGGGACCGCCCTCGACCTCGCCGCTGCAAAGCGAGAAGCGGGAGCCGTGCCAGGGGCAGATCACGGAGTCGCCCTCGCGCTCGCCCTCGTCGAGCGGGCCCCCGAGGTGGGAGCAGGTCGCGGCAATCGCGCAGACCTCGTCCGTCTCCTCCGTCCGCGTGACGAGCACCGCCTCGCCTTCGAGCTCAACCCGCACGAAGGCGCCGCCGTCGAGGTCGTCGGCGTCGCACACAGGCGCGTACCGCTCGCGCGGGCTCTCGAAAGCAGTGCGGTTGACCCGGATGCCGAGCCCGTACGAGAGGTGCCCGCCGAGATGCGCAGAGACGACCGAGCCGGCGAAGGCGACGCCGGACAGCATCTTCCCGAGACCGCGCAGCCCTGCGCGCCGGGCGGCGAGCGAGGCGAGATTGAGGGTGAGAGCCGACCCGTTGAGGACGGCGTGGACGACGCCGATGCGGCGCGCGTCGTCGTTCAAGTGGCTCCAGTCGTTGAGCCCGGTCAGCGCGGCGGGGACGGCGCCGAGACAGCCGACCGCGAGCGCGCCGTCTGCCGCTTCCGAGCCGACGAGATCGAGCGCGAACGCCGCCGTCCATGCACCGACGGGGATGTCGCTGAGCGCCGGATGGAGCGGGCTTCCGAGCCAGACCCCGTCGAGGAGATCCCGCACCGGCTGCGGGATCGACTGAATCGCTTCCTGGACGGGCTCGGCGGCCTGGTCGAGTGGCTCCGCGAGGTCCGCGAGCCGCTGCGTGAGCCTGAGACTCGTCACGCGATGCTGGTCCCCCGGCCTCCAAGATAGAAACTACGGCTGTGGACCTAGTGCTCATGGTCGAGGGGCAGGAAGGCGTCACCTGGGACGACTGGTGCGCGCTCGCCGCCGCGTGCGAGGAGCACGGGATCGGGACGCTCTTCCGCTCTGACCACTACATCTCGCAGAGCGACGAGCTCAACAAGGTCGCCCACGACGCATGGACGATCATCGCCGCGCTCGCGGCGCGCACGACGACGCTTCGTTTCGGCACGCTCGTGTCCCCCGCTACGTTCCGCGCGCCCGGGCTCCTTGCCAACGCGGTCGCGACTGCGGATCACGTCTCGGGCGGGCGCGTCGAGCTCGGCCTCGGCGCCGGTTGGATGGAGCGCGAGCATCGCGCGTTCGGCTTCGATTTCCCGGAGACGAGCGAGCGCGTCGAACGCTTCGCCGAGCAGCTCGAGATCGTGCACCGCCTCTGGACGGAGGAGCGGGTCGACTTCCGCGGCCGCCATTACACGCTCGAGGACGCGCCCGGGCTGCCGAAGCCGGTGCAGAAGCCGCGTCCGCCGATCGTCGTCGGCGGCAGCGGGAAGCGCGGCACCGTCGAGCCGGCGCTCCGCTTCGCGGACGAGTACAACACGCCGTTTGTCTCCGCCGCCGAGGCCGCGACGATCCGGGAGAAGACGCGCCCGCTGCGCTTTTCCGTCATGACGAGCTGTCTCGTCGGGGAGACGCACGAGGATGCCATCGAGCGCGCCCAGGAGCTCTACGCGATCAGGCAGCGCCCGATGCCGTTCGCGGAGTGGCTCGAGGCATTCAGGGGACGCGCCGTCATCGGGTCTGTCGACGAGGTGGCCGAGCAGCTCCGCGAGTACGAGCGCGCCGGCTGCGACCGCGTCATGCTCCAGCACCTTCTCCATCGCGATCTCGAGTCAGTGCGCCTCATCGGGCGCGAGCTCGCGCCGGCGGTGGCGTAGTGGAGAGCTCCGGCACCGGCAGGCTCGAGGCGTTCAGCGACGGCGTCTTCGCGATCGCCGCGACGCTCCTCGTCCTCGAGTTCTCCGTCACGTCGTACCACGACCTCGGCAACGAGTTGCTGAACCTCTGGCCGTCCTATCTCGCCTTTGGGACGAGCTTCCTCACGATCGGGATCATTTGGATGAACCACCACTTCTGCGTTGAGACGATGGGACGCGTCGATCGAACGCTCATGTTCCTCAACCTCGTCCTTCTGATGATCGTGAGCTTTCTTCCGTTTCCGACCCGGCTCGTGGCCGAGAGCATCAAGGAGGGTCACGGCGAGCGCGAGGCGGTCCTCGCCTACGCGGCGACGTTCCTGCTCATGGCCGTCGTCTACAACGTCTGGTGGCGGTACGCATCGACCGGCAGGCGTTTGATTGCGGAGGGCGTGCCCGACCGCGCGGTGCGCGCGATCAGCCGAGCGTTCGACCCCGGCGTGCCGCTATACGGGATCACGTTCGCCCTCGCCTTCTGGAGCCCCGTCGCGAGCGTCGCGCTCACCTTCGCTATCGCGGCCTTCTATCTCCCGTCGGCGGCGCTGTTCGACCGCGTCACAGACTGAATCGTCCGGTGCTGTCGCGAGGATCCGGGGCGTGGAAACGTCCAGGACGAGCCGCCTCGAGACGTTCAGCGACGGTGTCTTCGCCATCGCGGCGACGCTGCTCGTGCTCGAGCTCACCGTCAAGAGAGGCGCCAAAGCCCCACCTCTCGGCCATCAGCTCCTCCACGATCTCTGGCCCTCGTACCTCGCGTACGCAACGAGCTTCCTCACGATCGCGATCATCTGGATCAACCACCACCACGTGATGGAGATCATCGAGCGGGTCGACCGGACGTTCCTCTTCGTCACGGCGCTCCTGCTACTCGTGGTGGCGTTCATCCCGTTCCCGACCGCGCTCGTGGCGCATTCCCTGCAAACGCACACCGACGAGCGCGCCGCGGTGTACGCCTATGGAGTCACGCTCCTGCTGATGGCCGTGGTCTTCAACGTGCTTTGGACGTACGCGCGGCGGAACCGGCGGCTGCTCGGCGATGAGCTGCCTGGGTCGACGATTCGCGCGGTCACGCTCGCGTCCGGCATCGGCATACCGCTCACCGGTCTCGTGTTGGCGCTCGCGAGCTGGACCCCGCTCGGCGGCGTCATCTACGCGTTCTCGCTCTCGGCGTTTTATCTCCCCGGCGTGGCTTTGCTCTTCAAGGCCTCATAGCTCGATCGTCCGCGTCGGCTCGAACGCGTCGAGGAAGCGGCGGTCGTGCGTGACGAGTAGAACCGTCCCGTCGTAGCCCGCGAGCGCGCGCTCGAGCTCCTCGATCGCCTCCACGTCGAGATGGTTCGTCGGCTCGTCGAGGACGAGGCAGTTGACGCCCCGCGCGGCGAGCAGCGCGAGGCCCGCGCGCGTGCGCTCGCCCGGGGAGAGCGAGGACGCGGCGCGGAGGACATCGGCCGCGCCAAGGCCGAACTTCGCGAGGAGTGTGCGGGCCGTCTCCGTGTCGAAGTCGCGGAAGACGTCGAGGAGCGGCTGGTCGCGGGACAGCGCCGCGCGATCTTGCTCGAGCTCGCCGAGCACGACGCCGGCTCCAAGCCGGCGCGCGCCCGCGATGAGCGGAAGCCGGCCGAGGAGCGCGTCGAGCAGCGTGGTCTTGCCGCTCCCGTTCTTCCCCGCGATCGCTAGCCGATCGCCCCAGCCGACCTCGAGGTCGACCGGCCCGAGCCGGAAGGCGCCCCGCTCGGCGACGGCGCGCTCGAGTCGCAGGACAACGTCGCCGCTGCGTATCGTCGGCGCGAGGCCGAGGCGCAGCTCCCACGGCTCGTACGGCTTCTCGACCGTTTCGACCTTCTTGAGCTTCGCGGCGTACGTCCGCTTCACGTCCTTGGACTTCTTCTTCTTGCGGCCCTGCCCGTAGCCGCGGCGCTCCCACTCGGCCATGCGGCGCTGCTGCTCCTCGATGCGCTTGCGCTCGCCGACCGACGCCTCCCAGCGCTGGAAGTGACGCTCGCGGCGCCGCTCGCGCTCGGCCTCGTACTCGCTCCAGCCGCCGGCGTACTCGGTTGCGCCGCGCGTCCACTCGTCGAGCTCCACGATGCGCGTGACCGTGCGGTCGAGGAAGGCGCGGTCGTGCGAGACGACGACGAGCGAGCCCGGCTGCGACGCAAGCTGGCGCTCGAGCCATTCGATCCCCGCGAAGTCGAGGTCGTTCGTCGGCTCGTCGAGGAGGAGGACGTCGTACTCCTCGCGCAGCACCGCCGAGAGCGCGGCGCGGGTCTCCTCCCCGCCTGAGCGGGTGCCGGTGTCGCGCTCCTGCGCGAGATAGCCGACGGCGAGCGACGGCGGCGAGGCGCTGACGCGACCCTCGTCCGGCTCCTCGAGACCTGCGAGCAGGCGGAGCAGCGTCGATTTCCCGGTCCCGTTCGGGCCGACGAGCCCGATCCGCGCGCGCGGCGGCACGACGACGTCGACGTCCGCGAGGACGACCTCAGATCCATACGACTTTGTGATTCCGGACGCAACAAGCGAGCCGGCCAAACGAGACATGTGCCGAGACATGCGCAACGACCTCCAACGACGTGGGACGAGAACGGGTCGGATGAAGTCGTCAGTCGCGCATAGAAGGGCGCCGGGCGCCGCCGCCGAGTCTAGCCCCTGCGCACCGGCTACCGGCTGCTAGTAGATGTGGAGATCGTCCGAAGGACGCTGCCGCCACCAGCGGAGGAGCCGTCGACCGACCTCGCGCCCGACGGCGAGAACCGCGGCGGCGCCAACGATCACAGCGATGCCGATGAACACCTCCACGCCTGGGACGATACGCGGCGATGTGGCTGTTCACGGGTGATGAAGACGCCGTACCCGGACGTATGAGAGTGCGATTCAGCCGCTGTGATTCTCGGCGTCTTGCCAAAGGAGAGTTCGCGCTTCCTTGGTGTTCAACTGCTCCAGTCCTCGACGCGCCCAGTCGCGGATGGACTCATCCCCACTGTGCAACTCCCTCGACAAGATCGGGAGTGCGTCCTCGGACCTTGCTTTCCCGATCAGCTCAAGGAGCCAGCAACGAAGCCCGTGATCTGACTCGGAGTCGAACGCCTCGATCAGTTGCGGCAGGATGTCCGCTGCGATCGGTTCGAGCATCGCGAATCCCTCCTCTCGCAACGAGGGGTTGTGCTTCCGCATCAGGCGCATCGCTGCAGCGAGCGTGTCCACCCTCGCAGCGTACTGCTCTGCTGTTGACCGCCCCTACCGCCGGACGGGGACGACGAACACGCCGTGCTCGTCTTCGATCACGCGGACGTTCGCGCCGTAGTGCGCCTCGAGGTTCGGGACAGAGAGGACGTCGGCCGCGGTGCCCTCGGCGACGACCTCGCCACGGTCGAGGAGGACGACATGCTCGGCGTACTGGCCTGCGAGCGTGAGGTCGTGCATCGTCGTCACGACTGTGAGCCCGTCCTTGCGGAGCTCGTCCACGAGCTCGAGCACGAGTTGCTGGCGGCCGAGGTCGAGCGACGTCGTCGGCTCGTCGAGGAGCAGGATGCGCGGCTCTTGCGCGAGCGCGCGAGCGAGCACCACACGTTGGAGCTCTCCGCCGCTGAGCGAGCCGAGCGGCCGCGGCGCGAACTCCTCGAGCTCGAGGCGGGTCAACGCGCGCGCCGCCGCCTCGCGGTCGCTCTTCCCCTCGCCGCCGAGGTACGAGATGTGCGGCGTACGGCCGAGGAGGACGTACTCCGCGACCGTCAGCTCGAGCGGCGTCTCGGGCTTCTGCGGCACGAAGGCAACGAGGCGCGCGAGCGCGCGGCGCCCCAGCCGGCGCGCGTCCTTCTCCTCGATGCGCACGTCGCCGCCGAACCGCACCAAGCCGGCGAGCGCGCGCAGCGCCGACGTCTTCCCCGCTCCGTTCGGGCCGATGAGCGCCGTCCAGCCGCCCGATTCCGCCCGCAAGGAGAGTCCCCGCACCGCCGCCACCGGCCCGAACCGCACCCAGAGATCGCGCGTCTCGATCACCGCATGCTCCGCGATGTCCGCAACACGACCGCGAAGAACGGCGCGCCGAGAAACGCCGTGATCACGCCGATCGGCTCCTCCGCCCCCGAGAAGAGCGTGCGCGCGGCGACGTCGGCGAGCACGAGGAACCCGGCGCCCGCGAGGAACGAGAGCGGGATCACGGCGCGGTAGCTCGTCGAGACGAGCAGGCGAATCAGGTGCGGGACGATGATCCCGACAAACGCGATCAAGCCGCTGACCGAGACTGCTGCGGCCGTCCCGAGCGTCGCCGCGACGACGATTGTCAGCCGAGCGCGCGCGACGTTGATCCCGAGGCTCGCCGCTTCGTCGTCCCCCACGCTCAGCACGTCGAGCACGCGGCGATGGAGGAAAAGGACGACGGCGCTCAGCGCGATGTATGGCGCGCAGAGCCCGACGTCGTGCCACGTCGAGAGGTTGAAGCCGCCGAGCAGCCACGAGTAAATGGTCTGCAGCCGGTCGGGATGCCGCTGCTGGATGAACGTCTGGACGGCCGCGGTGAACGTCGCCATCGTCACGCCGGCGAGTACGAGTGCGCCGGTCATGTGCGCGGCGCCGACCGATCGCCCCAGCGCGTACGTCACGGCGACCGCGGCGATTGCCCCTCCGAACGACGCGAGCGGCACCGTCCATGTCGTCCCGGAGGTGGAGGCGTAGATGATCGCGAGCGTCGCGCCGAGGCCGGCTCCTCCCGCGACGCCGAGAAGGTAGGGATCGCAGAGCGGGTTGCGGAAGACGCCCTGGTACGACGCGCCGGCGATCGCGAGCATCCCGCCGACGAGCGCGGCGAGCGCTACGCGCGGCGCACGCAGCTGCCACACGATCGTGTGGTCGGTGGCAGAGAGCGATTGATGGACGTGCACGCCCGGGACGTACGAGAGCGCCGAGCGAAAGATGGCGCCGAGCCCGATGTCCGTCACCCCGACGGCGAGGCCGACGACGAGCGCGACGAGGAGGAAGGCCGCCGCAACGAGACCGGCGCGGAGGCTGACGCCGCGGGCCTCGACCCGCGGCGCGGTCTCGATCCTCTTCGCCGCGACTGCCACTAGTGCGGCTTCGCGATCGCCGCTACGGCTTTCGCGAACACGACGATGCGTGGCCCCCACCGCGACGCGATGTCATCGCTCACACCGACGACGCGGTGCCGGACGACGGCCCTGATCCCGCCCCATCCCGGCCGCGCCGCGACGGTCGCCGCGTTCTGGCCGCAGCACTTCGTGTCGGCCAGGACGATGATCTGTGGGTTCGCCGCGACGATGTACTCGTTCGAGAGCTGCGGGTACTGCGTGTGCGCGGCCTGGCCTGGGCCGTCGGCGATGTTCGTGAACCCGAACCGCTTGTAGATGCTGCCGATGAACGTGTTCGAGGTCGCCGAGTAGTACGTCTGGTCGAGCTCGTGGTACACGCGCAGGTGCCGGCGGAGCGGCGGCACGCTCGCGACGATCTCCGTCATCCGGCGCTTCATCCAGTGGACGACGGAGGCCGCGGTGATCTGATGCCCGGTGAGCTGACCGAGCCCGTAGATCTCGCTGTACGCCTGCGTGAGATCCTGCGCGGCGGGCTCCATGACGACCTTGATGCCGAGGTCGCGGAGCTTTCCGGCGAAGCCCTGCGGGTTGTACGAGATGAGGACGAGGTCGGGGTGATAGCCGGCGATCGACTCGACGTTCGGCGTGTAGCCCGAGAGATTCGTCCGCGGGGCGCTGGCGGGATAGCTCGAGTCCTGGTCGACCGCGATGACCCGGTCGCCGGCGCCGATCTTGAACAGGTCTTCGGTGATCGTCGGCGAGAGCGAGATGATGCGGTGGTACGTGCGAGCCTGCCGGGCCGGAGCCGCGGCCGAGAACGAGAGCGTGACCAAGGCCACGGCGAGAGCCACGAGGAATGCAAAAGCAGTGCGATGCACGAATCCTCCTTCCGCGAGGGGTTCGGGGTGGCGGCGAACGACAGGTCTTCTGACTCGGGGCTCCCTCCTCCGCCGCCTTCCCGGGTCTCGCGACCCAGTGACGTCGTGGCGGAAGAGCGTCTCCCCTTACAGCGGCGGGACCGTCCCGGATTCACACCGGAGTTCCCTCACCGTTCGCCGGTTTTGTGTGGCGGGAGCCTAGCATCGGTTCCGTGAGTGGAATCTCGATCGCCGTGGACCTCGATGCAGTGCTCGCGGACACGCGGCCGGTGTGGGATGCGTGGCTCGCGGACGCCTCGCGCAGGACCCGCGTCGAGCTCGCGGTGCCCGACGACCGCGAGGAGGCTGCGACGGTTCTCGACGCGGAGCTCGGCGACTGGCGCCCGCTCCTCGACCGCTTCGCAGCCGACCGCGCGCCGCTGTGGTTCCGTCCGCGTGCGGAGACGAACTCCGCGCTGCGGCGCCTCGCGGGGACCGGCGCGCGCATCGGTGCGTTCACCGACGCGCCGCGCGAGCTCGCCGAGCTCGCGCTTGCGCACATCGGGGCGACGCGCTACGTCGAGACGGTCGGGTCGCTCGCGGAGGT
>JAWVDC010000063.1:0-10743 GCA_033857715.1 Gaiellaceae bacterium | reverse complement strand
CGTCTTCCGCTCGGGCTTCGAGAGGCGAACCGCATCGATGATCGAGGCGTGGTTGAGCTCGTCGGAGATGATCACCGTCTTCGGGTCCGCAAGCGACGGGATCACGGCCTCGTTCGCGTTCCAGCAGGAGACGTACGTGAGCGCGGCCTCGGTCGCCGACAGCTCCGCGAGCTCCTGCTCGAGCTCGAGGTGCGGCGCGAAGGTCCCGCAGATGAACCGCACCGACGCGGTTCCGGCGCCGTAGCGGTGGAGCGCCTCGACGCCGGCCTCGATCACGTCGGGGTGATCGGCCAAGCCGAGGTAGTTGTTCGACGAGAGGACGATGACGTCGCCGCGGCCGGCCATCTCGACGAGCGGCCCCTGCGGCGACTCGAGGACGTTGAACCGCTTGTACGTCCCCGCCTCGCGGAGGCCGTCGAGCTCGGAGCGAATGGCGTTGTCGAGCGTCGTCACGCTGCTGCCTCCGCCGTGGCTGTCGTCGTCGCGGCCGTTTCCGTGTTGGGCCGCATGATGATCTTGCAGGCGTCGCCGCTCGCGAGCAGCTCGAAGGCGTCCGCGAATCCGTCGAGCCCGACCTCGGCCGTGATGAGCGGGCGCAGGTCGACGGTGCCGGTCTCGAGCAGCCACTGCGTGCGGTACCACGTCTCCCAGACCTGCCGGCCGCTGACGGCCGAGACGTCGAGATTCTTGAAGATGAGCGCCTCGGCGACGTCGATCTCGACCGGCCGCGCCGGGATCCCGAAGAGGATCACGCGCCCGCCGTTCGATGCGATGCGGAACGAGTCGGCGATTGCCTCGACCGCGCCTGACATCTCGAAGACGATGTCGGGATGCCGGCCTCCGTTCTCGGCCATGAACGCCTCGACGATGTTGCCGGCGGCCGAGGCGTCGATCGTCGCGTCCGCTCCCATCTTCCGCGCGAGATCGAGCCGGAACGGGCGCGTGTCCGACGCGATGACGCGGCCTGCGCCCGAGACGGAAGCGATCCCGACACTGAACAAGCCGACCGGCCCGCAGCCGAGAACTGCCACGGTCTTGCCGGCGAGGTCGGCGTGGCTCAGCGCGAAGACGGCGTTGCCGAACGGCTCCTGCAGCGTCGCGATCTCGGGCGGGAGCTTCGCGCGGTCGTTCTGCCAGATGACCGATTCCGGGATGGCGACGTACTCGGCGAACGCTCCGTCGCGCTCGACGCCGAGGATCTCCGTGAACTCGCACATGTGCGCGCGGCCCGTGCGGCAGTTGACGCAGACGCCGCAGGTGACATGGCTCTCGGCCGAGACGTAGTCCCCGACCTTCACCGTGCGGACGAACGCGCCGGTCTCGACGACCGTCCCCGAGAACTCGTGACCGAGCGTGAGCGGCGGCGTGATTCGGCGCTGCGCCCACTCATCCCACTTGAAGATGTGGAGGTCGGTTCCGCACACGCTCGCAGCCTCGACGCGGACAAGGACCTCGTCGTCCGCGATCGAAGGAACCGGCACCTCGACGAGGTCGAGCCCCGGCTCAGCCCGTAGTTTCCGCACCGCCCACATGGTCGATTCCACGACACCAATCTATTCCGTCCGTGCGAAACTGGGCGCATGAGCGAGCTGTCGAGCCTCGAGATCGCGCAGGCCGCAGAGCTGCGCCCGATCACCGAGGTCGCCGAGGCGGCCGGGATCGAGGAGGACGAGCTCGAGCCGTACGGCCGCTACAAGGCGAAGGTCTCGCACGCCGTCCTCGACCGTCTCGCGGACGCGCCCGACGGAAGGCTGATCGCCGTCACGGCGATCACGCCGACGCCCGCAGGTGAGGGAAAGACGACGACTGCGGTCTCGCTCGCCCAGGGCTTTGCGGCGATCGACCAGAAAGCGTTCCTCTGCCTCCGCGAGGCATCGCTCGGCCCGGTCTTCGGCGTGAAGGGAGGCGCCGCCGGCGGCGGCCACGCCCAGGTCGTGCCGATGGAGGATCTCAACCTCCACTTCACCGGCGACCTCCACGCCATCACCGCCGCGAACAACCTCCTCGCCGCGATGCTCGACGCGCACATTCTCCAGGGCAACGTCCTCGGCATCGACCCGCTCACGGTCACGTGGCGGCGTTGCCTCGACATGAACGACCGCTCGCTCCGGCAGATCGTCACGGGGCTCGGCGGGAAGGTGAACGGGATCCCGCGCGAGACGGGCTTCGACATCACCGCCGCGTCCGAGGTCATGGCGATCCTCGCGATGTCGCGCGACCTCGCCGACTTGCGCGCGCGGCTCGGCGCGATCACCGTCGGCGCGACGTACGAAGGCGAGCCGGTCACGGCCGAGCAGCTGCACGCCGCCGGCTCGATGACGGTGCTCCTGAAGGAGGCGATCAAGCCGAACCTCGTCCAGACGCTCGAGGGCGGCCCGGCGTTCGTCCACTGCGGGCCGTTCGCGAACATCGCGCACGGCAACAGCTCGCTCGTCGCGACCCGCATGGGCCTTAAGCTCGCCGACTTCGTCGTGACCGAGGGCGGCTTCGCTTCGGATCTCGGCATGGAGAAGTTCCTCGACATCGTCGCGCGCACCGGCAAGCTCGTGCCAAGCGCGATCGTCCTCGTCGCGACCGTCCGCGCGCTCGAGCACCACGGCGACGGGGATCTCGAGCTGGGGATGGCGAACCTCGAGCGCCATCTGGGCATCGCGCGGACGTTCGGCCTCAACGCCGTCGTCGCGGTCAACGCCTTCCCCGACGACACCGAGCAGAAGCTCGACACCGTCCGCAGGCTCGCGCTCGAGCACGGCGCCTGGGCGGCGGAGGTCAACTACGGCTTCGCGCGCGGCGGAGCCGGCGCCGCTGCGCTCGCCGAGACGGTCGCGGAAGCCGCGAGCCAACCGTCCTCCTTCGAGCCCATCTATCCGCTCGACATGCCGATCGCCGACAAGATCAACGCCATCGCGACGAAGGTCTACGGCGCGGACGGCATCGAGCTCCTCCCCGCGGCGAAGAAGGCGGCAGAGCGATACGAGAAGCAGGGGCTCGGGAGCCTCCCGATCTGCATGGCGAAGACGCACCTCTCGCTCTCGCACGACTCGAAGCTCAAGAACGCGCCCACCGGATTCACCGTTCCGGTGCGCGACATCCGCGCGTACACGGGCGCGGGCTGGCTCGTCGCGCTGTGCGGCGACATGCAGACGATGCCGGGGCTCGGGAAGCATCCCGCGGCGTTCGACATCGATCTCGGCCCCGACGGCCGCACCGTCGGCCTTTTCTAGCGCGCAAGTGCTGCGGACTCGCAGCACTCGCGAGCTCACGACAAATCCCCCGAATGGGGGACGACTGAAATCGCCTCGGCCGGGGAGGATCAGAGTGACTTTCGCTCGGGGCTGACGGCAATCACCTCTGCGGCGGCAGTCTCGAGCGGCGGCCCTAGGGCCGCCGCTCTTGTCTTTCGAGAAGTTGCTGCCGCTTAGGAGCCGGCAGGCGCAGGCGCCGCGGAAGCGACGATGTCGAGCGGCTTGACGATCTCGGCGAAGTGGCAGGCCGTCGGATGGCCGGTGCCGCGATCGACGAGTGCCGGCTCTTCCTGTGCGCAGATGTCCTGCGCCTTCCAGCACCGCGTGCGGAAACGGCAGCCGGACGGCGGGTTCGCCGGGCTCGGCACGTCACCTTCGAGCACGATCCGCTGACGCTTGCCGCGCTGGCCGGGCTCCTCGATCGGAACGGCCGAAAGGAGCGCCTGCGTGTACGGATGCGACGGCTGGTCGTAGATCTCGTGCTTGTTGCCGATCTCCACGATCTTGCCGAGGTACATCACCGCCACACGGTCGGAGACGTGCCGCACGACCGAGAGATCATGGGCGACGAAGATGTAGGTGAGCCCGAAGTCCTGCTGGAGCGAGGCGAGCAGGTTGACGACCTGCGCGCGAATCGACACGTCGAGCGCCGACACCGGCTCGTCCAGGAGGATCACCTGCGGGTTGAGCGCGAGAGCCCGAGCGATACCGATGCGCTGGCGCTGGCCGCCGGAGAACTCGTGCGGGAAGCGGTTTGCGTGCTCGGGCGAGAGGCCGACCTTCCGCAGCAGCTCGTCCATCCGGGCGCGGGCCTCAGGGCCCCGTTCGCCGTGGATGCGGAGCGGCTCGCCGACGATGTCGCGAACGGTCATGCGCGGGTTGAGCGACGCGTACGGATCCTGGAACACGATCTGCATCTCGCGCCGGACCTCGCGCATCTGCCGCCGCTTCAGACCGGCGATGTCGCGGCCGTTGAAGATGATCTTCCCGCTCGTGGGGTCGGTCAGCTTGATGAGCGTCCGCGCGAGCGTGGTCTTGCCGCAACCCGACTCGCCCACGAGACCGAGCGTCTCGCCGGCGAGCACGGAGAGATCGACGCCGTCGACTGCGTGAATCTGGCCGACGGTGCGCTTGAAGACTCCCGCGCGAATGGGGAAGTGCTTGACGAGCCGCTCGACGCGGAGGATCTCCTCCCCCGCTTGAGCGCGACGGTGAACCGACTCTTCCGGCGCCACGGCGCTCATGCGACTGCTCCTTTCGAGTACTTCGACTGGAAACCGGCCAGCTCGTCGGAGAAGTGACATGCGGCGGCGTGACCGTCGCCCGCCGATGCGAGCACGGGGATGTCGGTGCGGCACTTCTCCCGCCCCTTGGAGTGGAAACAGCGCGGGTGGAATGCACAGCCTGTCGGCAGATTGATGAGCGACGGTGGCGCCCCGGGAATCGGCTCGAGCCGGTCCTCGTCCTCCGTCACCTTCGGCAGGCTGTTCATGAGCCCGATCGTGTACGGGTGGCGCGGGTTCTGGAAGATCGTGTGAACCTCACCGGACTCGACGACGCGCCCGCCGTACATGACGATGACGCGATCGCACATCTCGGCGACGATCCCGAGGTCGTGGGTGATGAGGATCGTGGCCGCATGCGTCTCGGCCATGACCTTCTTCATCACCTCGAGCACCTGCGCTTGGATCGTCACGTCGAGCGCGGTCGTCGGCTCGTCCGCAATCAGCAGGGACGGCGAGTTGGCGATCGACATGGCGATCATCGCGCGCTGGCGCATGCCGCCCGAGAACTCGTGCGGGTACTGGTCGTATCGGGTCGCGGCGTTCGGGACTCCCACGAGCTCGAGGAGATGGGTGACGCGCTCCTTCGCCTCCTTCTCTCTCACCTGCGGGAAGTGCGTCTTGATCGCCTCGCCGAGCTGATGACCGATCGTGAGAACCGGATTGAGCGCGGTCATCGGATCCTGGAAGATCATCGCGACTTCCTTACCGCGAACCTTCATGAGGTCCCTCTTCTTGAGCTGGAGAAGGTCCTGGCCCTGGAACATCGCGGTGCCTCTCGCGATCCGCCCAGGCGGTTGCGGGATCAGCCCGAGCAGCGCCATCGTGCTGACGCTCTTGCCGGAGCCGGACTCGCCGACGATCCCGAGGATCTCGCCCGGGAAGAGGTCGTACGACACGCCGTCGACCGCGTGGACGATGCCGTCCTCGGTCTTGAACTCCACGACGAGGTCGTTGATCGATAGGAGCGGCTCAGGCACGCATCCTCCTTTGGGTCGGATCGAGCGCGTCGCGGAGGCCGTCACCTACGAGGTTCACACAGAGGACGACGAGGATGATCACGAGGCCCGGCGTGATCGTCAGCCACCAGGAGAACGGGAAGTTCTCCCCGTTCGCGATGAGCAACCCGAGCGACGCGGTCGGCGGCTTCAGACCGAAGCCGAGGAACGAGAGTGCCGACTCGGTGAGGATCGCGGTGCCGATCGCGAGCGTGGCGTTGACGACGATTGGGCCGAGCGTGTTGGGAAGGATGTGCCGGAACATGATCCGGCTGTCGCTCGCTCCCGAAGCCTTCGCAGCCTCGACGTACTCCTTCTCACGGAGCGACAGGAACACCCCGCGCACGATGCGTGCGATGCCCGTCCAGAAGAAGAAGGTGAAGAGGGCCACGATCTGCCACTGGTTCGCCGTGCCGAGAAGCTTGGCGGCGGTGAGCAGGATCGCGAGGAACGGAAGCGTGAGGAACAGATCGGTCAGGCGCATCAGGAGGTTGTCGATCCAACTGCCGTAGTAACCGGCGATCGCACCGAGGATGACGCCGATGACCGTCGAGGCCAGAGCAACGAAGACACCGACCTCGGTGGACGTCCTGATGCCGTAGATGATGCGGCTGAGCTCATCGCGCCCGAGCTCGTCCGTGCCGAACAGATGCGTCCAGGACGGCGGCTTGAGGATGGTCGTGAAGCCGACGCCGTCATACGGGAACGGCGCGACCCAGTGCGCGAAGGCCCCGGAGAGGAAGATGACCGCGAGGCCGAAGAGCCCCATCAGCGCGAGGCGATGGCGGAAGAAACGGCTCCGCGCATACGACCACTGGCTGCGGACCGCAAGCTCGAGACCCTCTGCGGCGCTCGCCTCGGCGGTCGGACCGGTTGGTGCCGGCCCGACGCCGGGCTGCTCGACGGTGGACTCACTCATAGCGAATCCGCGGGTCGAGGACCCCGTAGAGGATGTCTGCGATCAGGTTGAACAGGATGATGATCCCCGCCGTGATGACGAGGTACGACATCACCGCGTACATGTCGCCGTTCGTCAGCGCTTCCACGAACCAGGAGCCGAATCCGTCGAGCGTGAAGACCGTCTCCGTGACGATCGCGCCGCCGAGGATGCCGCCGAGGTTGAGCGCAGTGACGGTAACGACGGGAATGAGCGCGTTCGGGACGACGTGCCGGATGATCACCTTCCATTCCGGAACGCCCTTGGCGCGGGCCGTTCGCACGTAGTCGCTGTTGATCACGTCGAGCATCGAGGCTCGCATGTAGCGGCTGTATAGGGCGAAGCTGATCGTGGCGAGCGTCATCACCGGCAGCCCGATGTGTTGCAGGCGGTCCCAGGTGAACCACGAGTCGCTCGCGCCGGGGTTGTTGATCCCAAAGGTGTAGAAGATCCGCTTGCCCGCCAGGATGTGGAACGAGCCGTTGTACTGGTCGACGAAGAGCGTCTGAAGGATGAGCGCGAGGAAGAACGTCGGCATTGCGAAGCCGAGGAAGCTCAGCGTCGTGAACGAGTAGTCGAAGAAGGAGTACTGCCGAATCGCGGAGTACATCCCGACGGCGCAGCCGATGATGATCGCGATGACCTCCGCGAGGATCACGACTTCGGCCGTGTGACCGAACGTTCGAGTGATCTGGGGCCAAAGCTCAAGGGAGTTGAGCAGCGACCGTCCGAAGCCGTGCTGGATGACGTCCCAGATCCACGTGAAGTACCGCAGGAAGATGTTCTGGTCGAGATGGTTCTTGTGGATCTCGAGGTTGAGCGTGTTCTGCGACACCTTCGGGTTCTGCCGCAAGTTCGCCAGGGGGTCCCCCGCGGACGAGACGAAGATGAAGCTGAGGTAGGTCGACACGAACAGCACCGGGATGCTGTAAAGGACGCGACGAATGATGTAGGTGATCACAGAAGTTGTTTCCTCATCTGAAAGCGCTGGGCCCCTGCTTTAGAAAGGGGCCCGCGCCCCCCGGAGGGGGCGCGGGCCAGTTCGTGCTTTCAACTGAAGCCTACTAGCAGCTCCTTAGTTGATCCAATCCTCCATGTTCCACGAGGGACCGGTGGAGGTCGGGTTGTTGCTGTGAGCCATCCCACCGACCGAGCTGCGGTAGATGAGGATGTTCGGGCGAGCGTAGAGCGGGTAGATGAGCGCGTTGCTCGAGACGATCTTCGACACGGTGAGGTAGTGGTTGTACCGCGTGGCGGAGAGGTCCTTGTCGCCTGCAGCCTGGTTCAGGTCGATCTTCGGCTTGCAGTAGTTCTTGTAGTTCTGGCCACCCTTGCCGTTGGTGTCCCAGCACTCGTAGATCGCGTTGAAGCCAGACGGATCGACTCCACCGACCCACGCGTACTCGGCCATGTCGTACGTGTCAGCACCGCACGGCTGGGCCACGCCACCACTGATGCAGCTGTTGGTCTGCGCGTTCGGCAGGATGTTGCCGAACAGGTTGGTGGCGCTCGTGACGTTCGGGTTCAGATCGATACCGATCGTCTTGAGCTGTGCCTGGTAGATCGAGGCGCTCTGGGCGCGAACAGGAGCGCTCGTCGTCCAGAACTCAATGTGCGCCGGACCATCCGGGCACTGCCAGATCTTCGAGTTGGTGTTCGACGGGGATGCCGGACCGCCCGTGCAGTGGTTCTTCATGATCGTGAGCGCGTGCGTCCGGTCGAAGTTCCACGTCTTGTAGTAGTCGTACGGAGCCTTGGAGTACTTGCCGAGCACGTACTCCGGGCTGTTGAGCTGCGACATCGAGCCGGCGGCAACGATGTTCGTGTCGTAGTACGTCGCCTTGATCAGCGCCGGGCGGTTGATGCCCAGAGCGACAGCCTGGCGGAACCAGTTGTGCGCCATGAGCGGGTTCGCCTGGTTGAAGTCGGCGTGCTCCTGAACGTAGCCCTTCGCCGAGTCGTAGTGGAAGTTCGCGTTGCTGCGAATTCCGACGTACGCGGCAGCCGGTGCCGGGAAGGCCGCGTCGAGCGTGCCGCCCGTGAGGCCGCTGGCCTCGGTGGAGCCCGGCGTGGTGCGGACGAAGTTGACCTGCGAGAGGTTCGCGTCCGGTCCGTACCAGCGGTTGTTCGGGGTGTCGATCGCACCCGTGCCCGGATCCCAGCTGTCGAGGAAGAACGGGCCATCGCTGACCTGCTGGCCGAGATGGTCGACGATGTCGCCATTGCTGTCGAGCGACTCGAGGCAGACGCAGTTGCGCCACATCTCGTCGAACGCCTTGCCGGCGGAAGCGCCGAGGTCATCGGCCGACGGCAGAGCGAACTGCGGGAGGATGAACCCGAAGAGGTCCTTCCAGTCCGCGAACGCCTGACCGGACTTCCAATGGAAGACGATCTGCTTCGGGTTGTTGATGGTGAACGTCGAACCCGCGCCGCCTTCCTTGAAGTTCGAGTAGCCGGTCGTCGAAGCCACCGGGTTCCGCGGGTCCATGATCACGTTGTACGTGAACGCGTAGTCCGCAGCGGTGACCTCGTGCGTGTCGCCACCCTCGATTGCCCACTGCGCGCCATCCTTGATGTTGATGGTCAGGTTCGCCGTGGTCGAAGTGGCCGACGTGATGAGGTCATTGTGGTAGACGAGGTCGTCGCCCACGATGTAGTTGCCGCGAACGACCGGGACCTCGCCGGCGACGACACACCAGAACGCCGTCTCCTCGATGTCGAGGCCGTTGAAGCCGGCACAACCCTGCTCCATGCCGAAGTTCAGCGTGCCCGACTGAGCGCGAGTCTGGGGCGACCACTTGATGTTCGCCCAGTTCTTCTGAGCGAGCGTCATGTGACGCCCGCCAGTCGCAGCAGCAGTACCCGTCAGCGCAAACACCGCAACGGCCGCAGCTACGAGGAACCAAAACTTCTTGTGCATTGTTCCCTCCGTTTGGTCTGCGCCGGGAGCCCATGGACGGCGGCGCGAACTCGGCTCCGGCGCTCGAAGAGAGCGTCCGTCACTAGCTTGAGACGATCAGTCGGGCAGTTTAGTTAGCGACGCGAGAAAAAGCTAGCGACCAAGATCAGATCGCGTGGAGCGCCCAGTGCTTCCCGAGCGGGATCCACGCATTGATCGCCGGCCCGTTGTGGACGATCGGCCGATCCGCGGGAATCGGGCGCGTGCCGGTTGTCGCCTGGCCGCCGAGCGAACCGTGAGCGCCGCCGAGAGCGACGACGACGGCGGCGAGGAGCCCAGCTGCGGGCGCAGCCGCAAGTGCCGGGCCCGAGCGCCACGAGCGACGGCGCTGGACCGGCTCGAACACGAGAGCCGAAGGCGCTTCGAGCGGTGCTTCACGCAGTTGCATCGTCGCGGCCTTGACCTGCTCCGCCCACACCAAGCACTCCGCGCAGACGCGGAAATGGGCATCTAGGCGGTGGAGGTCGAGCTCATTCAGCTCGCCATCGAGGTCGGCCGAGACCAACTCCCGCGCCAGCGCGCAGTCTGTACTTGAGATATCCATCATCGTGCCCCTACAGCTTGTGACGCGGCCCGGACGGAGAAGTTAGTGAGAAGTTAGGTACTCGCGAACCGCGCAAACCAGTCGAGTGCCTCAGGATTCGCGAGGGAGTCCCTGCTTGCGACCTCAGTCGGCGCTGCACCTTGTAATAGCCTCTTGACCGGTACCTCGAGGATCTTCCCCGAGAGCGTGCGCGGAATCGCCGGCGTCGCGACTATCTCGTCGGGGACGTGGCGCGGGGAGCAGTCCTCCCGGATCCTGCGCTTGATCTCCCCGAGGAGCGCGTCGTCGAGCGCGGCTCCGTCGCGAAGCACGACGAAGAGGGACATGCGGCTGCCGTCTCCTTCGGGCACGTCCACCACAAGCGCGTCGACGATCGCGTCGAGCGCGAGCACGCTGCGATAGAGCTCGCTCGTTCCCATCCGCACGCCGCCGCGGTTGATCGTCGCGTCGGAGCGACCGGTGATGATCGCGGTGCCGCGCTCGGTGATCTCTATCCAGTCCCCGTGCCGCCAGACGCCGGGGAACGTGGAGAAGTAGCTCTCGTGGTAGCGCGAGCCGTCCGTGTCGCCCCAGAAGCAGATCGGCATCGACGGCAGCGGTTCGGTGAGCACGAGCTCGCCGACCTGGCCGACGAGCGAGTTGCCGGCTTCGTCGAACGACTCGACCTTCGCGCCGAGCGCGCGCGCCTGGAGCTCGCCTTCGTACACCGGCAGTGTCGGCACGCCGCCGACGAATGCCGAGCAGACATCGGTGCCGCCGCTCGTCGAGAAGAGCCAG
>JAWVDC010000062.1:0-11824 GCA_033857715.1 Gaiellaceae bacterium | reverse complement strand
CGATGCCGACGACCCCGAGCTCGAGCTCCCGCCGCGCCACCTGCTCGACGATCGTGTGCGAGTCGGAGACCGAGAGCGCAACGTGCACTTGCGGGTTGAGCTGCTGGAACTCGGCGAGCACGACCGGCAGGACGTTCCCGCCGGGCCCGGTCGAGGCGCCGATCTCGAGCCGGCCGGTGAGCTCGCCCTCGGAGTCCTCCCCGAGCTCCTGCAGCATCTGCTCCTCGAACGCGAGCAACCGCTGCGCGCCGCGATAGAGCCGCATCCCGGCCTCGGTCGGCTCGACCCGCCGGCCGGAGCGGTCGAGCAACTGCTGCCCGAGCCGCTGCTCGAGCGAACGAATCTGAAGGCTCACCGCCGGCTGCGTGACTCCGAGCTGGTCAGCTGCCTGGGAAAAGCTCCGACGCTCGACGACCGCACAAAACGCCGCGAGCTGCTTCGTGTCCATAACGGGAGCTCGGGACTATGCACTTGGCAAACCCACCAAGCGCCCAAGCCCGAGCTAGACCAGACCTCCCTGCATAAGCAGAGCTTATCTAGCGCTTGGGCTTGGGAGGCGGGTGCTTCTTCTTGGGAAGCTCATCGTCGGGCGGCGGAGTGCCGGTCTGTAGCCCCGCACGGACGGCGTCCTGAAACGCCAGAGGGATCTTCAGAATCTCCGGTGCCGGGCCGCTGGACTTCTTCTTCTCGGTCATAGCCCTGGCGGTTCCAGGTAACTCGTCTGCCAGCCGGTCGTGTGTGGCAGACAGATTTCCAGGCCCTCCACGGTGTAGGAGGGCTGGTTCTTCCGCAGCTTTCCGTCCCACGTTAGGAGTTGGTCGCACTCAGCGCGGAGCGCCGTCGCAACGTGTATCGCGTCAGGCCCCTTCCACCCGTGGTCACGGACGAGTTGTCGCGCCTTCTGCGCGATCAGCCGATCGACCTCAAGCCAGACGAAGAAGTTCCGCTCGAAGAACCCGCTGATCGCCTGTTCCTGCACCGCGCTCAGTGGGGGTTGGCCAGGAGCCCTCACCACCTCTGTCTCGATGAGCGTGGAAGCGTAGACCTGGAAGCTCCCCTTCTCAGCTAGCTCAATGACCTCTCGCGAGATCCGGCGCTTCTCAGGGGCTTGAGGGTCATCCGAGTGAGGTCCGGCAAGAGGCCAGATATAGACACACGCGTCCAGGTATGGCTTCGTGTATTGGCTAGCCATTCCGAACCCTCTGGACGTGCTCCTCAACGGAAAGAGACCCCGTCAGGTCTGGCACTTGAGCAATCAGCTCGGCGAACGTCGGTAGTTCGGAATCGTCCGGTAGCACGCGGAGATCTGGCTTATCGACCCGGACGGGTTCGCCTTTGGCGTTTCGATGAATGATCCCGGCGACGACTACACGCTTACCAAGTGCCTCCTTGATCGCCTCAAGGTGGGCGACGTCGAACCGGCAGCTGACGGCCTTGTGAGTAACAACGTCGTAGACGTTGAACGTGGCCGTGCGGTGAACAGAGATCATCTCCAGTTGGCCGGCGACAGAGCCGATCCCCATGAACGTCGGACGAAGGATTTGGACGACCTTCTGCGCTGCGTCCTGCCGGATCGTGGTCTCCCTCTTCGGCTCGTCGCCGCCGTTCAGATGCGCGACGTCTAGACCGGCAGAAGCCGTCCGCTTGAGATGGCTCGCGATGCTCTTGACCCGTCCGAGATCCTGTTCGCTGAAATACGGAGGAAGCTCAGCGTCGTTCTCAATCACGTCTAGACCGCCAACGAAGTTCTCCCCGACCATCTCGGCCAGCCGCTCAGTGTCGACCTCCGTCGTCGTCGGCTTGGAGGTGATCTCCGCAACGGCACTTCCGATGGACAGGCCAGTGACATACCACTTGAGCGCCCCGCGGGGTCTTTCAGAGATCGCAGAATCCAGACCGCTGAGGATCTGGTTTGCTTTGGTCAGAATGCCGACGAAGCTCGCAAGCTCAATCTCGCCCGGCTTGCCGTCGATTTTGAGACGGATGCGGCTCACTGCCGCCGCCTCACCTTGAGTCCCGGTACATCAGACGCTTCCCTTCCGCCTGGCTTAGCGCGAGGTTGGTCCTCTCAGTATCCGTGAGATGTCGGGCGTTGTACCTGAAATCGAACTCCGCGAGGTAGCGCGGAAGGTGCTCGGGGGAGACGTGGTGATAGACCCCGTTGATTCCGCGCTTGAGGATGGAGAAGTAGTTCTCTGCCGTGTTCGTGTGCGCGTCGCCGCGCACGTACTCGTAGTTGTGATCGACGGTCTCATGGCTCGCGTACTCGCACCCGACCTTGATGTAGCTCTTGAAGGAGTCAGTCCGCAGGTGCGCAGAGCGGTCGACGTGGACGCGGATCGCGCCGCCGAGGGTCTCAGCGGTCACGTTTGCGACGCGGAAGGCGCGAGCTTGTCCGCCGCGCTCGACTAGGAGCATTACCGGGGTCTTGTCCGTACCGCGTCCCGTCTTGCGCTTTCGCACGTCTGGCACGTTCGGGTTGAGCGGCGCGAACTGCTTCTTGTTCGGGCGGCGCACCTTCCCGCCGACGTAGGTCTCGTCGGCCTCAACAGTTCCCGTTAGCTGAGTGAAGGACGGCTCAGCCATCGCCCAACGGATGCGATGCGCCATGTGCCAGGCGGTCTTGAGGGAGACGTCGAGGTTGCGGGAGAGTTGTAGGGCGCTGAATCCCTTCTTGGAAGAACAGAGGAGGTGGAAAGCGAGTAACCAGACGTTCAGCTTGATGTGGGAACCCTGGAAGATCGTCCCCACGGTCACCGTGAACTGCTTGCGGCACGCCGCGCACTTCCAGAGACCGGGCCGAGCGGACTTGCCCTTGATCGGATAGGCCGCGCGCTCGCTCTGTCCGCAATGCGGGCATACGGGCTTCCCGTCAGGCCACCGAAGCTGTTCGAGGTACTCCCTGGCCGCGTCGGGGTCGGAGAAGATCGGGTCTTGCAGCTTGAGAACTCTTTCGCTCACAAACCCAGCTTAGCACACGTGGGTTTGCCAAGTCAATAGTCCCCCGGGAGCTTATAGCGGCGATCCGCCTAGGAGGCCGTCGAGGATGCCTCCTGTGGTGTCGGCGTTCAGTACTGCGTCGAAATGCGGCCACGGCAGGCGCTTCCACGTGATCCTCCACCGAACCGCGAACGCGAGCTCGACATCTATGTGGATCGTGCAGTCGTGGCTGAAGACGGTTTCGTAGCTGATCGCCTCAGGTGGGGGCGTCGCGCGCGCGTGGAGCATTCCGGCCTTGTCCGCCCAGACGTAGAGGCTCCCGCCCCGGGCGCGAAGCGCCGCAACGGTCTTCGGGCTCATCACAATCGCGGGGGGCTCGACCGGCTCCGTCATTACGGAGAACGTACCCCGACAACCGGAGCCTTTACGATCGACAGGTGCCGGAGACGACGGGGCTCGAAGACACGCTCATCCGCGGATACCGGCAGCTCGCTCTCGAGACGCCGGCTCGCCCGCGTGACACGGCTCTTCGCGCGCTCGACGTCGCGTTCGCGGCGTTCTTCCTCGTCGTTACCCTCCCGCTCGCGCTGCTGATCGCGCTGCTCGTCCTCGCCACGAGTGGGCGACCCGTGCTCTACCGCGGGGAGCGCGTCGGGCGCGGCGGGCACGTGTTCACGATGTACAAGTTCCGGACGCTGCGGCGCGGCGCGGAGCGACGGCTCGGCACGCATCTCGGAGAGGATCTCGTCGCGGCGACGACGGCGGAGTTCACGCCGCTCGGGCCGTGGTTGAAGGCGACGCAGCTCGACGAGCTTCCGCAGTTCATCAACGTCCTCCGCGGCGACATGAGCTTCGTCGGGCCGAGGCCGATCCGCCCCGTCTTCTTCGAGGAGCTCGCGCACGAGCTGCCCGCGTACTGGCAGCGGCTCGTAGTCCGCCCCGGCCTGACCGGCTTCGCGCAGGTGCGGCGCGGCTACGAGACGTCGATGGCGGAGAAGCTCTCGCATGACCTCGAGTGGGTCGCGGACCGTTCCGTGCGGCTCTACCTCCGTACCGTCGTCGCGACCGGCTGGCGCGTGCTGAAGCAGTCGCTCGCCGGGATTTTCCGCTCCCGCGCCTAAGCTCTCGGCATGTGCGGGATCTGCGGCATCGCGAGCGCGACCGGGCACGCCGACGTCGCTGCGCTGCGCGCGATGAGCGCCCAGCTCGTCCACCGCGGCCCCGACAGCGGCGGCGAGCACGTCGATCGCGAGGTCGCGCTCGGCGCCCGGCGCCTCTCCATCATCGACCTCGCCGGCGGCGACCAGCCGATCGCGAACGAGAACGGCAGCGTCGTCGTCGTGCAGAACGGCGAGATCTACAACTACCCCGAGCTGCGGGAGGAGCTCACGCGCGCGGGGCACCGCTTCCACACGCACTCCGACACCGAGGTACACGTGCATCTCTACGAGGAGCTCGGCGTCAACTTCGCCGAGCGGCTGCGCGGGATGTTCGCCGTCGCGATCTGGGACGCCTCGCGCCGCCGCCTCGTGCTCGCGCGCGACCGCTACGGGATCAAGCCGCTCTACTACCGGCACGTCGGCGGCGAGCTGCGCTTCGCATCGGAGCTGCGCGCGCTACCGCGCGGCGAGATCGACACCGACGCGCTCGAGGCGTTCCTCGCGTTCAATTCGATCCCGGCGCCGTACTCGATCTTCCGCGACGTCCGCAAGCTCCCGGCCGGGCACGTGCTCGTCTGGGAGAACGGCACCGTGACGATCGACCGCTTCGCGCGGCCCGGCCCGACCGAGGTGCGCGACGGGGACGAGGCCGAGCTCGTCGAGGAGCTCCGCTCACGGCTCCGCGACTCGGTCAAGGCGCATCTCCTCTCCGACGTGCCGGTCGGCGTCCTGCTCTCGGGCGGCGTCGACTCCGCCGCGCTCGCGGCGCTCGCGGCGCAGGAGACGGCCGAGCCGGTGCACACGTTCACGATCGGGTTCGCGGAGAAGAGCTTCGACGAGCGCGACGACGCCCGGCTCGTCGCCGAGCGGTACGGCACGAACCACCACGAGCTGCTCGTGAAGCCCGATCCGGAGCTTCTCCTCAACGCGCTCGCGGATGCGTTCGACGAGCCGTTCGCCGACTCGTCCGCGCTGCCGACGTACCTCGTCTCGCAGCTCGCGGCCGAGCACGTGAAGGTCGCGCTCTCGGGCGAGGGCGGCGACGAGCTGTTCGGCGGGTACTACACGTACGCGGCGGATCTGCTCGCCGACCGGGTCGCGCCGCTGGCGCGCCTCGCGCGGCCGCTCGTCGAGGCGCTGCCGTCATCGTCGCGAAAGGCGAGCCTCGATTACCGCGCGAAGCGCTTCGTACGCGCCGCGCATCTGCCGCCGCTCGAGCGGCACCACGGCTGGAAGGAGATCTTCGCCCCCGATGCACGCCGCGAGCTGCGCGGCGGCTCGAACGGCTTCGACCCCGTCGACGTCTACCGCGCGCGGTACGCCGAGACGGCCGGCGCGCCCGAGCTCGCGCGCCTGCAGGACGTCGACTTCGGCGTCTACCTCGTCGACGACCTGCTCGTGAAGACCGATCGCGCGTCGATGGCGCACTCGCTCGAGGTGCGCGTCCCGTTCCTCGACCCGATGGTCACGAACCTCGCCTTCGCGCTGCCGACGCGGCTCAAGGTGCGCGGCCTCAAGAAGAAGGTGCTGCTGCGGAAGGCGGTCGAGCCGCTCGTCCCGCGCGAGATCGTGCACGGAAAGAAGCGCGGCTTCTCGATCCCCGCGGCGGCGTGGCTGCGCGGCGAGCTCGAGCCGTTCGCGCGCGCGACGCTCTCGGCGGACACGCTCAGGCGCCAGGGCTTCTTCCCGCCGGAGCCCGTGACGCGGCTCCTCGACGAGCACGTCGCCGGCCGTGAGGACTGGAGCCGGCAGCTCTGGGGGCTCCTCGCGTTCACGCTCTGGTACGAACGCCAGGTCGAGCAGGAGCCGCCGCTGCTTAGATCCGCCCGGATGGAAGCGCTCGCCGCATGAATGGCCTCCCGGTTTTCGAGCTTGGCGAGCCGCGGACGGAGTTGCGCCGGCAGCTCGTCGACGCCGTGCTGCGCGGGGCGAAGACCGCGACTGCCGGGCTACTCGAGGAGTACGAGGCCGAAGGGGATCAGCCCGATCCGGTCGGTGCCCGCTGCGCGCTGCTCGGGTACGACGACGAGCCGGTCGCAGTGATCGAGGTGACCGAGTCGCGCATCGTCCCGGCGGCGGAGATCGACGAGCAGTTCGCGCGCGACGAGGGAGAGGGCTTCGAGACGGTCGACGACTGGCGCGAGGCGCACGAGCACTTCTTCGGACGCCCGATCGAGCCGGACACCGAGATCGTCGCCGTCAGGTTCCGCGTGGTGGAGCAGCTCTGATGCGTGTCTGGATAGACATCACCGCGCCGGCGCACGTCCTCGTGTTCCGGCCGCTGATCGAGATCATGCGCGAGCGCGGCGACACCGTGGAGATCACGGCGCGCGACTACGCGCAGACGATCGAGCTCCTGGCGATGCACGGCCTCGAAGCGGATGCGGTCATCGGTACGCACGCGGGCCGTTCGCGCGTGCAGAAGATCCGGCAGATGACGGGCCGGCTCGGCGCGCTCAAGCGCTGGGCGAAGGGCCGTGACTTCGACGTCGCGCTCGCGCACGGATCCCACGAGCTGACAATCACGGCGCGCCGCCTCGGCATCCCGAGCTCGACGACGTTCGACTACGAGTTCGCGACGTACCAGCACCAACTCGGCTGCCGCGCGGCGACGCGGGTCGTCGTCCCCGACGCGATCCCACCCCAGCGGCTCGAGCCGTACGGCGTCAAGCCGCCGAAGCTCGTCCAGTATCCGGGCCTGAAGGAGGAGTACTACCTCGCCGACTTCGAGCCCGATCGGTCACTGCTCGACCGGTACTCGATCGACCCGGCGCGCGTGCTCGTCGTCTTGAGGACGCCGCCCGACGTGTCGCTCTACCACCGCCACTCGAACCCGCTCTTCCCCCAAGTGCTCGAGCATCTCGGCCGCTCGGAGGAGGTGCACGCGTTCGTCATCCCGCGCACCGAGGAGCAGCGGGAGTACGTGCGCGGTCTCGCGCTGCCGTCGATCATCCTCGAGGACGGCGCCGTCGACGCGCAGAGCCTCATCGCGCTCGCCGACCTCGTCGTGTCCGCCGGCGGGACGATGAACCGCGAGGCCGCTGCGCTCGGCGTGCCGGTCTACACGACGTACGGCGGGAGGCTCGGCGGGGTCGACGAGGCCTTGATCCGCGAGGGACGGCTAAAGCCGCTCACCGATCCACGGGCGCTCACGCTCGCGAAGCGCGACGACGCGGAGTCGACGCGCATTCGCCGCGACCCGGCCGAGATGCTCCGCCTACTGCTTTCCGCTCTCGACGCCTGACGGCCATACCCGCACCCCCGCCCTAAGGGTGGGGGCCGATCCCGCCGACCCACAACATCGACACTACCCGCGAACCCGCGACGCATCAGTCGCAACTTCGTGCCAATTTGGCACGGGGTCACGCTGCTGGCGCTGATGCTCCTCGCCAACGACTTCTCGCCTGGTCCGGAGTCAGTCGAACTGCTTCGGCTCGACCGGGAGCGTCTTCGGCGGCGACGGAAGCTTGTAGCTCCCGGTGTCCGAGAGCTGCGGCAAGTCGACGCGCTTGGGCTCCCGGACGATTGCGCCGAGCCGGCCGACGACCTCGAGCGTGTCGCCTTCGTCCGCGAGGCGCTCTAGCTCGGAGAGCTGCTCCGAGAGCCAGTCGGGATCGACGGGAGGACGGCTGAGCCGGCGGATCTTCGGGTGCGCGGTCTCGCCGAGCGACTCGTTGCCGCTCCATAGCTCTTCGTGGATCTTCTCGCCCGGCCGCGAGCCGATGAAGCGGATCGGGATGTCGCGCTGCGAGTCGACGGCCTCGTCCGGCAGTCGCGGCACCTTCCCCGAGAGCCGGATCATGTTCTGGGCGAGGTCGACGATCTTCACCGGGTCGCCCATGTCGAGGACGAAGACCTGCCCGCGGCCGCCGATCGCGCCGGCCTGAACCACCAAAGACACCGCCTCCGGGATCGTCATGAAGTAGCGGGTCATCTCCGGGTGCGTCACGGTCACCGGGCCGCCGCGCTCGATCTGCTTCCGGAAGATCGGGATGACCGAGCCGGACGAGTTCAACACGTTGCCGAAGCGCACCGCGACGAACCGCGTCTTGACGTCGCGCCGGTGCCCGAGCGACTCGACGATCCACTCGCAGACCGCCTTCGACTGGCCCATCACCGTCTTCGGGTTGACGGCCTTGTCGGTCGAGATCATCACGAAGCGCTCGACCTCGAACTCCGCCGCGAGCTCCGCGCACACGCGCGTTCCGACGACGTTGTTGCGGACGGATGCGAGCGGATGCGTCTCGAGCATCGCGACGTGCTTGTACGCGGCGGCGTGAAAGACGACCGTTGGCCGGTACTTCTCGAACACCTCGCGCCGCATCACCGCCGCGTCCTTCACGTCGACGAGTTGCGGCACGGCCGCGGTGAAGTCGCGCTCACCGACGAGCTCACGCTCGATCTCGAACAGCGGCCCCTCCGCGTTGTCGACGAGGACCAGCCGCGACGGCCCGACGCGCGCGATCTGGCGGCAGAGCTCGGAGCCGATAGAGCCGCCCGCGCCCGTGACGAGGACCGTCTGCCCCTCGAGATAGGCGGCGACCTCGTGGAAGTCGACCTCGACCTGCTCGCGGCCGAGCACGTCCTCGACCTGCACGGGACGGATCTGGCCGGCAAGGTTGAGGTCGCCGGTGATGAGCTCGTGGAGGCCCGGCAGCGTCTTCACCGGAACCTTCGCCCGTTGCGCGGTGTCGACGATCCGCCGGCGGACGTCTCCGGACACGGACGGGAGCGCGATGAGCAACTCGTCGGGGCGCTGGTCGCCGAGCACGTGCGCTAGGTCGTCGATCGTGCCGAGCACGCGCACGCCCATGATCCGCGTGTTCTGCTTGCGCGGGTCGTCGTCGACGAAGCCGATGGGCGTGTAGTTCAGGAGCCGCGAGCGCTGCATCTCTTGCACGATGAGACGGCCGGCGTCACCGGCTCCGACGACGACTACTTCCTTGCCGCGCGCGACGACGCCGCCGCCGGGCCGCTCGATCAAGGTGCGGGCCAGCAGCCGCGTGCCGCTCACGAACGCGAGCGTGAGGAGGAGATCCATCGCCGCGATCGAGCGCGGCAGCCGGAAGCCGTGCACCGGGGCGACGAGATAGACCGTCAGGTCGGCGACGATGCAGGCGACGACGACGGCGCGCACGGCCGCCCACATGTCCTTGATCGAGACGTAGCGCCACCAGCGGTTGTAGAGGCCGAACGCTACGAAGACGGCGAGCTTGATCGCGAGGACGATGAGGATCGTCCGATTGAACAAGTGCATGTACGCCTTGATCCGGCTGTCGCGGAGCTCGAACGCGAGCCACCACGCCGCCCCGACGATCGCCCCATCCGCCAGAAGCTGCCACAGCGTGTGCCGTGAGAGCAGGTGACGCATTTAGACCCCCGAGCGCACGCCCACAGCCGCGCGCACCGTCTCGACCACCTGCTCCTGCGCCTCGGCCGGCATTCCCGGCCAGAGCGGGACCGAGAAGTTCTCCCCGGCGACCTGCTCGGTCGCGGGCAGGGAGCCGGGCTCGTAGCCGAGGTACCGCAGCGACGGCTGCAGATGGAGCGGAGTCGTGTAGTACGTCGCCGTGCCGATCTCGGCCTCGGCCAGCGCCGCGCGGATGCGGTCGCGCTCGGGCGAGCGGCAGACGAAGAGGTGGTAGACGTGGCCGGGCTCATCCTGCGGGATCTCGACGAGGTCGCCCAGGCCGAGCTCGGCGTAGCGCGCGGCGGCGGCGCGGCGGCCGGCGTTCCAGCCGTCGAGCTCCTTGAGGAAGATCCGCAGGAACGCCGCCTGCAGCTCGTCGAGGCGCGAGTTGTAGCCGACGAACTCGAAGTCGGTCTTGTCCTTCGAGCCGTGGAACGCGAGCATCTTGACCCGGTCGGCGAGCTCTTCGTCGTCGGTCGCGATGAGGCCGCCGTCGCCGAGGCAGAAGAGGTTCTTCGTCGGATAGAAGCTGAAGGTCGAGACCCGGCCGTGGCGCGCGACCTGCTCCGCGCCGAACGCCTGCGCCGCGTCCTCGAGGACGTCGATCCCGAGCTCGACGAGCGGACGCACGTCCATCGCGCGGCCGAAGAGGTGGACGGGGATGATCGCCTTCGTCCGGTCGGTGACCTTCGCGGCCGCGTCCTCGACATCGAGGTTGAGCGTGCCGGGGTCGATGTCCGCGAAAACGGGAGTCGCCCCGCGCTGGACGACCGCCTCGGCCGTCGCGTAGAACGTGAACGCGGGGCAGATGACCTCGTCGCCGGGGCCGACTCCCAAAGCGTTGAGCGCGATCACGAGCGCCTCGGTGCCGTTGGCAACGCCGATCGTGCGCTTCACTCCGAGGTGCGCCGCGGCTTCTTCTTGGAACGCCCAGTAGTTCGGGCCGCGGATGAATCCGCCATCCTCGAGTACCCCGCGGAACGCGGCTTCGAGCTTGGGGATGAGCGGCCCGTACTCCGCGCTTACGTCAACGAGCGGAATCGCCATGCGATCCCACTTTAGCCTTCCCTCTCCACCGATAGCCCACATACGCCGCGAGAACAAGGACACCCGCGACGACGGCGTACTCGAGGTAGCGGAAGCCGTGGTCGAAGCTGTCGTAGTTGGATCCGAGCGCGTATCCCGCTCCCGCGAGCGCGAACGCCCACACCGCGGAGCCGATGAGCGTGAGGACGGTGTACGCCGCGAGCGGCATCTCGAAGACGCCGGCCGGGATCGAGACGAACGACCGGACGACCGGCGTGACCCGGCCGATGAGGACCCCGAGGTTCCCCCATCGCGCGAACCACGCCTCGGCCCTGTCGAGCTTCTCAGGCGAGAGGTGGAACCAGCGGCCGTGCCCCTCGAGCAGCGGGCGCCCGCCGTAGCGTCCGATCGCCCAGCCGATGAGGGCGCCGAGGAGGTAGCCGAGCGTCCCGGCGAGCGCCATGACGATGAAGGCGTCGATTCCCGAGCCGAAGTGGAGGCCGAAGAGGTCGACGCCGTTCGATCCGGCCGCGCCCGCGGCGACCGCGCCGGCGAAGAGCATCACGAGCTCGCTCGCCGCCGGGAAGACCGCATCGAGCGCCATCAAGCCGAAGACTGCAACCACGCCGTGATTGCCGACAGCCGAGGTGATGCTGTCGGAGAGGCTCGCGACGACCACAGCGCGAGTCTATTGGCGCCGTTGGACGAGGTAGTAGCGTGGGAGCAGCGCCAGGTGACCGAGGATCCGCAAATCCAGTTCAACCTCCGCGAGGGCGAGACGCTCGCCCGGCTCGACGATCTCGCCCACCCGAGCGGCGACCCGCCGCGTGCACGCTCGAGGGCGAGGGGAACCTGGGCGGCGATCGTCCTTGCGCTGCTCTTGGGCTCTGCGTGGCTCCTCGGCTGGATCACCCTCCGCGACCTCGCTATCGCGCTCGCCGTGATGGGCGCGGTCTGCGTTGGCGTGTACCTCAGACGCCGCGCTACTTGAGCACGACCTGGCGACGAGGGAGCTCGTGTCCGGTGTCTGACACCGGACGTGTCTATTCGGGACTCGGCCACTTCGCGGAGGGGCAGGCCCCGAATCGTCCGAAACGGCCACGTCCTGTTGTCAGACATTTGGACGTGACCAGAGTGGACACGTCGGGCCAAACGGAGCGCGTTTCCCCGCTTCGTACCGGCCCACGGGGACACGTCCAGTCGTCAGACAACCGGACGTGGCTCCTTCGGGCAGGGGGCTTCGCTGATTCGCGTCGGTTTCGGACGTGTCCGGTGTCTGACACCGGAC
>JAWVDC010000061.1:0-4893 GCA_033857715.1 Gaiellaceae bacterium | reverse complement strand
GGAGGAGGATGCGCGCCGCGTCGCCGAGCTCATCGAGAGCGCGGGCCTGAAGGCGGAAGCGTTCGCCGACCTCCGGCCTGCGCAGTGGTCGAAGCTCGTCTTCAACGCAACGGTGAACGGCGTCGCCGCGCTCACCGGCCTCCCGCATGACTTCCACTTCGCCGAGACCGAGCGGCCCTCCGACCTCGGTCACCTCGTCCGCGACCTCGTCGACGAGGGACGCGCGGTCGCCGCGGCGGCGGAGGTCGAGCTCTACGACGACCCATGGGAGATGAACGTCCTCGCGACGCAGCGCGGCGACCGGCACTTCCCGTCGATGCTCGAGGACGTCGAGGCGCGCCGGCCGACCGAGCTCGAGTCGATCAACGGAGCGCTCGTGCGCGAGGCACGGCTGTGCGGCGTGCAGGTTCCGCTGCACGAGGCGCTCTATAGGCTCGTGAAGGCGAGGGAGGCGAGCTACTCATGAGCTCGCTCACGTTCCTGGGGCGACGCTGGCAAAGGAGCCAAGTGCGCGACGCGACGGGCAGTACGTATAGGTACGACCTAGCGGCGCGCACGCAGGATCCTGCAGCCAGCGTCGTCAGCCTTTCACGGAGCCCGGCTCCGCCGGGCGGGAGTGAAAGGCGGCCAGGGACGTGAGAATTGCGGT
Source organism: Gaiellaceae bacterium (assembly GCA_033857715.1). Lineage (GTDB taxonomy): Bacteria > Actinomycetota > Thermoleophilia > Gaiellales > Gaiellaceae > Palsa-739. The sequence continues at coordinate 4,244 of JAWVDC010000061.1, read as the reverse complement.
GATCGGATGCGGTGCGGTCGGCTCGCTGTTCGCGGCGAACCTCGCGCTGCTCGACGACGTCGAGGTGTGGGCGTTCGACCTCAACGAGCTCCACATCGCGGCGATCAACCGTGACGGCCTGCGGCTCAGCGGTGCCGGCGAAGTCGTCGGGCGCCCGCGAGCGACGGCCCACGCGGAGACGATTCCTCCGTGCGATTTCGGCCTCGTCGCGACGAAGGCGATGCACACAGAGTCGGCGATCGCCGCGACTGCCCACGCCTTCGCAGATGGCTGCGTCGCGACCGTCCAGAACGGTCTCGGCAACGAGGAGACGCTCGCGGCGCACGTCGAGCGCGTGATCCGCGGCACGACATTTCCCGCGGGAAAGCTCCTCGAGCCGGGGCGCGTGCAGTGGGACGTGAAGGGCGAGACGACGTTCGGGCCGTACGACGAGCGCGTCGAACTCACCGAGGTCGAGCGCCTCGCCGACGCGTGCACCCGCGCCGGGATGCCGGCGAACGCGGTCGCCGACGCGCGCGGCCCGCAATGGAGGAAGGTGATCTTCAACGCGTCAACGAACCCGATCGGCGCGTTGACCGGCCTCACGCACGGCCGCGTGTGCGAGCGCCCGAGCCTGCGCACGCTCGTCTCCGGCCTCGTCTCCGAGGGCAAGGCCGTCGCCGCTGCGCAGGGGATCGAGCTCGACGCCGACCCCGAGGAGCTCATCGACCACGCCGCGAAGCACGAGGTCGCGTACGACCACAAGGCGTCGATGCTCCAGGACGTCGAGGCGCAGCGTCCCACAGAGGTCGACTACCTCAACGGCGGCATCGTCCATTACGGCCTGGAGAGCGGCGTGCCGACACCGCTCAACGAGGCGATGTGGGCGCTCATCAAGGGAATGGAGGCGAGTTGGACGCAGAGCTGACCTCGCGGCACGCGCGCGTGCGCGCCGCGCTCGAGCGGGACGGCCTCGACGCCGCGGTCATCTGCGGCTCGGAGTACACCGGCTTCGAGGGCGCGGTCACGTATCTCTCCGGCTTCCAGATCGTCCACCGCTACGCCTACGTCGTGGTGCCGGTGGACGGCGATCCCGCGATCGTGTTCCCGACCGAGGCGCGGTACGTCGGTGAGCACGGCGACTCGCAGATCGCCGAGCAGGTCTTCGTCGACCGCCCCGGCGACTGGCTCGCGGACACGCTGCGCAGCAAGCGCATCGGCGTGTACGGGATGGACTACGTCATGACAGTGCGCGACCATGTGCCGCTCGCCGCCGCGGCGGATCTCGTCAACTGGGACTCCGGCTACGACCTCGCGCGCGCGGTCAAATCCGACGCAGAGCTCGATTCGGTGCGCGAGAGCGTCGCGATCAACGTCGCGGGGTTCCACGCGTTCCGCGAGGCCTGGGCTCCGGGCAAGACCGCGGCGGAGGTGCTCGCGCCCGCGGAGGAGCTGTTCGTCGCGCGCGGCTGCGGGCGGCTGACGATGAACATGGTCCTCGTCGGAGCCGAGTTCGCGATCGCGCGCGACGACACGGTCTTCGGGGAGTTCACCGTGCCTTCACTCGAAATCGCGGGCCCCGGCGGCCATTGGGTCGAGGTCTCGCGCGCACTAGGCACTCCGTCGGCCGAAGTGCAGCGGATGCTCGAGGCGTACGACGAGTACTGCGAGGTCGCGCAGACGGCCCTCCGCGCGGGCGCAACCGCGCACGACGTTCACCGCGCTGTGTCGCGGGGCTTCACCGACCGCGGCTACCACCTCGGCCACGTCACCGGCCACTCGATCGGGATGACGATGATCGAACACCCGCGCCTCGGCGAGGGGATCGACACGGTGCTCGAGGCGAACATGGTCTTCTCCATGCATCCGCATGCGATCTCCGCGGACGGCCGCGAGTGCCTCTACATGCAGGACACGTGGCTCGTGACGGAGGACGGCGGCTTGCCATTGGCAGGTCTGAAGATGAAGATCTACTGAGTGATTCGTCTCGCCGTCCTCGCTGCTGTCGTTCTCCTCGGCGCGAGCGGGTGTGGGAGCGATTCGCCGCACGGCGGCGGCGTACTCGTCACAGGGGCGGGACGCATCGGCTCTCTCCAGATCGACGTCTCCGACTGGGACGCGATCGTCGCGTTCGCCGGCGAACCCGATACCCAGCTCACCACCAGAGGCTGGCCCGGCCTACCGCTCTATCACGCACTCGGATACGGCTGCGACCACAAAGGCCCGACCCTGGACTCTCCGTCCGGCAATACGGTTACGACGTTTCTGGGCTGCGAGACCACGTACTTCGTCAATGCGGCAACCGACCGGCTCGTCGCATTCCAGACATATTCGGCGGACTTCCGCACATCGAACGGAATCCGACCCGGGACGGCGCAGTCCACCGCAGACCGACTCGAGCATCAGACGCCGCGCGGTCCGTGGAACGCGATCGGGGAGACGTCGCGTGGCGCCTACCTCATCCTCCCGTCAATGACCGGGAACGTCTTCTCGCTCATGCTCGAGAGCCGCCACCACCCGATCGGTCTTACCTTCACGGAGTAGTACGCTCGGCGCCGTGAGCGGAGCGCCGAACGCCGACGACTTCGAGCCGATCCTCGACGGGCCGGGCGAGTCCGACTACGAGCGGTACCTCCGCACCGACGAGCTCCTCGCGCTCCAGAAGGGCCCCGACGAGTGGGTGCATCGCGACGAGCTCCTGTTCCAGACCGTCCACCAATCGTCGGAGCTCTGGCTCAAGCACGCGTGCGCCGAGGTGGAGGACGCGACGCGGCTGATCGAGGCGCGCGACGTCGCGGCGGCGCTGCGGCTCCTCTTCCGCGCGAACCGCGCGATGCGCTACGTCACGTCGTTCCTCGAGCACCTCGAGCTCATGTCGCCGTGGGAGTACCAGGAGGTGCGCCGCGTGCTTGGGCACGGCTCCGGCTTCGATTCGCCCGGCTTCCGCAACATTCGCCACGTCTCGCCGGGGCTGTGGGGCGCGTTCGACACCCTCCGCCGCGAGCGCGGGTTGACGCTCCTCGAGGTCTACACGCAGGGCCGCGAGCACGAAGACCTGTACCAGCTCGCGGAGGCACTGATCGACTGGGACGAGCACGTGGGCATCTGGCGGTTCCGCCACGTGAAGATGGTCGGCCGCGTGATCGGCGAGGACGTCGTCGGCACGCAGGGGACGCCCGTCGAGCTGCTTGCCGGGCTGATCAAGCACAAGATGTTCCCCGAGCTCTGGGCTGTGCGCACCGACCTCACCGAGCTGGCCAAAGAGTCCGAGTGATCCCGCTCGAGGAGATTCGCCGGGCGCAGGAGCGGATCGGCGACTCGGTGCTGCGCACGCCGCTCATCCCGTTTGCCCCCGACCCGCGGATCCTCCTCAAGCTCGAGTGCCTGCAGCCGGTCGGCTGTTTCAAGCTCCGCGGAGGGCTGTCGGCGGTGCGGGCAGCGTCCGCGAGCGAGCTCGCCGAGGGCGTCGTCACCGCGAGCGCCGGGAACATGGCCCAGGGCGTGGCGTGGGCGGCGCGTGAGGTCGGTGTCCGTTGCCGCGTGATCGCTCCCGACACCGCGCCGCGCGCGAAGCTCGACCGCGTCGAGGAGCTCGGCGGCGAGCTCATTCTCCTGCCACACGAGGAGTGGTGGCGCGCCATTCTCGACGGCGGGCGCGAGGGAGTCGAGGGCCTCTTCGTCCACCCTGTCGCGGACGAGGCCGTCATGGCCGGCAATGGGACGATCGGCCTGGAGCTAGCCGAGGACGCGCCCGAGTTCGACACCGTCGTGATCCCGTGGGGCGGCGGCGGCCTGGCCTCGGGGATCGCGAGCGCGCTGAAGGCACTGCGGCCGGACGTGCGAGTCGTGACCGTGGAACCCGAGACGGGCTCGCCGCTCGCCGCGTCGCTCGGTCCCTCCGAGCCGCGGGAGATCGACTACACGCCGTCGTGGGTCGACGGCGCGGGAGGGCGCTCGCTCATCCCGGAGATGTGGGAGTACGGACAGGAGCTCGTCGACGAGGCGGTCACCGTCTCGCTCGACGAGGTGGCGGAGGCGGTTCGGCTCCTTGCGACGCGCGCGCACGTCGTCGCGGAGGGGGCGGGCGCGCTCGCGCTTGCGGCCGCGCTGAAGCGCGATGACCGCTGCGTCTGCATCGTGAGCGGCGGAAACATCGACGCCGCCGTGCTCGCGCGGCTGTTAGCGGGCGAAAGCGGCTAGCTCGCGCACGAAGCCGTCGACTTCTTCCACCGTGTTGTAGTGGATGAAGCCGACGCGTACCGCAT
>JAWVDC010000060.1:0-25044 GCA_033857715.1 Gaiellaceae bacterium | reverse complement strand
CGGCGTTCAGGTTCCTCTATGCCCTCGTCGCTCCGCTCGACGCGCTGCTCGACCAGGTCCAGCAGGGTCTCGCGTCGTGGTTCCCCGGCCGAGGAACGCCGACGGCGCTCCCGTACATCGGACGGTCTCGCGGGATCATCCGCAACCAAGGCGAGAGCGAGGCGAGCTACGCAGAGCGGCTCGGCCGATGGCTCGACACGTGGCCGGAAGCTGCGTCCCAAGAGCTCATCGCCGTCGCGATCCATCAATTTCTCGCGACGCACCCGCGCGTCCGCGTCATCACGCGCTCCGGTCTCTGGCTCACGTGCGAGGCGGACGGGACGATCGTTCGGACGGAAGCCGCGTGGGACTGGGACAGCATCTCCCATCCGCAGCGCAACGATCCCGACGCGCCGTGGTGGAGCGACATGTGGATCGTCGTGCAGCTCTCCCCCTGGGCGCAGCGCCCCGGCACGCTCGGGGACCTCACGGGCGACGACGGGTTCGCCCTGGGCCACCTCGCGACGCATCCGGAGGTCGACGCGATCAAGGGGCTGATCGCGCAGTGGAAGGGCGCGCACTCGCGCGTCCGCGCAGTCATCTGGACGACCGACGCGACGCTCTTCGATCCCGAGGAGCCAGCGTCGTGCCCGAACGGGCGCTGGGGCGCGTGGGGCATCTACGACGGCACCTCCTACGTCCCGTCCGATCGAAACATCACGACCTGCCGCTACTGGGAACCAAGGTGAACGATGTCTGAGCAATACGCAGGCGATCCGGTCTGGGCCGATGACTTCACGCTCCAGGACGATTCCGTCCCGGCGACCTGCGCCGCGGTCAACCCCGCGCTCGAGGCGCTCGGCAATCGGACCGCGTGGCTGCGCGAGTACATCGCAACGTTCAACGCCTTCCGGACGCCGGTCGCCAGCCTCGCCGCGCTGACAGCGATCACGACGCCGACCAATGGGCTCGCTCGCATCGTGAAGAAGTACGGGCTCTACGTCTTCGACACCGCCTCTGTCATCCCGGCGTTCTCGCCGTGGGTCCTCGCGGCGGACGACGCGACGACGGGCCGGTGGGTGCGCGCCGGCCTCACGCTCCGCCAGGCCGAGTGGCGCACGATGAACCCGTTCGGCGGGATGTGCACGAAGGTCATGGTGGCTCGGTCCAAGGGAGCCGCGTTTGCAAGCGACGCGCGCTACTACGACGGCACCAACAACCAGACGTGGTCCGACTTTTCCAACGGCGTTCAGGTCTTCCGGATTGCGGACGCGATCAACGGCATCGCTTCGGGCCTGATGTGGCGCCTCGACGAGTTCCTCTGGCACGGCGCGACCCTTTCTCTCGTTGAGGCTCGCGTGCAGGGGGGCGCCGGTCACGCCTCGCTCCCCGCGTTCCCGATGTCCGTCGGCGTCTTTCGCGTTCCGACGTTCGGCGGCCTCGGCGGCCTCGCGAGCCTCCTCAGTTCGGGGGACTTCACCGATTCGCCGGCTGCAACGGGCCCGGACTACGACGCCGCGCACACGATTTACCTCACCCCGAACCAGAACCACGTCATCGACAAGCGGACCTATTCCTACTTCCTCCAGTTCTGGAACGAGTGGGGCTTCAACGCGCTCCCCGGCGCGAGCCTCATCGGCGTGAACCTCTACCAGAACAACGTGTTCGAAGGGGTGTACGGATGACGGATCCACGCACAGGCTGGGACGCGTACTTCCGCCTCCCGGAGATCGTCACCGAAGGCGACGCCGCTCTGCCCCTTCGCGGACGGATCAAGATCATCGGCGGCACGGCCGAAGACAACGAAGCCGACGGGCTGACGGAGATCACTGTGGGTGGTGCCGGCGGGACACCCGGCCCGCCCGGCCCGAGCGGCTCCGATGGGTCTGCAGCACTCGTCTATTCGCTCGTGAACATGTCGCTCTCGTCGCAGATGACGCTCGACACACCCAGCGGCAGCTTCACCGTGGGCCAGCTCTTCTACGTCACGGAGACGGGTATGGCCCTCATCGGCGTCCGCTTCTACTGGGGCGTGCCGAACAAGGACATCAAGGTTTCGCTCTGGAATGCAGCAAACACGCGCCTCCAGACGGCGACGGTCTCCATCACCGCTGCGGGGATATATACTGCGTACTTCACTCAGGCGTTGACCCAGGGCGCGCCGTATAGGATCTCCTGCTGGCAGACGGACGGAGTCAACACCTCGCGATCGTCCACGGTCACCGGCGTGGTCCCACAGCGTCCGTTCTTCGTCAACTCTGGCTACGTGATCCAGGGGTCCGACCGATACCACGCGGGCGACGCGCACCCGGACACGGTCAGCGGGTCGGACCTCTATCTGCTCGAGCCGATCTTCGGCACTACCGGCGGCGCTGGCCCTGCGGCGGCGCTCGACGGGCTGATCGCGCGGCTCGCGCGCACAGGCGACGACAGCCCAGGCATCTGGGATTGCGAGGAGACTGACTCCGACGCGGCGGTCATGGGGGGCGCGAGCGGTACCACGTACAATGTGAGCTTTCGCTTTGTCGGCGTTGTCGAGACGAAGCACTACACCGGCGGGTCGAACGACGGTTCCTATTGGCAAGTCGGCGGGGCCCCCGCGACGGATTTGCAAGGCCCGAACGTCTACAAGCTAGAGATTTCCAACCCGGCTCAGACGTACTACCTCAACAGAGGGACAGGCGCTTCCGCCGTCGCGGCAATCGACTTCCAGAAGACGGTTCCGATTACCGCGGGCGCCACGGTCACGTTGTCTGCGATGTCCGTCGAGGAGATGGACGGTCAGTTCCGAGAGCTGAGTCACTCGATCTCCGTTGCCGGGATCACGTCGCCCGCGCAGCCTGACCTGGGGCAGTGGATCGTCGTGCAGGTGCAAGGGGTCTCGGTATGACCGACCGCAAGCGGCCGCCCGACGAGATCAATCGCGCGCTCGCCGAGCACCAGCGCGACGTCCTCAAGCGTCAGAGCGACCACGAGATCAAGGTCGGCGACGACCTCGAGGCGATGGTCCGCCATCTCCGGAAGCGAGAGGAGCTCGATCGCGACGTCGTCGCCGCGATCGGGGTCCTCGCTGACGAGCTCGGCGCGGCCGATCGACTCCCGGCGCACCTCCGCGCGCCCACGCCAACCGGCGCCGCCGGAGCGGCGGCAGCCGGCGGCGGCCCACCACGGCCGCCGGCGGTCCACGAGAACGCCCGGAAGTCCGCCCAAGCCGCGAGCGGCACCTACGTCACGCTCGGTCTCCTCGTGCTCGAGCTCGCGATTGAAGTCGCCCGTCACCTCTGAAAGCCAACCACCCATGAAACTGCAGAATCCCGGTCCCTGGTCGTTCGGCGTCTTCGTCGCCGCCTGCCTCCTCGTAGGATGCATGTTCGCGTTCTAGGCGCCCGAGGCCGGCAAGGTCGCCGCCGCGCTCGTGAGCGTGCTGAGCGTCTGGCTCGCGAAGTCGGCGATCACCAAGGCGGACGACGACAAGGACGGTGCGCAGTGAGCCTCCGATCGGCCGTCCTCTTCTCGGCGATCGCCGTCGTCGTGGCGTTCGTCGCGATGTCGATCCTCGGTTGCGGTCTCTTCCCCAAGGTGCCCGACGAGCGCGCGATCGCGCGCGGCGCCGTCCTCGCCACGGCGGAGGCAGTCAAAGCGGCGGACGTCGCGTGCGCGCAGTACGGCACCGCGACGGAGGACCTCGAGCTCCTCCAAAGCTGCGCGCATCACTACGACGCCGCCCGCATCGCCCTGATCGCGACAGGAAGCGCGGTCGACCTCTGGGACCGCGCCGAAACAAGAGGTTCTGTCGCGTGCGCGCTCGCGCGCGCCCTCGCCGAGCTCGAGCAGCTCACCCAGGACCTCGCCGCCCGCGGTACACGACCCCCGAGCATCATCGAAGACGCGCGCGCCCTCGCCGCTACGCTTGGAGGGTGTCCCGATGTCTGAGCCGAAGCCCGTCGCAGAGACGATCGCATTCTGGCTGCTCGAGCGCGCAGTCGAGTGGCTCCCGCTGCTCGGTGAGACGCTCGCCGATCTCGTGCATGGCGCCTCAGACGATGTGCCGCTCGTCCCGCGCCTCCGCGAAATCCTCCCCGTCGAGGGCGCCGCGGCGAGAGCCGCGCGCGCGCTCGAGCGGAGGTGACGATCAGGTCTTCTTCGTCTTCTTCGCGGGCTTCCTCGACACCTTCGGCGCCGCACCCTTCGTCGTCTTCGTCTTCGTCTTCGCAGCAGTTTTCTTCGCAGCCATTCATTCACCTCCGAGAGCAGTTTTACACATGATCGTTTCGCAGTGCATGGGGTCCGCGTCGTGAGGCCGTAGGTTGCCTCCGCGTTCGTCGGGTTCACGACTCCCATGGAGGGGGCGGTCCCATTCCTCTATCTGGACGTGAAGGGCCTTGTCACGACGGCGATCGGGAACCTCGTCGATCCGCTCCCCGCGGCGCTCGGTCTCCCGCTCGTCCGGCCCGACGGCTCGAAGGCGACTCAGAGCGAGATCGCCGCCGAGTGGGCGAACGTGAAAGGCCGAACGGACCTCAAGCTACGGGGTGGCATGGCGTTCAAGTCCGTCACGAGGCTCCGCCTCACCGACGAAGGCGTGCAGCAGGTCGTCGCTCGCAAGCTCACCCAGATGGACGCGTACCTCGCGCGCCGCTTTCGCTGCACCGAGCACGACGACTGCCGCGCCCAGGTCGAGCTCGGCAGCGAGTGCACCGCATTCGGCTACGCCTCGTGGCCGGCCGATGCGCAGCTTGGCGTCCTGTCGATGGCCTGGGCCTGCGGCCCGGCGTTCGACTTCCCGCATCTCGAGCGCGCGCTGCGCGAAGGAGACTTCCTCGCGGCCGCCGCCGAGTGCTTCATGAACGAGGCCGGGAACCCGGGCCTGCGGCCCCGCAACCGTGCGAACCGGGTTCTCTTCCGGAACGCAGCGTTCGCCCTTGGCGCGAAGCTCGATCCCGATCTCCTCTTCTACCCGAGGGATCTCTCGGGCGAGGCCGACACGCTCCCGAGCCTGCAGGCGCCGCCGCCGCCCTCGAGCGAACCAACGCGCATCGTCGATTGGTCCGTCGTCCACCCGGCGGTCCCGATGGGCCGTCCGGGCGACGACGAAGGCGGCGGCGCATGACCCACCCAACAGCCGAGCGGCGATCGCCTCTCGAAAGGAAGCAGACATGACCCGGTATCAAACCACCGCTGGTTCGCCCGAGAGCACGTAGGCGCTCCCGGTCACGGGACGCGGGCTCCTGCAGTCGCTCGTCATCACGAACGTGACGACGGTCAAGCGCTGGATCCACCTCTACGACAGCGCCAGCGCGTCCGGCGCTCTCTTGATGCCCCCGATCAAGATCGAAGGCGAGCAGACGATCTCCATCCTGGACGACGAAGGGATCCTCTTCGCGAACGGCGTCGTCGTCGCGTCGTCCACGACGGCGGCCTACTCCGCCGCCGGCGGCGCCGACTTCAGCATCAACGCTGGATGGGTGGCCCTCTGATGGGAACGCATCTCGCGTGCACGACCCTCACCCCGACCCTCGGAACCACGCCCGCGCCCACGGGCAGCGGATTCGCGACCGTCACGGCCGGGGCATGGGATGCCGCCGCGCGCGCCGCGCCCGTGGGTGCCGTCGTCGGGATCTCCGACACGCAGACGCTCACCAACAAGACCATCTCCGGTGCGAGCAACACCTTTGCCGCGCTCCCGACGAGTGCCCTCACCGGAACGGTGGCCGTCGCGAACGGAGGCTTTGGCCAGTCGATGGCCGCAGCGGCGGGGATCGTAAAGTGGACTGCCGGCGTTCTCGCGTTCGTCACGGCGCCGGCGGGCGCGATCGTAGGCACGACCGACACGCAGACCCTGACCAACAAGACGATCGACATCGCCAGCAATCCGCTCACCGTAACGAGCGGTGCGACGGGAGATCTGGCTCTCTACAACTCCGCCACGGGACGCTTCGAGCGCAAGGCTATCGGCGCCTCGCACAAGCAGCTCCGCGTCAGCGCCGCCGGTGCGGTGGAATGGCTCCCGCGGCCTGACTGGATCCCGGCAGACCACGGGCTATTGGCCTGGAATGGTGACGTCTACTGCCTCGCCTCCGCAGGCAGCACGCTTGCCGCCGCCGGCACGATCTATCGCGTCCGCCTCCACATCCCAGAGGCGATGTCGATCACCAATATTTGGTGTTACGTCGCCGTGGCAGGCTCCACCCTCACCGCAGGGCAGTGCTTCTGCGCCCTCTACCAGGGCAACACGAAGCTTGGGCAGACCGCAGATCAGGCGGCCGCTTGGGTGTCTGCCGGCGTCAAGACGATGGCTCTCACCGGAGGCCCTTTCGCGGTCACTGCTGGGGACATCGACATCGCCGTGTGGTTCAACGGCACGACCGGCCCGGCGTTGGCCACCGGCGGGCAGAACGCCGCCACCATCATGAACGTGGGGCTCTCGCTGGCCAACTCCCGCTGGGGTGTCTGCGACACCGGCATCACCACGACGGCACCGACAAACCTCATCACGCCGTCCGCTGCGCTCGGGCGCTCGTACTGGTTTGGGGTCTCCTGAGGTCTCCTGAAGGACGATGAAAATGAGTACTCCACGCATTCTACAGATCAACACCGACGGCACATTTGACCTCGTTTGCTCGGACAGCGACTTGCGCGCGGTGGGTCTCACCGTCGACGACTTTGGCGAGACGCCGGACTTTGCCGAGAGGCTCGCCAAGGCGCACGCGACCAAGACGGAGCCCACGCCAGAGGAGATCAAGGCGGCGCTCGTCTCGCAGCGGGAGGAGATCGACGCGGCTATCGCGGCGGTCGACGCCGAGATCGCTCCCGCGAAGCGCTGACGGCAACGGATAGCGGGCACCGGGCCGGCACCGGAGCTAGCAGGCGGGCCGTCGCCGTCGCCGGCGGCGCTTCCTCGCCGTAATGCAGTGCGCCGCGGCGAGCTTCTCGCCGACGGCGCCGAGCTCGGCGGCGGCGTCCGCCGGCTCGAATCGTTTCCCGCCGAGCGTGTGCGCGCGGAGGGCGTCGGTGAAGCCGGCGAGAAGCGCCTGGCGGAACGCCTCGTCCGAGAGCGCCCAGGCGCCGAGCGCACGTCCGAGAGCCTCATGGACGGGCGTTTGCGGCGTTCGCGGTCGGCGAGCGCGAACCAGCCGGCCAACCATCAGAGAACCTCCGCGAGCATCGGCGTGAGGCCGACGTCGACGCGGCCCTTCACGAGCTGCAGCGTGCGTAGCCGACCGAGCGCGTTCCGGAAGCCGCCCCCCGTGCCCTCGTAACCGACGCGGTTTGCGAGCGCCGCCGGCGTCAGGGTCCGAGGGTGGACGTCGGCGAGCTCGCCGAGGATGAGCCGCTCGGCTTTGCCGCCCGCGTTCGTCATCCAGTAGTCGAGGAGCGCGCGGCCGGACGGGAGCGGCTCAACCGAGCCGAGCGCCCTCCTCCCCTCGCTCGTGAGCACATACCCGTTCGGGTCGCCGTCGATGTGTTGGGCCGTCTTCAGCGCGCCAAGAGAGTTCCGGAAGCCGCCTCCGTCGTGGGTGTACCCGGTGCGCACCGCGAGCTGCACGCGGGACAGGGGCGACGGATGAGCCTGCGCGAGCGCGGTCAGGATCTTCCGCTGGGCGCGCGGTAGATCCTCGGCGGCCGCGGGGGCCGCTCCTCGGAACACGACGTGGACGGCGGGGGCCGCTCCTGACATCCCCTTCGTCCCGACGTTGACGACGTCCTCGCCGCCACGCGGGTTGACGAGGCGACCGACAACACGACCGTTCGCGCCGTTGGGGCCCTTGGCAAACGACTTCGTCACCTTCGCGCCGGCGAGCTCCGCCGCGGCAAGGGCCTCGGTCAACCGCCGGATCGTCTCGGCCACCGCTCGGAGGAGTACTTCCGGGACGACCTCCACGCGCTCGGAGATGGTTGGCGCCGCCTTCAGCTTCCCGATCTCCCGCTCGAGCTCGGATACACGTCCCCGGAGCACCTTCGGGTCCTCGAGCTTCGCCCGCTCGATGGTGTCGGCGATGCGCGCGCGGAGCGCCTCGAGGTCGACGGGCGGGAGCTCCCGGCGCTTCGCGCGCTGGCCTGGCTTCGGGGTCGCGCTCGAGTCGAACGTCGCGCGGCGGCGGACGGTCACGCGCTTGAAGACGTCGAGCCACCCGGGCGACCAGACGAAAGCGTCGCCGCGTGGCAGCCCGGGGAGCTCCGCCTCGACGATCTTCCGCTGCGTCTCGTCGTCCGCGTTCCCTCGGATCCAGTCGTCGGCGGCCGCGCGATCGTGCGGGCCGGTGAGCCGGAAGACGACGAGCACCTCCGCCTGCGTGAGGACGTTCTTGTTCAAGACCGCGGGCCGCTGCGTGATCAGCGTCATCCCGATGCCGCGGGAACGGCCGCGCCGGATGAGGTCCTCCATGGCGCCGAGCAGCCGCTTCGCGTCTGGTCCGGCGTTCTGCGGCGCGTACGCGTCCGCCTCGTCGACCACGACGTGGAGAGCCTCCCGCTTCGACGCATGCTGGTGGTAGAGCGCCTCCGCGAAGTCCGTCATGAAGCGAACCTGCGCGCCCTTCCGCAGGCCGGAGAGGTCGAAGACGCACGCCTGCCGCGTCTCGACCACGAACTCGGCGAGCACGCGCCCCGCGCCCTCCTCGAGGGGGACGTCCGCATGCTCGCCCCCGATGATCTTCACGTCGAGCCCGGGGCTCTTTCCGTCGGCTGCGAGCCGCAGCCCCCACCACACGCCCACGGGATCGATGACGATCACCGGCTGCTTCGCCCGGATCAGCTCCTCGACCAGGACGACGCCGAAGTTCGTCTTGCCGGTGCCGCGCTTGCCCACGACCGCGAACGTCTCGGTCACGGCTTCGATCGGGAGCGAGAGCGTCCCGGAGACCTTCAGCAGTTCACTCGTCATCGTCGATCGCCTCGGTTCCGTCGATTCTGTCGTATGCGTGATGACGCGGGGAACGGATGGAGCGAGCATCGCCCCCGTTCTGTATGAACTATCCGCCGCAGTATCCGCCGCAGCCGTACTACCCGCAGCCTGCCCCGAAGAAGGGCCTCGGGTGCCTTGCGTGGGGCGGGATCATCGGCGTTGGAGGAATCGTGCTTCTCGGCGTCTTCTGCGTCGCGCTCGCGAAGCTCGGTCCGACCGAGGAGCAACGAAAGAAGCGCGACGAGGCAAATGCGGCTGCGTCGGCAAGCGCCGCAGCAAGCGCGGCGATCGCTGCGGACGCAGCCGCTCAGGCGAATCTCCAGTTCGAGAACGCCGTTCGAAAAGGATGCAAGCTGGCGCCGACGAAGGAGGTGTTCACGGTCCCCGACGATGCGCTCCGGGAGCGCTGCCAGGACATGGTTCGCGAAGGGCTCAAGGTTCCCGGTTCCGGCGACTTCCCGAGCGACCGCGAGGACTCGAAGACGCTGACGAGCGACGACAGCTGCAACCGGACGTACACGTCTTGGGTCGACGCGAAAAACGCCTTCGGGGTGAAGATCCGGACCCGGTACGCCTGCACCTTCGACCCGCGGACCGGGCTCTTCTCGTACAAGGTGCTGCACTGAGGTCACGGCGACGCTTTGTCCACTGCTGCAGTGAGACGCTCGTATTCGGCGAGGAGGTGCCGCAGCGCGGCTCGGTCAGTCGGCGTGATCCCTCCGCCGGGCGCGCGATAGCGTCCGCTCGCCATCAGGCGCACGCGCTCGAGCGGCCCACGCGGGCTCCCGATTCCGGCCGCGTTCGTGTGCCGACAGTCGTTCATCGCGCCGCGTAGGTTGAACACCCACGACGCGCCGGCCGCGCCGCAGACGCACCGCCACGCGACGCGCTCGTCGCTCCGTCCGCGGTAGCCGCGCGGGAACGTCTCGATGACGGTGCGATCGCCGAACCGGTCGCCGACCTTCACCTCGGCATAGATGCGGGGCCGACCACCGATCCGGCGCGCCGCGCGCTCGTCGCTCGCACGCTGCGTCATCAGGCGACCTCCCGGAGCTCGATGGCGAGCGTGCTGCCGCACGTGCAGTTGCGGAGCTCGAGCCGTGGCTCGCCGGCGTCGAGCTGCTGGACGCCGAGGTACGGCAGCGCAAGCCAGCCCGCCGCGTCGTAGCGTGCACCACACCGGCAGCGCTTCTCCACCGGTGCGAATGTCCGGAGTCCCGTCCCGTTGCACCCCGGGCAAGCGATCCGTCCCTCGCAGCGGCAGCTGCGGCACGGCCGCGGCCCGAGGGGCCCGGCCTCGAGCCTCTCCCCCTTGCAGGTTGGACACGCGATGACGCGGTCACCCGCGCAGCGCCGGCACGTGTAGATCGGTTCCATCAGGCCCCGCTCCAGCACGCGCTTCCGCGCGTGCTTTCCGCGATTTCGACCATTGGACCGAACCTTCGTAGGATGAAGGGATGGCGGCTCGCTCGATCGGCAAGGGGACCATCTCGTTCGGCTTCGTCTCGATCCCGGTGAAGCTCTACACCGCGACGCGACCGCAGAGCGTCAGCTTCAACATGCTGCACGCCGACTGCGGCAGTCCGATCTCGCAGCAGCGCGTCTGCACCCAGCACGACCCGGTGCCCGTCCTGAAGAGCGAGAACATCGTGAAGGGGTTCGAGCACTCGCGCGACGCGTACGTGCAGTTCACGCCGGAGGAGCTGAAGGCGCTCGAGGCCGCTCGACCGACGCAGCTCGAGCTCCTCGAGTTTGTCCCCGAGGACACCGTGGACTTCCTGTTCATCGAGAAGACCTACTACCTGGGGCCGGACATCGGCGGTGACGACGGCTACCACGTGCTCGCGCGCGCCATGGAGCGGACGCGCCGTCTCGCCGTCGGACTCTTCGCGAACCGCGGGAAGGACACGCTCGTTCTCCTCCGGCCATACCGGGGCGGGCTTCTCCTCCACGAGGCGTTCTACGAGAACGAGGTCCTGCCCTGGGAGGAGATCCCGCTCGGCAACCCGAAGCCGATGAGCCCGCTGATGCTCAGCACCGCGGAGCTCCTGGTGGAGAAGCTCGAACGCGCCCGCTTCGAACCGGGCCGCTTCCGCGACAAGTGGGCCGAGAAGGTCCTGGCGCTCGTCGCGAGCAAGGTCGCCGGCAACGCGGTCGTCCTCGAGCCCGAGAAGCCGAAGACGACGATCGTGGACCTCATCGAGGCGCTGAAGCGCTCGGTCACCGACATCGAGAAGAAGGTCGAGAGCGAACGCGAGGGCGTCGCGAAGAGCACCGTTCTCCCGAAGGGCGCGCCGCGGAAGGCTGCGCCGCGCAGCAAGGCCGCCGCCGCGGAGAAGAAGGGCAAGCGCAACGCAAGCGACGAGCGTTGACGCTACGGACGACGGACGCCAAATACTGACCATAGAAACTACTTCCTATGCTCAGTAGAACGGCCGTGCAACCCGAAGTTGAACCGCCGGAGCTATGCTTCGGAAATGGCGAGGAAAGAAGTTGTGCTGTCGATCGGGTTCGCGCCAGGAGCCGTCGAGGCGGTCGAGAGAGGGGCTCTCCTGCTCACGGATCTCCGCCGCGCGGCGGAGCACATTCGCACAGCATCCGAAAACGCGGTCGCTCTGGTGGCCGCGCTCGCGGGTGGATTGAGGGTTACGACTCCTTCAGCGAGTCGAGAGCGCGCTGGAGGGCGTCGAGCCCGGCGGAAGCGTCCGGCGACGTCGGCGTCAAAACGTTGACCACGCCGCAGGTCTCGCACTTCGCTTCCCCGCCCTCCGTCGCCTCACGCAGGGTGATCTTGGCGTTGCAGCCCGGCCCCCCCGCAGGGGAGGTCTACGGTACGGTCGTCCTTCAAGTTCATGAGTGCGCCCTCCGGCGTTTGGGTGCCCCCGGCAACAGCTTCGGCTCGGCGCCTGCTGGCGCAGGTGGCAGGGACTCGGTGGCCGCGAGCTTCCGCTCTCGCTCGAGTCTCGCGTCCTGGAGCTCAGCGTGCTCCCTCAGGAGCCGCGCCTTCTTCTTGCCCAAGCGCTTGACCGTTCGCTGGGCGGCCTCGATCTCCTCTGGGCGAGGAAGGCCTAGCCTTTCGAGACGACGTGCCTCCGTGTCGACTGCCAGGATCCAGTCGATCGCCGTCATCTCTTCGTGACCGCGGTGGCGCTCGACGGCGGCGTCAATCGCGTCTTGACGCGTCCGTGCGCGCTGGCAGACGAGCAGCGCCTGCTCGAATGCGGATGGTGCCCATCCGTCCGAGTGCATGGGCCCGCGCCCGATCGCCAGCCACTCGTAGGACACATCGAGGTAGTCGGCGAGCTTCCGGATCACCTCCGGCCCGGGCGACAAAATCTGCTTCGACTTCTCCGAGCTGCCGAGGAGGCGCACCACGTACCCCTGAGGCAAGCCAGACTCGCGTTCGGTCCTGGTCTGCGTTTTTCCAGCCCCGGCCATGGCACTACGCAGCCGACCGGCGAAGTCCAACCGTGTTGCGGCTTTATCGTGCGCCATACTTCCTAAAGTTAGGAGTCGCATGACGAGACCGGGATCTTTCACGTTGACGGTACTAACTACGGGAAGTAGGTAATTGAGCATGGCTCGATCGCGGCGAATGAACCTCGGCCCGGCGGCCTCGGCGGCCCTGCCAGCGCTCTGGAAGGCGCTGGCGCGACGTGCGTGGACTCACGCCGACTTCGCACGTGCAGCGGGGCTCACGAGCGGCGGAGCAACGAAGCTCCTCTACGGTGACGTCGATGCGGGTCGGCGGCTGGCTCAATTCTGCGAAATGACGCTCGGCGTGCGCGTCCTGCTCTGGGACAAGCCCTGCCCGCCGAACTGGCGCCCGCACAACACCGCCGCTCCCAAGCCGAAGCCACGTCGGCGCGACGACGCTGACCTCGCGCCGACCGGCACCGACTGACTTCATCCGCCTCCACCATCGCTCCATTCCCCGGCCCGGCAAGCCTGAACGTCGCACTCCATCTCTCGTGCACCCTACACGCATGTGCAGCTCACCCCGCCATAACGATGGACACGCGACACGTGAACGCGCTCGGCGCGCTGTTCAGCGGTCGGTGCGCGGACCCCGCGCTCTTCGGGCGGCACGCGCCGCCGATCGCGAGGCTCTCAGGGCCTACGCGCTCGCCCTGCTGCTGATCGCGCTGCTCGCGGCGGTGGTCACGATCGCCGCCTGGGCAATGTTCACGTTCGAGGGGGTGCCGGCGTGACTTCGCGCGCAGCGTTCATCGTCGGTTGCCCGGGGGTCGGAAAGACGACCCTCGTGGAGAACCTGCTCGGCCCACATCCCACGCAGGGGGTTGGCCGGTGGACGGTCGGAAGGGATGTCTGCGCGCTCGGGCCGTACCCCCATGGGGGCGGCGCAGACGCGCTTCCGTTCGCCCGTGCGGTCTTTGGAAAGGCGTACGCGCAGCTTCCGCTGCTAGCGAGCGCGGTCGCGATCCTCGATGGCACGCGTTTCAGCGCTGTCGACGCGCAGATGCTCGCGGAGGCGCGCGTACGCTTGGCCGCGGTCGTCCTCCGAGCGGCCCCGGCAACCATTGCCCGTCGTCGTGGAGGACGTGGAAGCAAGCCCATGGACGCTGTGTGGCTGGCTCAGCAGGTCGCTCGTGCCGAACGCCTGTCGGACGCAATCGTCCAGCGGGGCGGACGGAGCGTAGGCGTCGACGCTGAGCGTCCCGCGCACGAGGTCGCGCGCGAGGTGCGGCTCCTGCTCGGTCTGCGGAGCTCGCCATGACGACGCTCTCGTTCACGTGCGAGGCGTCCTCGGGAGGCCGGCTGCTTCGTAGAACGTCAGCGCCGTCGCAACCCCCTGCCCTTTCCGAGGCCGCTTGTTCGTGTGCGCCCGGACCCACGCCCAGCACTCGACCACGCACGCGCGACACGCGAGCGTCGACGGACCGTACTGGCAACCCGTCGCGGGGTGCGCCGCCGGCGAGCCGCAGAACGAGCAGATCATGTCTGCGCGGTCGGAGCGAAGGCTTCGAGCTCCAGGATCGGCTCGTCGAGAGCGCGCGCGACGGCCGCGATCGTGTCCCGGAGCTCGTCGACGTTGTCGTCGAGCAGGCTGGGAGCGCAGCGGTTCGCTGGCTTCCCTTGGTCGTCGTACCCGACTTCCTCGATCGCGAGCTGACCGGTCTCGAGGCGCACGACCCGGTAGTTCCAGTGGCCCATCGGCCAAGCCTACCGGATCACCCAATCTGCTCTGCTGGTTCGACCTCGCCGGGCGGGGCCTCGGGCTGGTACCCTCACGTCGACGCCGTTGGTCTCGACGGAACCGGCGCCTCGCGGCGCCCAACTCAGGGCTCAGATCTAGGGCCTTCACCAGGGTGTCCACAGCCCCAACCCCTGGACGGCGTCGCTAACCCCGGCAGGATCCGCTCACGCGGCGGCTTGGGACGAGGCCGCGATCACGTCGCAGGCAGGCTCGTACACGTCTCCGTCCTCACGCGAGACGCGGAGGAAGAGCATCGGGGCGGCTCCCCGTCGAACGAAGAGTATCCAGGAGCGATCCTCTGGCTCGACGGTGCCGACGATCGGGTGCTCGCCGTCGACGGGGTGGGGAGTCGCGTAGCGGCGGACGCTGATGTTTTCCATGGGGGACGACGACCTCGTGTTGCCTGGCGGTCATCCCCCACGGAGGCTTCCTCAACGCTACTTCTTGGCGCTCACCAGCGTCCAGTTCATCGCGCTGCCACCTCCCGACGGCGGCCGGCCCTGGCCACCGCACTCACCGGTAGAGCACGCCGTGAACGTGTCGCCGCTCTGGAACTGGGCGCTCTCGGTGTGCCCTCGCTTGTCGCATCGTCCGCTGTACGTGCCGCTCGTCGAGCAGCTCTCACCAGTCTTGGGCATGGTCATCCTCCACGTGGCTCGGTCGAAGTCGCCGAGCGCCCCGTTGCCTCGCTCCATCTCGACAGCGCGGCAACCGACGCCGTCTCGCCTCACACCTGAGTCACGAAGGGAAATCCCATGCGAACGCAGCAAGCACGGAGGAGCCGAACATGAAGCCACGAGACCCGTTCGACGACATCGAGCTCGAGCTCGAGCTCGCCGAGACCGAACCGCCGCCGGAGCCGGACGAGATCCCGCCCGCGCGACTCATCGAAGATCGCGAGCACGCCGATCGCGACATCGCGCGCTGGCTGGCTGGTGAGGACGCCTTCACCTCGTGGGGGCCGACGTGCCGACCGTGAAGCTCACGTTCGTGCAGAGCAGCGACGGCAAGGGGAAGATCCACATCCTCGCGCCGCGCTTCGCGAAGGCCCGGGTCGGCACGATCAGCGGCAAGACGAACGAGGCGGCGCGGACGGTCTGCGGCGTCGTCATCACCGGGTACGCGTGGGACCAGAGCTCGAAGGTGCCGCCGCTCGTGCACCGCTGCTCGAACTGCGAGCGCATGCGCGGCTCCGCGATCGCCGAGCTCGAGAGGACCGCGTGAGCCGCGAGGACGACGACCCCCCGCCGAATTCGCCCGAGGACCTCGGGTACCGGACGCCGCCGCCGGCGGTGATGCCACGACCGCACCGCAGGAGAGAGACCATGCCGAAGGACGAGACGCCGAAGGACGAAGGGCCGCGGAGCTTCACGCGCCTGCTCGAGCAGGTGGGCGAGGGCGACCTGGAGCTCGAGCTCGCAACGAAGATGCAGGAGCTCGTCGGGAGCCTCAAGGCGTTCAGCGACAAGTTCCAGCGCGAGGGCAAGGGCACGCTCACGCTCGTCCTGAACGTGAGCGCGCACGGCAACGGAACGGTCACCGTCGCGGGCGACATCAAGACGAAGACGCCGACGGCGAAGCGAGCGGGTTCCGTCTTCTGGCTCACGCCGGGCAACAACCTCGCGGTGGAGAACCCGCGACAGCAGAAGCTGCCGCTGAAGGAAGTGCCGCCACCGAAGACGCACACGAAGGACATCTCTGCCGAGGCCCCACCGGTCCGCGGCGTCTGACGAAGGGAGACGAGGACCATGAACACACCAGACAAAGACCTCGGCGACGCGGTGACGGATGCCGTGACGTCGGCGGCCGTCGCGGCGGACATCGTCGCGCGGCACATCAAGCCCGAGCTGCTCGAGCTCGCCAGCCCGACGGGCGAGAAGGTGCCGGTCCTCGTGCTGGCGTCCGGCCTGAAGGCCCACCCGGTGAAGGCCTACTTCGAAGCGTGGCGGACGGCGCCGGAGCGCCGCGAAGGAACCGCGCGACTCGTCGAGCTTCTCTCCTTCGTGGATCACGTGAACCGCTTCAAGGACGAGGACTCGGCGCTCTTCGCGGGGGCAAGCCAGACGGCACCGACGCTCACGGCCGTCCTCGACTACCACCGCCGCGCGAACGTTCCGGAGCGGGACGTCGCCGGCGCCGTCGCCTCCGCCTTCGTCGCGGCGAACGTCGCGCTCGCTCTTCACGGCAAGGAAATCGACACGGACGCGCTGCCTGCTCGGTTTCCGCTGCAGCTTCGCCACGTCCCGGACGCGGCGCCGCGGTTCGGTCGGCACCGGGCGTCGTACGCCTTCCCGATGTCCGACGAGTGGACCGCGTGGGCAGCGCAGCACGGCAAGGCGATGAGCCAAGGCGACTTCGCCGCGTGGCTCGAGGATCGCATCATCGACGTCGCGGATCCCGCGCAGGCCTTCACGACGGCCAAGCGGTTCGCGGAGGCGCTCGGCGTTCCGCAGTTCGCGTCGCCGAACCGGCTGCTCGCGCTCTCCCGTGGGCTCCAGGTGCACGTCGAGGAGCGGGTCACGTCGCGCATCGACCCCACCACCGGCGAGACGACGATGCATTACGAGGCGGAGCACCAGGACGCCGGCGGCGGCGCGCTCGCCATCCCGCGGGCGTTCCTCATCCAGATCCCCGTCTTCCGGATGGGGACGATCTACCAGCTCCCGGTCCGCCTCAAGTACCGCCTCGGCGGCGGAAAGGTCACGTGGCTCTACGAGCTGCACGGCGCGCTGAAGGCCTTCGACGATGCGTTCCGGGACGCATGCGAGTCGGCCGCGGAGAAGACCGAGCTGCCCCTCTTCTACGGCGCACCGGAGCAGCCGTGAGCGGCCACAAGGGGGTCGCGCTGCCGCTCGGCCGCGGAGGCATGCTCGATGGGCCAACGACCGAGCGCGTGCAGCGCTTCGTCCAACGTGTCGGCGTGATGAAGGCACGCGAGCGTCTCCAGGTCGGCAACGCCACGCTCGACGCGGCGCGGGAGCTCGGGCGGATCACGCCGGCCGCCGCGCGCCGCTTGCTCGCAGCGCTCGAGCGCGAAGAAGCCGCGCTGCAGGTGGCCTCGTGACGCTCGAGCATCGGCTCGGCGAGCTCTCGCGCGCGTTCGCGCTGAGCGTGATGTCTGCGCTCGCCGCCGCAACCATCGCTGATCTCGCCGCTCTGCACACTGTGGGGGGGGGTACGACTCCAAAGCCTCTTGGACGTGGGGCGAGTACGCCATCGCGAGCACAAGCCCGAGAGCGTCGTCCACCGCGACCTCAACCCGCCGAACGTCGCGCTCGAACGAAGGTCGCGGTGCCTCGTCCTCGAGGAGCGGCGGTGTCGCTCCTCTTCGGCGGCCGTCCAGCGGACGGGGAGGAGTGACGTGAGCTTCTTCGGTGAGAGCTTCCCCACGCCCGAGGAGCTGGCCGCAATCGCGAAGAGGCGGCTCGCCGAGCGGACCGACAGCGAGCGCAAGTTCCACGCGATCCTCCCGCACCTCCTCGAGGCGCGGCGATCGATGCGCGAGGCGGCGGCGCACGGCTGCGGCGGCCATCTCTACGACCGCGCGCGGGAGAGCCTCGCGCTGCTGATTGACGAGATCGAGACGGTCCTCGTGAGGCCGCCGGTATGAGGTTCCTTGTCCGGATCGGACCCGGGTACTGGCTCAGCTCGCTGACGGCGCTCCGCCCCGACGGCCGCCGGTTGCGTCGCGGTGGGGCGGACGTCTGGTACCTCGCGCCGCCGGTCGGTTTTCACGCCTACAAGCGCGAGGTGCGTCGTGGCTGAAAGCAAGATCGAGTGGGCGGACTTCACGTTCAACCCGTGGTGGGGCTGCACGCGGGTGTCTCCCGGCTGCGAGCGCTGCTACGCCGAGGCGTGGGCGAAGCGGACGGGCCAGGCCGTGTGGGGTCCGACGGCGCCTCGCCGGTTTTTCGGTGACGAGCACTGGCGCGGGCCGCTCCGCTGGAACGCCGCGGCGACCGCCGTGCGCCGCCGCGTGTTCTGCGCGTCGATGGCGGACGTGTTCGAGATGGTTCGCCCGACGCACCCGACCGACCTCGCCCTCCGGATGAACGACGCGCGCCAGCGGCTCTGGGCACTGATCGCGGCGACGCCCGCGCTCGACTGGCTTCTCCTCACGAAGCGCCCGGAGAACGTCGACGTCCTCGTCCCGATGGCATGGCTCGAGGCGTGGCCCGCGAACGTTTGGCTCGGCGCGACGGTCGAGGACCGCCGGCGCGCGGGCGAGCGGCTCGTCCCCCTGACCCGGCTGAAGCGCGTCCTCGACATCCCTGTCGTCTTCGTCTCGTACGAGCCGGCGCTCGAGCTCGTCGACTTCCGCCCGTGGCTCGCCAACCTGGACTGGATCATCGTCGGCGGCGAGAGCGGCGGCGGTGCGCGGCCGTTCGCGATCGAGTGGGCGAGCGTCACGATCGCGCACGCCCGCGCGGCCGGCGTCGCGCCGTTTGTGAAGCAGCTCGGCACGCGCCCGGCCGCTGACGTCGGCGGCGAGCTCGTCGAGCTCGTCGTGCGCGGAAAACGGACCAAGAACGAGGACCCAAACCGTTGGCCGGAGGACCTCCGTGTGAGGGAGTTCCCACGGCGAGAGGCCGTGGCATGAACATCCCGACCGACCGAGAGATCCGCGCCAAGCTCGACGAGCTGGCCGCCGACGGCGACTTCGAACGAAGCATCGGCGCCGACGGGGAGCCTCAGTACAAGATGACGCCGCGGGGCAAGGCCAAGGTCGAGGCGATGCTCCGCGAGTACGGCATCGATCCCGACGCGCTTCGGAAGGACCCGCGCTGATGCCGGCCCTTCCTCGAGGACGATGTCCCGTGTGCGACGCGATCGTCGCGCTCCGGAAGGGTGCGCTCGTTCGCGACCTTCACGCCGGTCGCCGGCGAGACGCTCGGGCCTGCGCCGGAACCGGGAAGCCGGCCAAGCGAGGAGCGCGCACATGAAGGCTCTGTCTCTCCGGCAGCCGTGGGCGTGGGCCGTGATCCACGGGGGCAAGCGCGTCGAGAACCGCGTGTGGAACACGAAGTTCAGGGGGTCGTTCCTCATCCACGCGTCGGCCGGCTGCACCGCGTGGGAGTACGTCGAGGCAACGCGGTGGATGGCCGATCGGGGGCTCGTCCGGATGCCCGGCCACGCGCTCGGCGCCATGGAGGAAATCCTCCTCCGCGTCGCCGACGTCGACCTCGAAGCGCTCCCCGTGATGCCCCCGCTCCGCGAGCTCGCGCGCGGCGGCATCGTCGGACGCGCGCGCCTCGCGGACGTGCTCGCGCCGGCGATCGACGGCCAGCCGCGCCGGCCGTGGCACATGCCCGAGCAGTACGGGTTCGTCCTCGAGGACGTGCTCGAGCTCGACTTCCGCCCGGTGAAGGGCAACCGCCGGTGGTTCAACGTGCCGGACGTCTTCGGCTCCGTCACGATGAAGGACAGCGCATGAACCTCGCCCAGTACAAAGCCGAGCTCCGAGAGATCCGTGACAAGGCGGGCAAGCTGCTCGACCGCCTCGAGGCGGACGAGGGGAAGCTCGACGCGACGCCGATCTTCATGAGCATCTCCGAGTACGCCAAGCACGCTCAGGTCAGCGAGAAGACCGTGAGCGGCTGGCTGAAGCAGGGGCTCCCGCATCGGCGCATCGGGAAGGTCGTGCGCGTGAAGGTCGCGGACGCCGACAACTGGAACGTCGAGGATGCCACGCGGCGCTCGGCGGAGATGGACGCGCACGGAGCGAAGCGATGACGACGACGAACGCGACACGCGGCTGGAACCTCTTCTGGCGCGCGGCGAAGAGACGATGGGTCCTCAGCTACCGCAGCATCGACGGCTGGGCGCAGAAGCACCTGCCTCCGGAGATCAAACGAGACGACGGACCCGATCCGCGACGGAAGCGGAAGCAGACGAAGTCCGGGCAGCTCGAGCTCGAGGTGACGCAGGCGGAGACCTGGGCGCTCGAGTGGCTCGCGAACGCCGAGGCCCTCAAGCTTCGGCCGCGTGCGCGCCCGGGCGGGCTCACGCTCCGCGACGCGAGCGATCTCTGGAAGAGCCTCCGCGCGGCCGACGGCGGGCTGACGTCGCCGGCGACGCTGAAGCGGTTCGCCGGCGACCTGAAGAACATCCTCACGCCGTTCGTCGAGGGCAGAACGGAGCGACGGCTCGGCGACGAGGACGTCGTCTCGCTGTCCATGGACTACGCCCTCATCCGCCGATGGTTCCGCGCCCTGGTCGCGCGGAAGTCGCCCTGGCGCGCGCGCTCGGCGTTCTCGACCCTCCGATCGTTCTTCGACGACGCGCTCGTCGAGAAGTGGGTCCGCGGCGAGAACCCGCTCGGCAACGAGGCGCTCGTCCGCGAGCTCCCCGATCTGCCGAACAAGGCGGACCGCGGCGGAATCGTGATGTTCGAGCTCGACGTCCTCCAGGCGGTCATCGTCCACGAGTACGTGCCGCTCGGCCGCGCCGCCCGGTACGCGCTCGCCGGCACGCTCGGCAACCGCGAGGGCGAGCTCTCCGGGCTGACGTGGGGCATGGTCCATCTCGACGCCCCGATCCCTCACATCGACATCGCGCGCGCCCGGCGGCTGATCCGAGCGAAGGACGAGGTCCTCGGTCCCCTCAAGACGAAGACGTCCCGACGGGTCCTCCCGCTGCACCCGGCGGCGGCCGCGGCGCTCCGGGAGTGGAGGGACGACGTCGACGGGGGCATCGCGCTCTTCCTGGGCCGCCTGCCGCTCTCGGGCGATCCGGTCTTCCCCTCGGAGCGTCCGCAGGACAAGGGGGCCTTCTCGCGCCCCAGGGCGGCCGAGAAGCTCCGGGAGGACCTCGGGGCCGCCGAGCTCGGGAAGACGGACGCGAAGGGGCGCAGCCTGACGATGCACGCGCTCCGGAAGTCGTTCGGGACCTGGCTCCGGCGGGCCAAGGTCCCGGAGCCAATCCGGAAAGCGCTCATGGGCCACGGCGCGAACGACGTCACGGAGGACTTCTACACGGAGGAGCTCGCCGAGATGGCGGAGGCGGTCTCGCGCATCCCCCTCGCGTGGAAACCGGGTGTGGCGCGCGTGGTGCCGGCGTTGGTGCCGGTCGGCACCAAGCGTGCCAGTTTGCAGAACGATATCGAGGAGCCGCGAGTCGGGATTGAACCGACGACCTGCGCTTTACGAAAGCGCCCGCTCCAGCCGGCACGTGGTGGCGTGCAGGGGGTGGTCTCCACGAAACACCGCGCCGCGCCGAATCAGGACAACGCTGCGAAGGAGGACAGCGGAAGCGGAAGCTCATCAGCTCCCCCGACGGCCACCAAGACGGGTTCGCCCGCCGTCCGGCCCGGCCCCGCTCGAGCTCGGGTGCCGCTCGACGTCGACGGCCGTGAGGTGTTCGCGGCCGAGGAGCTCTCGGACCTGGGTGCGGTCTTCCCACTTGTCCGCGGAGCCGGGCGATGACGCGTCCGGGATGCGCGCGCCCGCCACCGGGGTGGTCGTGCTCTCGAGGAGTGGGCCATGACGGGCCGTGCGCGGCGTGGCCGATCGCGGTGGGATCTCCGGGTCCGAGAGGTCCCCTGTCTCTCGAGGACACGAGCGACCAGCTCAGTCCCACCTCTGACGACCGAGATCCGAGCAACGTCATGGTGCGCGCAGGCTACCTCCGCGGGCTCGCCATGTTCTCTGGCCCTGACGACGCCGAGATGCTGATCCGCGCGTCGCGTTCGCTCGTCGGGTACGCCGAGGCGATGCGCGTGGTGAGCGAACCGCCGCCGGAGGTCGTGGAGGCCCGACGCGAAGCGGCCACCGTCCGCCGCGCGTACCTCCACGAGAAGCAGCGCGCGACGGCGGCAATCGCCGCGCTCCGGCCGTTCGCTGCGATCCAAGCCGACATCCTCGCGTCCCACGAGTACCGCGGTCCGGCCGACGGTTCACGCTCTGCCAATCCGGCGCGCCTTGATGCCGAGCGTCGCATCGAGGAGCGGCTCGTCGTCACCGACCTTTGCGACATGCAGGCGTCTCACCGAGAGGGTCGTCTCGGTGAGGTGCTCCGGCGCGCGATCAACTTCATCGAGGGGCGGGACTGCTTTCGTTCCTCCCCCGAGAAAACCGAGGAAAAGTCATGAGCAATCTGGACGACGGGAACGACGTGCTTGCGTGCGACCGCACCGGCTGGGATTCGGGCCCGTGGGACGGCGAGCCGGACAAGCTCGTCTGGAAGACGGAAGCCGGCTTGCCCGGGATGATCGCGCGCAACCGCCTCGGCGCCCTCTGCGGCTACGTCGCGGTCACGCGGGAACACCCGCTGTACGGCGCCGACCGGCCGGACGTGGAGGTCCACGGCGGGCTCACGTACGCGAACGCGTGCTCGGGGAACATCTGCCACGTGCCGGAGCCCGGCGAGCCTGACGACGTGTGGTGGTTCGGGTTCGACTGCAACCATGGGGGCGACTACGCGCCTTCGACCGCCGCTTGGGGCAAGAGGATCGGCGCTGCGCTGCGCCGTCTCGATCGCGAGACGTACCGAGACATCGGATACGTCCGCGCGGAGGTCGAGCTGCTCGCCGTGCAGCTCGCGGGACCGCTTGAGAAGTCCGATGGCGGAAAGGAATAAGCGATGCCGAACCACGTGACCACGATCTGTACCGTGACCGGGCCGCCGGCCGACGTCGCCGCGTTCGTCGAGCGGCATTTCTCGCCGATGCTTTGCGACACGCACGACGATTGCAAGGCGAGCCCGGCGCTTGCCGCCGCGTGCCTCAACCGGAAGCACTTCGACTTCGAGACCGTCATCCCGATGCCGAAGGTGCTCGAGGGGACGCATTCGCCGTCACGAGGCGACGAGCATAACCGCCGGGCCGAGGCTGAGACGGGCTTCTCGAACTGGTACGACTGGGCAGTCGAGAAGTGGGGGACGAAGTGGGGCGCGTATGACTACGAAGAGCGCGAGCGCGGCGACGGCCGGTACGTCTTCAAGTTCGAGACGGCGTGGTCGGTCCCAGAGCCGATCCTTCGGAAGCTCGCGGAGCTGCACGAGACCCTGACCTTCGACCTCGTGGCCTTTGACGAGGGGTGGAACTTCGGTGGCGTCGGCCAGTTCAACGGCCGCCACGACTTCCGCGTCGAAAAAGAACTCGCGACCGCTGAGATGTACGAGCGCGTCTACGGGCGCAAGCCGGACATCGACGATGACGACGAGGCATCGCCGACCGGGAGCGAGGAACCATGAGCGACGACAAGCTCCAGCCGATCGTCGGCGATGCGGTGACCTGGAAGGACGGGGACTACGACTACCGCGGAAGGGTCGTCGCCGTCCGGCTCAAGCCTCCGCCGCCGCACGTCGCGCCAGCCGCTGACTACCAGACCAAGATCCTGGTTCTCGAGCACGTCGCGGCACGGCGTTGCCACCGTCGCAATTGGTACAAGGAGGGCCCGCGCGAGGTGAACGCGGGGCACGTCACGGTCGTGACGGTGCGTGATGCCGTGCCGCGCAGGAGCACGCCCGAATGAGGACCGGAGATTCCGCCTTTCACGCGCCGACGGGCGAGACGTGGCTCGTCGCCTTCGTCGACGAAGGCCGGGACGAGCTCGTGCCGTGCGGCTGGCCTCTCACGTTCGCAAAGCTGTCGGATTGCACGCTCGTGAAGGCGTGTACCGACGAAGAAAGCGCCAAGGTTCTGCGGCAGCTTCGGGACATGCACGACCAGAGCGACCCGCGAAGCCGATGGGCCCAACGGCAGGCGGCCCTTGCCGCACCCGAGGGTTGGCACTCGAAGGCCGGCTGGTCCGGCAAGGCACACTACGTCCTGCCTCACGGTAGGACCGCGTGCGCCGGCGCGATGGGCCCGCGCGGGACCCCGATGTCGGAGCTCCTGACGTGCCACTGGAAGGAGCTCGACCCGAACGACCACCTCTGCGCGCTCTGCGCGCGTCGCTTCCCGCGCGCGTGCCGATGCGGCGTGTGCCGCATCCGACCGACGCCGAACCGGAGCACGCAATGACTGCCGCCGACCTCGCCAATCTGCAACGCCAGGCCCGCGGCGACGAGCACGCGTCGCTCGTCCTCCGCGACATGGCGGAGGAGACTGGGCAGCGTCTCGAGGCCCGCCGCGGCCTCCGCATGCGACGGAAGCTGTACGTCCGGCGTTGGATCTGGACCGTCTCCGTCTCCGGCTCCGTCTCCGTCTCCGGCTCCGTCTCCGGCTCCGTCTCCGTCTCCGGCTCCGGCTCCGTCTCCGGCTCCGTCTCCGGCTCCGTCTCCGTCTCCGGCTCCGTCTCCGTCTCCGGCTCCGTCTCCGTCTCCGGCTCCGTCTCCGTCTCCGGCTCCGTCTCCGGCTCCGTCTTCTAAATCGCTCGCGAGATTCCCCATGGACTTGAAGAACAAGACCGTCGTCGTGCTCTGCGCGAACTACATCTACGAGGGCGTCCTCGAGGACCTGACGCACGACGTGGTCACCCTCCGCGAGCCACGCATCGTCTACGTGACCGGGCCCTGGGAGGAGGTCCGTCGGGAGGGATCGGGCCGGAAGGGCGCTGCCGAGGTCCAGTGGCGCCGCGCCGAGCGGATCCCGGTGAAGCTCCTTCGCATCGAGCGATGCGCCGTCGAAGCGATGGGAGAGCTCTCGATATGAATCCCGCGACACACACGAAGGCCTGCGTGCGTATCGTCGCGATCCAGGCTCTGTTGGTCAGCCCAGGCGCCCGCGAGCTCGCTGCGCTCCGCGAGCTCGCCGCCGAGCTCGCCGAGCTCATCGAGGGGATCTCGGTCGGGGTCGCGCCCAGGGCCGAAGGCGCCCCCGCGCCGGTCGACGTCGCGATCGCACTTGCGCCCCGCTCGTTTCGAACGCCGAACGCCGAACGTGCTCGCCGGCGACGTGCCGCCGCCCGCGCCGTCGCGGCCGAGCAGCAACTGTCTCTCTCGGGGATGGACGCGGCCGAGCAGCAACTGTCTCTCTCGGGGATGGACGGCGGTCGCGACC
>JAWVDC010000059.1:0-3031 GCA_033857715.1 Gaiellaceae bacterium | reverse complement strand
CGGAAGCTCAGACCGAGCTCGGCCGCCGCCCGCTGCGTGCGCTCGTGCCCTGACCGGGTCTGCACCCACGGCCAGGCGCCGGCCGCGTCGACCTCCGCGATCGCCTCCGCCAGCCCGTCGGCAGCTTCCTCCGTGTCTTCCACGACCCACGGGCCGTTGCATTGCGGAATCGGGGCGGACGGGAAGAGGGCCAAGAACAGGTCGCCCCGCCGCTCGAACCGCGCTCCGTCGAGCTCGGCGTAGAGCCGCCCAAATACCACCTCGAGCGCACGGTGCGCCGCCGACGCCTCGGACTCCACAGGGCGACTGTATAAACTCCCCGCTCATGGACGTACTCGTTCTGATCGACAAGCTCGACGACCTCGTGCACAACGCGAAGGCCGTCCCGCTCACCGACCAAGTCCGCATCGATCGCGAGGAGATCTACGACATCCTCGATCAGATGCGCGCCACGATCCCGGAAGAGATCAAGCAGGCGCGGTGGATCGTCAAGGAGCGCCAGGAGATGCTCGCCGAAGCGAAGCGCGAGGTCGACCGGCTCCTCGCCGAGGCGCGCGAGCAAGCGGTACGCGAGGCGTCGCAGACGGAGATCGTCAAGATCGCCGAGCGGCAGGCCGACGAGATCGTCCAGGACGCGCGTCGCAGCGCCCACGAGATGAAGATGGAGATGGAGGACTGGGCCGACAACCAGCTCGCCTCGCTCGAGGTAAATCTCGAGCGGTTCCTCACCGCGGTTCGCCGCGGCCGCGAGCGGCTGCACGAGCGGTCGCAGGAGTCCGTCGTCGCGGGCCTAGGTGGCCCGGCGAACGACGACTTCGCCGACGACAACGCCGGCTACTAGCGGATTCCTGTATCGATTCGGAAGTTGCGCTTGTAGTGGCGCAGGCCGATGACGCGGACTGTGGCCGGCTCGATCCCACGCCCGGCGGAGGGTTGCGGCGAGACCGAAACGGCGTAGACGCCGAGTTGGTGCAACACCACTCCGTAGCTGCCGTCCTTCGCTACGACTGTCGTTGTTGCGGCGCAGCCGTCTCGCGGGGTGAATGACAGCTGCAGCCCGCTCGCCGGTGCCGAGCATGGCGTCCCCTTCCGGCACACCGGCGCTGTCGGGCCGCGGGTGACCTTCCCGTATAAAACCGCAAAGTTGCCGTAATGCCCGTACGTGCAGGAGGTGGCCTTCTCACCGCCGCCGCAGCCGGCGAGTAGCGCTAGGAGGCAAACTCCTGCGCAAGCGCGACGAACGCCTGCGCTGCTTGCGAGCGATAGCGATCGCGGTGCCATGCGAGGACGATAGTCCTCGGCGGGATGCGCGTCCCGAACGGCAGCGATTTCACGGCGCGATCCTTCTGGTCGACGACGAGCCGCGGCTCTATCGCGACCCCGAGACCTTCCGCGACGAGCGCCTGCAGCGCGCCGTTGTCGTCTGTGCGAAAGACGACGTTCAAGTTGGGGACGCGTCCAGCAAGATGGCGCTCGGGCTCGTCGGTGCTGCGGCGGCCGATCAGCGGCAGCTTCCCAACCTCGCGCAGGGACGGCGCGGCATCGAGCTCGGCCAGCTCGGAGCGCGCCGAGACGAGGAGGACGTACGGATCCTGCAGCAGCTCCGCCCACTCGAACGGGCCCTCGGGCAGCGGCAGCTCGGCGAACGTGAGGTCGAGCTCTCCGTGCTCGAGCAGGCGCAGGAGCCCGGTCGCGTCGCTCTCCTCGCGCACGCGCACGCCGACGAGCGGCCACTGCGCGCGGAACCGTCGGACGAGGGCGGGGAGGAGGCGTGCGCCCACGCTCTGGAAGATGCCGACGCGCAGCGTCCCTGCCGCGCCTTCCGCGAGCGCGGCCATGTCGGCGCGGGCCGCGTCGAGCCGCGCGACGATCGCATCCGCGTGGCGGAGCAGGAGGAGCCCCGCCTCGGTCGGCTCGACTTGGCGTGGGCCGCCCGGACGGTCGAACAGCCGCTGCCCGACGATCCTCTCCAGTTGCGCGATCTGCTGGCTCACGGCCGACTGCGTGTAACCGAGCTCGCGCGCCGCGCCGCCGAACGACCGCGTGCGCGCGACCGCCTCGAGCGCCGCGAGGTGACGCAGTTGCACGCCCAGCCAGTCATTAGCGCTCATGATCGCTATGAACGATAACGTGATTTGTGCTGATCGGTCGGCGCAGGCACGGTGGAGGTCATGCGCACGAAGGTCCTCATCGCACTCGTCACCGTCTACCTCGTGTGGGGATCGACGTACCTCGCGATCGCGGTCGCCGACCGGACGCTGCCACCGTTCCTCATGCTCGCGGTGCGCTTCGGCATCGCCGGCGCGTTGCTTTACGGCTGGTCGGCGTGGCGCGGGGACATCCGCCGGGCGAAGCTCGGACGGCGGGAATGGCTCGCTGCCGCAATCGTCGGCGCGCTTCTGCTGTTTGTCGAGACCGGCGCGGTCGCGTGGGCAGAGCAGCGAGTCTCCTCCGGGCTCACTGCTCTGCTCGTCGCGAGCGTCCCGCTCTTCAGCGCGCTGCTGGACCGCACGGTCTTCGGCGTCCGGCTCTCGCTCGGCGCGCTGGCCGGGATCGCGACGGGTCTCGTCGGCGTCGCCGTCCTCGCCGGCCCGAGCGCGCACATCGACCCGATCGGCGCCGCTGTGATCCTCGCCGGTGCGTTCGCATGGGCCGCGGGCTCGGCGTATGCCCGCGTCGCGCCGCTCCCGAGCGCGTCGATCCTCTCCACTGCGATGCAGATGCTCTGCGGCGCTGCGCTTCTCGCGGTTGCCGGCGTCGCGTCGGGGGAGCTCGGCCAGGTGCATCTCGCCGCCGTCTCGGCGGAGTCGCTCGGAGCGTTCGCGTACCTCATCGTCATCGGCTCGATCGGCGCGTACACGGCGTACAGCTTCCTCCTGCAGAGCAACGCGTCGAGCGTGCTCGTCTCGACGTACGCGTACGTCAACCCGGCGATCGCCGTCGTCCTCGGCTGGCTCTTCGCCGGCGAGGCGGTCGGCAACCGGGAGATCGCGGCCGGCGGCGTGATCCTCGCGTCGGTGGGGATGCTCGT
>JAWVDC010000058.1:0-7179 GCA_033857715.1 Gaiellaceae bacterium | reverse complement strand
GTCGGCCACGTCCGCTCGACCGGCACGCCCTTCTTCCTCGTCATCGACACGTATCGCTTCGCGCCGCACTCGAAGGGCGACGACTTCCGCGCGCCGGAGGAGATCGCCGACCGCCGCCTGCGCGACCCGCTCGTCGTCCTCGGCACCGACCTCGACGCGACGGACGAGCTCGAGCGCGCCGTCGAGGAGCGGCTCTCCCGCGCGGTCGAGGAAGCGCTCGCCGCACCGCAAGCCGGGAGCGCCGGTTGAGCAGCCTCCGCTGCGTGCAGGTGCTGAATGCGGGCCTGCACGACATCTTCGAGAGCCGCGATGACGTCTATCTCCTCGGCGAGGATCTCCTCGACCCCTACGGCGGCGCGTTCAAGGTCAGCGCCGGCCTGAGCACGAAGTGGCCCGACCGCGTTATGACGACGCCGGTCAGCGAGGCCGGGATGTTCGGCATCGCCGCCGGCTTCGCGCTGCGCGGCTACCGGCCGATCGTCGAGATCATGTTCGGCGACTTCATCGCGCTCGGCTACGACCAGATCGTCAACGGGATCTCGAAGTTCCGGGAGATGTTCGACGAGCAGGCGACCGTGCCGCTCGTCGTGCGCACGCCGATGGGCGGGCGCCGCGGCTACGGGCCGACGCACAGCCAGTCGCTCGAGAAGCTGCTCATGGGCGTGCCCGGCATCGTCGTCGTCGCCCCGAGCGAGTGCCACGACATCGCGGGGATGCTCTCCGCCGCCGTCGACGACGACCGCCCCGTCTTCTTCATCGAGAACAAGCTCATGTACGGGCGCCCGCACCGGCCGCCCGCGGACGGGCGCGTCGGCGACTTCGAGGTCCGCACCGGCGACGGCCCGTGGCCCGCGCTGACCTTCTCCGGCAACCGCTTCTCGGGCGGCGAGGCGACCATCGTCGCGTACGGCGGGATGCTGCCGATCGCGCTCGACGCCGCGACGCGGCTCATCCTCGAGGAGGAGATCTTCACCGAGGTCGTTGCGCTCGGCCGGCTGCTGCCGCTCGACCTCGAGCCCGTGCTCGAGTCGGTGGCGCGCACCCATGCGCTCGTCACGGTCGAGGAGGGCACGCTCACCGCCGGCGTCGGCGCCGAGATCGCCGCCCGCGTGCAGGAGGCGGCGTGGGACGACTTGCGCGGCCCGGTGCGGCGTGTGGCTGCGCGCGACGGGATCATCCCTGCCGCCGCGACGCTCGAAGACGAGATGCTGCCCGGCGTCGACGACGTGATCGCCGCAGTCTCAGGCGCGCTCGTCCGATGATCGACCTCGTGCTCACGCGCGAGGACGCGAACAGCGAGTCCGCGTTCCTCGCCGAGTGGTCCGTCGAGGATGGCGCTACGGTCAAGAAGGGGCAGACCGTCTGCGTCGTCGAGACGTCGAAGGCGTCGATCGAGATCGAGGCGCCCGGCGACGGGACGATCGTCCAGCTCGTCAAGGCCGAGACCGAGGTCGAACTCGGCAGCACGATCGCCGTCGTCGCGGCCAACGCCGACGAGGTGAAGGCAGCCGAGGATCGCCGTGCCGGTGGCCAGGCCGCGCAGGCCGGCGGCCCCGCGAACGTCACGCGCCGCGCCGCCGAGCTCGCCGCCCAGCACGGAATCGACCTGAGCGCGATCGAGAAGTCCGGCTTCGTCACCGCTGCCGACGTCGAGGCGATGATCCGCGCGGCCGAGAGCGGTGGGATCCAGCTCGATCCGCTCGTCGCCGGAATCTCCATCGAGAACGTCACGCTGCCCGCCCGCTTCGGCGTCGACGACGGCGAGGGAGCGCTCGACGAGGCATTCCTCGCCGAGCTGCGCGCCGACCCAGCCGCCTTCGGCGCGCGCAGGTCCGAGGAGAAGGTCGCTGCCTATCGCGCGGCGGGTGCGGTTGTCGGCGAAGGCGTGCATCTCGGCGTGGGGACGGTCATAGTCGCGCCGCGGATCGTCCTCGAGGACGGCGCGCGGATCGAGGACGGCGGCCGCGTCGAGTGCGCCGAGGTCTTTGCCCTGGGCGCGCTGAGCCGGTTCGGGCACTCGCTCCAGCTCGCATGCCGCCGCGCGTGGATCGGCTCCGGGCTCTGGGCCGGAACCCGCGTCGTCATCGGCGGCGGCGGCCATCGCGATCCGTGGGCGACGTTCGCGGTCGGCGACGACGCGTTCATCGGCGACGAGGTGTTCATCAACGTCGCCCGCCCGGTGCTCCTCGGCGCCGAGACCTTCACGACGATGCGCTCGATGCTCGTGACGCACAACATCGGCCACTCCATTCTCGAGGGCTTCGAGAACCGTTTCGCGGGGATCGTCGTCGAGGATCGCGGCCAGATCGGGCTCGGCGCGGTCGTGTACGCCGGCTGCCGGATCGGTCGCGAGGGGATCGTCGCGTCGAACTCGTACGTCGTGTCGGACATCCCGGCCGGGATGCTCGCCGTCGGTGTCCCGGCGACGGTCGCCGGGCCGGCGAGCAGGCAGCTGCCGAAGCAGCGCCAGGCCGCGCTCGCCCGCAAGATCGTGCAGGAGCTGCACGAGACGCTCATCCTCCGCGGCTCCGAGGTCGAGGCGATCGACGACGGGATCGCGGTCGCAGGGGCCGGTCGCGTCCTCTTCCTCGAGTCGTTCACCGGCGACGTCGAGGGCGGCAGCGGCGAGACCGTCGTGCTCACGCTCGGCGCGACGGCCGAGCCGCAGGGCGCTTGCGTCGTCTTCGATCTGCTCGGCCACCAGGTGCGCGGCGACGCGAGCGGGCCTCTCGCCGACTCGGTGCGCGAGTTCTGCCGCAAGCGCGGCATCCGTTTCGCGCCCGGCCCGTGGCGCTACGCCGGCGGGTTCGTCTAGCGCGTGTGGTAAAAACGTCCGGCGCCGGGATCGTCTCGGCGCTGTTTTTCACGCCTCGGAGGGAGACGTCGATCTATGAGCTGGTTCATGCATCATCCGGTGCTGCTTGGCCTCGTCGGCGCGGGCATCGCCGTTGCCTACGGGCTCTATCTGACCTGGTGGCTGCTCAAGCAGCCCGAGGGCAACGAGCGGATGAAGGAGATCGCGTCCGCCATCCAGGAAGGCGCCGCGGCGTACCTGAAGAAGCAGTACACGACGATCGCGATCGTCGCGATCGTGCCGTTCTTCGCGCTCGGCTTCTACAACAAGCTGGGTTGGGGGACGGCGTTCGGATTCCTCATCGGCGCCGGGCTGTCGGCCGCCGCGGGCTTCATCGGCATGAACGTCGCCGTGCGCTCGAATCTCCGCACCGCCGAGGCGGCGCGCGGTGGGCTCAAGCCGGCGCTGAACGTCGCCTTCAAGGCCGGATCGGTGACAGGCCTCCTCGTCGTCGGCCTCGGCCTGCTCGGAGTCGCGGGCTACTACTGGCTCCTGACCGCTGGGTTGCACCACGACCCGACGACGGCCGTCAACGAGCTGATCGGTCTTGCCTTCGGCGGCTCGCTCATCTCCGTCTTTGCCCGGCTCGGCGGCGGCATCTTCACGAAGGCTGCTGACGTCGGCGCCGACCTCGTCGGGAAGATCGAGGCGGGAATCCCGGAGGATGACCCGCGCAACGCTGCCGTGATCGCTGACAACGTCGGTGACAACGTCGGCGACTGCGCCGGCATGGCGGCCGACCTGTTCGAGACCTACGCCGTGACGGCGGTCGCCGTGATGCTCCTCGGCACGCACGCGAGCCTCGTTGAGCGCGTTGTTCTCGGCTTCGGTGGTACCCCTCTCCCCAGCAAGATGTATCTCTTCCCGCTCGCGCTCGGCGGTGTTTCCGCGGTCGCGTCGGTGATCGGCACGTGGTTCGCACGCCTCGGTCGCGGCGAGAACGCCGTGATCAACGCGCTCTACAAGGCCGTGCTCGCCGCGACGCTTCTGTCGGCAATCGGCTTCATCCCGATCGTGAAGGCCTTCGACGGCGGGAAGTACGGCTTCGGCGCCTTGTACGGCGCGGCCATCGTCGGACTCGTCGTGACGTTCCTCCTCGTCGCGATCACCGAGTTCTACACGGGCACACGCTGGAACCCGGTGAAGGCGATCGCGAAGGCGTCGCAGACAGGCCACGCGACGAACATCATCGAAGGTCTCGCCGTCGGCATGCAGGCGACCGCCGCCCCGGTGGTTGTGATCGTCGCGGGCATCCTCTTCGCCAACCACCTCGCGGGCCTCTACGGGATCGGCGTTGCGGTCATGGCGCAGCTCTCGATGACCGGTCTGATCGTCGCCCTCGACGCCTTCGGCCCGGTGACGGACAACGCGGGCGGCATCGCCGAGATGGCGGACCTTCCGGCCGAGGTTCGCGGCGTCACCGATCCGCTCGACGCCGTCGGAAACACGACGAAGGCCGTGACGAAGGGCTACGCGATCGGCTCCGCCGCGCTCGCGGCGCTGATCCTGTTCGACTCGTACACGCAGGGTCTCTCGGACAACGGCGTCAATGTGACGTTCTCGCTCTCCGACCCGTGGGTGATCGCCGGTCTGTTCATCGGCGGCGCGATGCCATTCCTGTTCGCGGCGCTCGCGATGCTCGCGGTCGGACGCGTCGGCGGCGAGGTCGTCGAGGAGGTGCGCCGCCAATTCCGCGAGCACCCGGGGATCATGGAAGGCACCGAGCGGCCCGACTACAGCCGCGCGGTTTCGATCGTCACCGGCTCGGCGATCAGGTCGATGCTCGCGCCGGCGATCATCCCGGTTGCGGTGCCGATCATCGTCGGGATCATCAACATAAAGATGCTCGGCGGCCTGCTCATCGGCACGATCGTGACGGGTCTCTTCCTCGCGATCGCGATGACCTCGGGTGGTGGCGCCTGGGACAACGCGAAGAAGATGATCGAGGACGGCCTCTACGGCGGCAAGGGCTCCGACGCCCACGCCGCCTCGGTCACGGGTGACACGGTCGGCGATCCGTACAAGGACGCGGCCGGCCCGGCGATCAACCCGATGATCAAGATCGCGAACGTCGTCGCGATCCTCATCATCCCGATCATCGTCTCCATCCACAGCTAGGACGACTTCTGGACTCCGGCGGCCGCGCTGCGGTCGCCGGGGCCAGGACTAGAGTCCGCCCGTGGCTAGACGGCGGCGGCAGGCACATGAGCTCGAGCGCGTCCTCGGGGCGAACGCGCTCTTCGCCACCGCCTACGGGAACGTCGGCTCGTCGATCTACTACGCGCTCGGCGTAACCGCGGCCTTCGCGCTCGGCCTTACGCCGCTCGTCTTCGTCATCGCCGGCCTCTTCTTCGCCGCGACGGCCGCGACGTATGCGGAGGGAACGGTCAGCTTCCCCGAGGCCGGCGGCTCGTCGAGCTTCGCGCGGCACGCCTTCAACGAGGTCGTCTCGTTCGGGGCCGCGTGGGCGCAGATGCTCAACTACATCATCACGATCGCCATCTCGGCGTTCTTCGTGCCGCACTACCTCTCGATCTTTTGGGAGCCGCTCCGCCACGGCCCGTGGGACGTCATCGTCGGCGCCGTCGTCATCGTCATCCTCGTCGCCCTCAACATCGTGGGCATCCAGGAGTCGGCGAAGATCAACATCAGCCTGGCGGCGATCGACTTCGCGACGCAGGTCTTGCTCGTCCTGCTCGGCTTCGTCCTCGTCTTCAGCCCGCACACGCTGACCAGCAACGTCCATCTCGGGACGGCGCCGACCTGGAGCAACTTCTTGCTCGCGATCCCGATCGCGATGATCGCGTACACAGGGATCGAGACCGTCTCGAACCTCTCGGAGGAGGCGCGCGACCCGGTGCGCACGGTTCCGCGCTCGATCCTCATGGTCGCGATCGCGGTCTTCGCCATCTACTTCACGTTGCCGCTGATCGCCCTCTCGGCGATGCCCGTGCACAACGGGGTGACGGTGCTCGGCCTGCCGGCATCGAAAGGGGGATTTGCTGAGGATCCGGTGCTCGGCGTCGTCGACAACCTCGGCATCGGCGGGATTCTGCTCTCGGTGCTCAAGGTCTACGTCGGGCTGCTCGCGGCCACGATCCTCTTCCTCGCGACGAACGCGGGCGTGATCGGAGCCTCGCGCATCACGTACGCGATGGCGGGCTACCGGCAGCTGCCGGCGATCTTCCGGCGACTGCACCCGAAGTTCAAGACGCCGTGGATTGCGCTCGTGGTGTTCGCCGGCTTCGTCTCGATCCTCGTCCTGCTTCCGGGGAAGACGAACTTCCTCGGGACGATGTACTCGTTCGGCGCGATGCTCTCCTTCACGATCGCGCACGCGTCGGTGATCCAGCTCCGGCGGAAGCAGACGGCCGGGGACATCCCGTGGCGCGCGCGCCCGAATCTTCGCTTCCGGGGAGTCGACTGGCCGCTCTTCGCCGTGATCGGCGTCCTCGGGACGGGCCTGTCATGGCTCGACGTCGTCATCCAGTATCCGAGCACGCGCTACGCCGGGCTCGGCTGGATCGGCTTCGGCTTCGTCGTCTACGTCGTCTATCGGCGCCACCTCAAAGTGCCGTTGCGCGAGACGATCCGGGCGCCCGTCGAGTACGGCCGCGCTGCGGCGCTCGAGTTCCGCACGATCCTCGTCCCGATCGCGCCCGGCTACCCGTCCGACGAGGCGATGGACTTCGCGTGCCGCCTCGCCGCCGAGCGGCGCGCCTCGATCGTCGCCGTGACCGCGATCCAGGTTCCGCTCGACCTGCCGCTCGACACGCTCATGCCAGAGGACGTCGAGGAGGCGAACGCGCAGCTCGATGAGGCGCGCGCGATCGGCGACTCGTACGGCGTACGCGTGACGGGCCGCATCGCGCGCACGCGGAACATCGGTCGCGCGATCGTCGACGAGGCGACCCGCCGCGGCGCCGAGGTGATCGTCATGGCCGGCCCGCGGCGCGTGCGGCTCCAGCGCGGCCGCCGCCAGATCTTCGGGGACTCCGTCGACTTCGTCCTTCGCCATGCGCCGTGCCGCGTGATGGTCGCGACCGCGCCGGAGGCAGTGACATGAGCCTCCACCGCCGCGGGACCTTCGTGTTCGGACTGCTTTCCGTCGGTCTCGGGCTCGCGCTCATCGTGCGGACTGCGACCGCGGGCGGCAGTTCCATCGGCTCGCTCGGCTACCTCCTCGGTGCGCTGTTCGTCACGCTCGGCGTCGGGCGCCTCTATCTCCTGAGGCGCGGTACCTAGTGGCCCGGAAACTCCCGCGGCTCCAACGAGCGCTCGGCGCGCCTGTTCTCGCGTCGGTCGCGTACGGCGAGGTCGCCTCG
>JAWVDC010000057.1:0-5314 GCA_033857715.1 Gaiellaceae bacterium | reverse complement strand
GAGCCGCCCGTCGCGGGCGAGGAGCCAGAAGCGGCGGTCGCCTACGACGCCGGCGTGCGTGAGCTCGATCTCCTCCGGGTGGACGAGATGGAGTGACTTCACCGGCGCGATCGAGATCCGGACGACGCTGCCTGCCATATCGAGAAGCTAGCTACCCGGACGGCTCGTGCACGTCGACGACCTCGCCGCCGCGGCGCAGGCCGCTGCCGTCGACCTCGAAGATCCAGAAGTTGCGGCCCGTGACGTGGACGGCGACGTTGTAGACGGGGATCTCGCCGATGTGCCCTTCGAACGAGCCCGCATGGGCATGACCGTGGAGGACGAGGTCGGCGCCGTGCTCCGCGATCGGGGTCGCGAGCCGGTCGCAGCCGAGGAACGTCCTGATCCCAACCGGCTCACCCTCGAGGGTGCCGACGACCGGCGCGTAATGGAGGAGGACGACGCGGACGTCGCAGTGCACAACGGCCTGCAAGCCCGCCGCGATCGCCTCCGCCTCGGCAGTCGTCTCCGCATAGACGCGACGCAGGAGCGGCTCGCCGAAGTCGGGCAGCGCCGAGCCGGGAAATCCTCCGACAAAGCCCTTCGTCCCGACGATCCCGAGGTCAAGCCCGTCGACGGAACACGTCGCGAACTCGCGGTCGAGGACCCGGACGCCGGAGCCCGCCAGCACGTCCTTCAGCTCGTCGACGCGCTCGGCGTGGTGGTCGTGGTTGCCGAGCACCGCGAAGATCGGGACGTCGACGCGGCGGCACGCGGCCGCGAGCACCTCCGCCTCCTCCGGATCGCCGCGCGTCGTGAGGTCGCCGGCGAGGAGGACGACGTCGGCGTTCCCGGCGAGACCGGCGAATGCGCTCTCGAGCCGCTCCGCGCTCGCGGCTGAGGCATGGACGTCGGCGGCTGCCGCGATACGAATCATGGGCCTCATGTTGCTGAATTGGGCAAAACGGAAACGACTCGCGGATGCCCGAGCCCACTTTCGAGGAGCTGATCGAGGCGATGAAGGCCTCGGTCGGGATCCTCCAGAGCGCCGAGATCCCGTTCGTGCTCGGTGGCGGGCTGTCGGCGTGGGCGCGCGGCGGGCCGCGGAGCGAGCACGACGTCGACTTCCTCATCCGCGTCGAAGACGTCGACATCGCGCTCGACGCGTTCGAAGCGGCCGGCTGGGAGACGTCGCGCCCGCCGGAGGGCTGGCTCGTTAAGACGTGGCATCCGAACGGGTCGCTCGTCGACTTGATCTACAACCCCGCGAGCGGGCCGGTCAGCGACGAGCTCATCGCCCGGGCCCCGCTGGCCGAGGTCATGGCCGTGCTCGTCCACGTCTCGACGCTCGAGGACGTGATGACGTCGAAGCTCATGGCGATGACGGAGCAGGAGCCGAACTTCGGCCGCCTCCTCGAGTGGGCGCGAGCCCTGCGCGAGCAGATCGACTGGGAAGAGGTGCGCGCGCGGACGGAGGCCTCTCCGTTCGCGCGCGCTTTCTTCACCCTGGTCGAGGGGCTCGGCGTCGTCGAACCGGCGCGCTAGCGCGGCTGGCCGTTCGTGACGGAGCCTCCCGGCACGTCGTGGCCGTAGCCGCCGCCGTTGACGCACGGCGGCGTGAGCGGGAGCGGGGATTCGCCCGGGGGTGCGTCGACGACCTGTTCCGGCTGATAGACGGCCCAGTAGCCGCCCTCGCCGGCGGCCTGCTCGGCGAGGAGCTCCCCAGTCTGGGAGTCGAAGATGAGCTCAGAGTTGTCGTACGCAATACCGAGCCCGGGTCTGCCGTCGTGGTCCTGGACCGTGCCGAGCAACCGGACGCCGGGAATGAGACCGGCGGCCTGGTAAAGGGCGGCGCGCACGTCGGGCGGCGCGTTTGTCTCACGCAGGAAGTCGCCGACGTGCACGAAGTCTTCTGCCGCCGTCGGGAGCCCGCCGTCGAGCTCGCGCATCTGCTGCAGCAGCGTCTGCGGATCGGTGGAGAGCTTGCTCCAGTCGCCGTGGGCCGGCCCGAGCGACAGGCACTGAGGTGCGTACCAATCGTTGCTCGTTCCGCCGCTCTGATAGATCCCCGTCGGGTCGTCTCGCAGGCAGGCGGCTCTGTCCGCCGGCGACGTGTACTGCGCGGGTCCGGCGGTCTCCCGAATCAGGCCGGAGCCATCCGCACCGATCCAGATCTGTCGACGCCGGTTCCTGACGATCTGGCAGTCGCCGTCGAAGCTCGAGTAGTCGTTTTTCGAGTCGACGTAGAGGTACTGCCCGGGGCCGACGTCCAGCGGCTGGGCGGCGATTAGGTGCGCGAGCCGGTTCAGCGCCGCCGCGGCTGGGGACGGCGCGACCGCGGAACTACCGAGCAGAACGATGCCGAGGATGACTGCAGCCGCGACCGGAGCTGCCGCGAACGCGAATACGCGCGCGCGTGGCCGACGCCGGCGACGGCCAGGGCCGGCAGTGATCGCGCCCGCCAGAGCAGATCGCGCCGCATCCCTCGCCGTGTCGCTGGGCGGCGCCTCGGAGGCGCGAAAGTCGTTCACCTGCTGTAGCTCGTCCATCACGAGGCCTCCTGGCGTGTTCGGGGTGTTTGCGCGAGCGTGATCTGCAGGCTCGCGCGGGCGCGCGAGAGCCGCGAGCGCACGGTTCCAACGGGTATCTCGAGGGCGTCCGCGATCTCCTCGTACGAGAGGTCGCCCCACGCATGGAGCAGGAGTACATCCCGCTGAGCGGGGTCGAGCTTCACGAGGGCATCGGCGACGTCGCGATCGGAGTCCGAAGCCGAAGAAGCGTCGTCCCGTGCATCGCCGCTAAGCCGTCCGTACGTCTCCAGCAGTCGCTGCTCGGAGCGCCGGTCGTTCGCGAGCAGCTTGGTGGCGATTCCCAAGAGCCACGGCCGCGCATCGTTCGCGTCAGGACGGAAGCTCGCCCGCCGCGCGAATGCAACGACGAAAGTCTGCGACGCGAGATCGTCAGCGCGCTGCCGACCGGCGCGCCTCGCCACGTACCGGTGAACCGTGTCGAAGTGCCGCTCGAAAATCACTTCGAACGCGTTCGGCATCTGCACCGAGCGAGAGATCACCTGCGGATCGGTATGCGCGCTCACTACAGCCGTATTGTCGGCGACTCGGTGGAAAGTTCCGGGTGGACGCCCGTCAGGCGGGGCGAGTCCTTCGGATGAGCACCACGGCGGCTAGAGCCAGACCGGTCGCGACCTCGGCAGCCGCCACCTCGGAGAAGCGAATCGGTTTCTCCACGACCTGCCGCGCCATCGGCTCGAGGCAGAACGCGGCAGCCGTGACGAGAGCGCCGGCGATGGCTCGTCGGCTCCGCCAGTTCCAGCCGAACCAGCCGAACAGCGGGCCGGTGACGAGACTCGCGGCGAAGGTGTATCGCTCGTGGCTGAGGTATCCCGCCGGCGCCATGGGCGTCACCTGCGTGGCTGGGCCGGCCAATGCGGTCATCAACCCGTAGCCCGCGAGCGCGACGTACGTGCAAACGAGCCCGAGGACCGCACCACGCCGCGGGCTGCTCTGCAGAGCGCCGGCGACGAACGGGAGCACGAGCCACGGCGCGGAGAGCGACCGCACTGCACCCAGGGGAGAGTGGCCGTGGCCTCCCATCCACCGCGAGACCATGCCGAAGACAAAAGCGAGAAGCAGGGCGATTGCGATGCTCCGACGGTCAGCACGCATGGGCGGGACGATAACGTCATCGCGTGGAAACGGGCCTTGCAGGCAAGCGCGTCCTCGTCACCGGCGGCGCCGGCGGGATCGGATCGGCCTGCGTCCGCGCCTTCGCGGCGGAGGGCGCCGAGGTCGTCGTGCACTACAACACGAGCCGCGAGCGCGCAGACGAGCTCGCCGCCGAGGTCGGCGGTGTCGCCGTCCAGGCGGATCTCACCGACGAGGCGCAGGTGGACGCGCTCTTCGTCGCGGCGGGAGATCTCGACGTTTGCGCCGCCGTCGCCGGCTACTGGCCGCGCGAGGACGCGCCCGTCTGGCAGCTCCCGCTCGAGCGCTGGAGGGCGACGCTCGACGCGAACCTCACCGCGACGTTCCTCACCGCGCGCGGCTTTCTCCGCTGCGTCGAGCGCACGGGCCGCGGCAATCTCGTCCTCGTCGGCTCGACGGCGGGACGCTTCGGCGAAGCCGGGCACGCCGACTACGCCGCCGCGAAGGCAGCGCTCCAGGGCGGGCTTCTCCTCAGCCTCAAGAACGAGATCGTCCGGATCGCGCCCGCTGGCCGCGTCAACGCCGTCGCGCCCGGTTGGACGTACTCGCCGATGACGCGCGGAGAGCTCGATCCGGCGCTCGT
Source organism: Gaiellaceae bacterium (assembly GCA_033857715.1). Lineage (GTDB taxonomy): Bacteria > Actinomycetota > Thermoleophilia > Gaiellales > Gaiellaceae > Palsa-739. The sequence continues at coordinate 1,030 of JAWVDC010000057.1, read as the reverse complement.
CGAACGGATCAGCCGGACGATGGCGCTCCGCAAGGTCGCAATGGCGGAAGACATCGCACGCGCCGTCGTCGTCCTCGCCTCGGACGAGCTCTCGGGCCACGTCACCGGCGAGCTCATCACCGTCGCGGGCGGGATGGAAGGCCGCACCGTCCATCCCGCGCCATGAGCCGCTTCCTCGAGCGTCTTGCGAACGGCCCGCCGGTCGTCGCCGACGGGGGCATGGGCACGCTCATCGCCGCGGCCGCCGGCCACGGCCTCCGCACGCCTGAGGAGGCGAACCTCGTCGCGCCGGAGACGGTCGTCTCCCTCCACGTCGGCTTCATCCAGGCCGGCGCGGAGCTGATCGAGACGAACACGTTCGGCGCGAACCGCTCGAAGCTCGCCGCGAACGTCCTCGGCGACGAGGTCGGCCGGATCAACAGCGAAGCGGTGAAGATCGCGCGCGAGGCGCGGGAGATCTCCGGACGGGACGTCTTCATCGCCGGTGCAATCGGACCCGGCGGCGATCTCGAGCAGATCGAGGCGCTCGCGGCGCGCGGCGTCGACCTCTTCCTCGTCGAGACGTTCACCGAGCTCGACGAGCTGCTCGGGGCGATCGAGCTCGTGCGCAGCGTCTCGTCTCTCCCGATCGTTGCCCTCCTGACCTTCGGGGCCGACGGCGAGACGCCCGCCGGTGTCACCGCCGAAGAGGCGGGCCGCGCACTCGCGGACGCCGACGTCGCGGCGATCGGCGCGAATCACGGCGCCGGGCCGCAGGCCGCGCTCACCGCGCTCGCCGGCATGGGGAACGGCAAGCCGCTCGCAGCGATGCCGAACGTCGGCCTCGCCGGCCGCTGGGGCAGCCGCATCGTGTACCCGCATGCCGACACGCAGTACTTCGCCGACTTCGCCGCGCAAGCGCGGGATCTCGGAGCGCGGATCATCGGCGGCTGCTGCGGCACGACTCCCGTCCAGATCGAGGCAATCCGGGACGCGCTACGCGACGAGCGCCCCGCGTCCGCGGAGCCGATCTTCTCCCGCACGCGCGAGG
>JAWVDC010000056.1:0-7929 GCA_033857715.1 Gaiellaceae bacterium | reverse complement strand
CCGATCGCGTCCGCGGCGGACCGGCGCAGGCTGAGCGCCGCGGTCTGGTTCCACAGCCGCACGCAGCCGATCTCGTCGACGAGGAAGACGCCGTCGGCGACATGCTCGAGCGCCTCGGCCGCGTGGGCGCGCTCCTGCGCCTCGGCGTACAGCCGCGCGTTGTCGAGCGCGAGCGAGATGCGCCGCGCGAGCTCGGTCGCCATCTCACGGTCGGACTCGTCGAACCGCCGCTGCGGCTCGACCGTGCCGAGACTGAGCGCGCCAAGCGTCCGGCCGCGCGCGACGAGCGGCGCGACGATCCCCGACGTGTTCGCGATGCGGCGGATGGACGCCGCGTGCTCCGCGTCGTGCGCCATCTCCTCGCTGACGGCCTGGAGATCGGGAATGAGCTGCGTCTCGCCGGTGCGGATCGCGACCTGAATGGGGTGCGACGAGACGGTCGGCGGGTACTTCTCCCGCAGCTCGTACACGAGGCCGGTCAGCTCGGGATCGGCATGCGCGGCGACGACGTGATGGAGGCCTCCATCGTCGTCGAGAAGGTCGACGACGAGATAGCCCGCGAGCTCCGGCACGGCGAGCGAGGCGATGGCGGCGACCGTCTCCTCCCAGTCGAGCGAGACGACGAGGAGCTCGCTCGCGCGCGCGAGGAAGCGAACCTGCTCCTCGTTGCGGAGCCGGCGCTGCTCGGCGAGCCGCTCGGCGGTGATGTCGCGCGAGACGTTGACGACGAGCTCGATCGAGCCGTCGGGCCGGAAGACGGGGTGTGCCGATACGTCGAGCCAGTGTTCTTCACCGGTCTCGCGACTGCGGCGCCGGATGATCTTGGCCCCCTCCTGGCCGGCGTACGCCTGACGGGAAGGCAGCCCGTCGAGCGCGAGCGGCGCGCCGTCCGCTTCGAGGAGCTCGAAGTGTTGGAGCCACTCGTCGCGCGGTGCGGCGAGGAGCTCCTCGACCGTGGCCTTGCCGAACTGCCGCGCCGACGCGTCGTTCGCGTACAGGAGGCGCCCGCTCGTGTCCGCCACGGTGATGCCCTCCTCGACGGTGCGGAGGATCGTCGCGAGCTGCTCGCGCGACTCGTGCAGGTCCCGCTGCGCCTGCGTCCGCTCGGTGACCGACGCGAGATGGTTCGCGATCGTGCGCGCGAGGAGGATCTCGCGGTCGCTCCACGCGTGCGGCTCGTTGCGATAGAGCATGAACTTGCCGAGGAGCCGGCCGCCGCGGACGAGCGGGACGAACGCGAGCGCCGCGATTCCCTCGTTCCGCACGATCTCCTCGAGCCACGGCTCGAAGCCCGCCGCCGCCGCGTCCTCGACGAGGACCGGCTGCGGATCCGGCTCGTCCGCCGTCCACGCCGAGTGCCCGTCGGTCGCGGCGCGGTACTCGTCGGAAAGGCCGCGCCAGGCGCGGAACCGCATGACGCCGTCTTCGTCGCAGAGAAGGATCGACGCCCGATCGGCGTCGGTCGCCTCGAGCAGCGCGTCGAGCGCGACCTCGAGCACTTCCCCGAGCTCGCTCGCTCCGGCGACCGCGTCGGCGAAGCGGTAGACCGCGTCGAGGTCGCGAATCCGCGAGCGCAGCTCCTCCCGCTCGCTCACATCGCGGGCGGCTCCGAGCATGAACCTCAGGTCCCCGTCCGCGTCCGGCACGGGCGAGCCGTTCACCTCGAACCAGCCGTACGTCCCGTCCGCGCGGCGCAGGCGGACGGTGACCGCGTCGACGTCCGCACCGCTCGCGACCTGCGCCCACGCGGCGTTCGCGACCTCGGCGTCGTCCGGGTGAAGCAGAGAGCCCACCGGAATCCCGACGAGCTTCGGCGGCTCCCAGCCGAGGATGCCCCACGACGGAGATGCGTACGCGATCACGCCCTCGAGATCGCAAAGGGTCAAGAGCTCGTGCGAGCGCTCGACGACGAGGCGGCGAACGCTGTCGTCGAAACTCTCGGCAGCCGCGGCGAACGATTCCGCTTCAGTGCTGATGGCTCTGCCCCCCAAAGCCGATCACGATTTGTGCGCTGCAGTGTGCACTATTCGGAGCGGTGAGTGGAGGAAACGAGCCCGCTACTGCCGGGCTCGGCGCGTCGCCGGCCGAGGTCGGTTCGGTCCACCGCCAGCTCCTGCCGGGTGAGCGCATCGAGTGGATCGGCCGCCCGAACCCGAAGAAGTGGCTCGCCAAGGACGATGGGGTGATCGCCTTTCCCGCCTTCGTCTTCTTCTGTTTCCTCGTCGGGTTTCTCGTCTTTGCGGTGCCGAGGTCGCGGGACGGCTGGATCATCGGCGTTTTCGCCCTCCCGCTCGTGGCGGGCAGTGCGTACCTCGCCTTCGGCTACATCGTGTTACGGGTCTACCGGAAGCGCCACACGACCTACGCGGTCACGGACCGTCGCGTGCTTTCGATTGTTCGCGGCTGGGGCGGGGACGCTGTCGAGGCCGCGTCCCTCGGTGCGCTTCCGCTGATCTCGCCGGACGCCAGCGGTCCCGGGGGGCGGGGAAGCCTCGCCTTCGGGCTCACATCGGAGAGCGACTTCTCCCTGTGGCAAGCGAGATGGAGCATGCGGCAAAGAAGCACCGCAAGCTTCATGCGCGAGCATCCGCCGGGCTTGTTGTTCTACGACATCGACGACCCGACCACAGTCGCGCGGCTCATCGAGCGGCTGCGCGACGGAGCACAAGAACATGGGCCGTGAAGGATTCGAACCTTCGACCTTGGGATTAAGAGTCCCCTGCTCTACCAACTGAGCTAACGGCCCGACGAGGCGGGGCATTGTAACGTCGGCGGCGTGAAAGTCCTGACCGTCGTCGGCAACCGCCCGCAATTCATCAAGTCGGGGCCGCTCTCCGCCGCGCTCGCGGACGCCGGCATCGAGGAGGTGGGCCTCCACACCGGGCAGCACTGGGACGCCGAGCTCTCGGACGTCTTCTACGAGGAGCTCGGCCTGCCGCAGCCGCGCTACCGGCTCGACCTCCACACCGCCGACGCCGTCGCGATGCGGCCGAAGATCCGCGAGGCGATCGAGCGCGAGCGGCCCGACTGGACGCTCGTCTTCGGGGACACGAACTCCACGCTCGCAGGAACCGAGGCGTCGAAGGACGCGGGCGTGCCGGTCGCGCACATCGAGGCGGGGCTCCGAAGCGGCGACCTCTCGATGCCGGAGGAGCGGAACCGGATCGCAGTCGACGCGGTGGCCGAGCTGCTCCTCGTCCCCGACGAGCGCTCGCGCGAGACCTTGCTTGCGGAAGGAGTCGCGGGGCGGATCGAGGTCGTCGGCGACGTGATGGCGGACGCGTGCTTCCGCTTCGAGCCGATCGCGCTCGAGCGCTCGACCGTGCTCAAGCGACACGAGCTCGAGCCGGGTGGCTATGTCGCCGCGACGATCCACCGTGAGGCGAACGTCCTGCCCGACCGGCTCGGCCGGATCGTCGAGGGGCTCGGTCGCGTCGGCGAGCGCGTTCTCTTCCCCGCGCATCCGCGCACCCGCGCGGCGCTCGGGGCTCTCGGCGACCTGCCGACGAACGTCGAGATCCTCTCCCCGCTCGGCTATCTCGACATGTGCGCCCTCGTCGCGCAGTCGCGCGTCCTCGTCACCGACTCCGGCGGGCTGCAGAAGGAGGCGTACTGGTACGGCGTGCCGTGCGTGACCGCGCGACCGTCGACCGAATGGAAGGACACCGTCGAGCTCGGCGCCAACGTCCTCGTGGACGACGATCCGGAGAAGCTCGCGGCAGCCGTCGCCTGGGCGCAGATGCCTCTGGACCTGCCGCCGCTCTATGGCGACGGTCACGCCGCGGAACGGGTCGTGGCTAGCCTTGCCGCGGCATGAGTGAGGGCGCCAGCTACGACGTTGCCGTAATCGGCGCCGGCTACGTCGGGATCCCCCACGCCGCGACGTTCGCGGAGGCCGGCTGCTCCGTTCTCGTCGTCGACGTCGTCCCCGAGCTCGTCGAGCAGCTGAACCGCGGCGAGAGCCACATCGAGGACGTCTCGTCGGAGCGCCTCGCGCCGCTCGTGGAGAGCGGAAAGCTGCGCGCGACGACCGACTACGCGGAAGTCGCGGGCTGCGACGCGATCGTCATCGCCGTCCCGACGCCCTTGTCGCGCCAGCGCGAGCCCGACCTCTCCATCGTCGAGAGCGCCGCGCGCAGCCTCGCCGAGGTGCTGCGCACCGGCCAGCTCGTCGTGCTCGAGTCGACGACGTGGCCGGGAACGACGCGCGAGCTTCTTCAGCCGATCCTCGAGGAGAGCGGCCTGAAGGCGGGCGAGGACTTCCACCTCGCGTTCGCGCCCGAGCGCGTCGACCCGGGCCGCACCGACTGGACCACGAAGACGACGCCGAAGGTCGTCGGCGGGATCACCCCCGCGTGCACCGAGCGGGCCGCCGAGCTGTACGAGCGCGCGATCGACACCGTCCACCGCGTCTCAACGCCAGAGGCGGCGGAGCTGACGAAGCTCCTCGAGAACACGTTCCGCGCGGTCAACATCGCGCTCGTCAACGAGCTCGCCGTGCTCTGCGACCGCATGGGAATCGACATCTGGGAGGTGGTCGAGGCGGCCGCGACGAAGCCGTTCGGCTTCATGCCGTTCAGCCCGGGGCCGGGCCTCGGCGGGCACTGCATCCCGATCGATCCCTTCTACTTGACGTGGAAGGCGCGCGAGTTCGGCTTCCACACGGAGTTCATCGAGCTCGCCGGCAAGGTCAACGAGGAGATGCCGTACTTCTGCCGGTCGCTCATCTCGCAGGCGCTGAACCACGGCGCGCAGAAGGCGATGAAGGGCTCGCGGATCCTCGTGCTCGGCGTCGCGTACAAGCGGGACATCGGCGACATGCGCGAGTCGCCGGCGCTGAAGATCATCTCGCTGCTCAGGAACGCCGGCGCCGACGTCTCGTTCCACGACCCGCACGTCGCCCGCGTCGACGATCTCGAGTGCGCCCCGTACGAGCCGGGCGCGTACGACTGCGTCGTCATCGTCACCGACCACTCCTCAGTGGACTACGACGCGCTCGTGGACGAGGCGAAGCTCATCGTCGACCTCCGCAACGCGACCGGCGCGAAAGGCACCGCGGCCGCGCACGTGTACAAGCTTTGAGCCGGTTGAAGGTCGGTCAGGCCGGGCTCGGCTACTGGGGCAAGAACCTCGCGCGGAACTTCGGCGAGCTCGCCGACCTCCGCTGGCTCTGCGACGCGAGCCCGGAGCTGCAGGCCGAGTTCGCCGCGCGCCACCCGAGCGCGCGCGTGACGGGCGACTTCGCCGAGATGCTCGACGACCCCGAGGTGGAGGCGGTCGTGATCGCAACGCCCGTTCCGACCCACTACGCGCTCGCGAAGCAGGCGCTCGAGGCCGGCAAGCACGTCTTCGTCGAGAAGCCGCCGGCCATGCGCGCCGCCGAGATGGACGAGCTCGTCTCGCTCTCCGAGGCGCGCGACCTCGTCCTCATGCCGGGCCATCTCCTCCTTTACCACCCCGGTGTCCTGAAGCTGAAGGAGCTCGTCGACGCGGGGGAGCTCGGGGACGTCTTGTGCGTCTACGGGAACCGCGTGAACCTCGGCATCGTCCGGTCGAACGAGAACGCGCTCTGGTCGCTCGGCGTACATGACCTCTCGGTGATCCTCCACCTGCTCGACGAGGATCCGGAGCTCGCGACCGCGCAGGGAAGCGCGTCCATCCATCCGGGTGTCGAGGACGTCGTGTTCTGCTTCCTCCGCTTTCCGAGCGGCAAGATCGCGCACATGCATCTCTCGTGGCTCGACCCGCACAAGATGCGGACAATGACCGTCGTCGGCCGCGAGAAGATGGTCGTGTTCGACGACATGGAGCCCGAGAACAAGGTGACGATCTACGAGAAGCGTGTGAGCCCGGAAGGCGAGGCCTTCTCCGGCGATGTCACCACGCCCGCGATCGACATGACCGAGCCGCTCCGCCGCGAGTGCACCTACTTCCTCGAGCTCGTCGCCGGCGAGCACGACAAGATCAAGGTTGCGCGCGACGGCGCCCGTGTCGTCCGCGCGCTCGAGATGCTCACTACGTCCCTCAACGGCAATGACTGAGATCCACCCCACGGCGATCGTCTACCCGGGCACGGTGCTCGGCGAGGGCGTGAAGGTGCTCGAGCACGCGGTCGTCGGGAAGCAGCCGACGCTCTCGCCGCGCTCGACGGCGAAGCGCGAGCCGCTGCCGCCCGCGGAGATCGGCGCGGGGACGATCGTCTCGACCGGCGCGGTCGTGTTCGCCGGGACGACGATCGGCGAGCGTGTCATCCTCGGCGACCAGTCGTGCGTGCGCGAGCGCGTCACCGTCGGCGACGACGTCGTCATCGGACGAGGCTCCCTCGTCGAGAACGACACGACCATCGGGGCGATGACGAAGATCCAGGCCGAGGCGTACATCACCGCGTACTCGACGCTCGAGGAGCACGTCTTCATCGCGCCGTGCGTCGTCACGACGAACGACAACTACATGGGACGCACCGAGAAGCGCCACGACCTCGTGAAGGGCCCGACGATCCGCCGCGGCGCGCGCGTCGGTGGCGGCGCGATCCTCCTCCCGGGCATCGAGATCGGCGAGGACGCGTTCGTCGGCGCCGGCGCGGTCGTGACGAAGGACGTCGAGGCGCGGATGCTCGTGGTCGGAAGCCCGGCGCGCGTCCTCCGCCCGGTGCCGGACGACGAGCTGCTCGAGAACCAGTAAGGGCTAGCTACTGACCCTGATGCGGACGGCCGCGGCGACGTGCCGCGTCGTCGCGAGCCGGTACTGCGTCGTCACCACCGGACTGACGTCGATGCTGATCGCGCCGGTCTGCGGGTCGGGCGTCACCGACTGGACCTCGGACCACGCGCCGCCGGTGGGCCGTTCCTGCAGGACGACTCCCCTCACGCCGCGCACGACGCCGCCGAGCGTGACGTCGGCGCCGGGGCTCACGACGACGTTCGGATACGGCGGGAGGAGCGCAAGGACGCCGACGCTGAACCACGCCGACCGAAGGCCGAGGTCGGCGGCGACGTTGTTCCCGGTGAACGAGGCGCCCGACTCGCTGCCTTGCGCACGCAGCGTGAGGTGGAGTTGCCCGACGCGCTTCGAGCCGTTGCGGGTCACGGTCGCGTCGACCGGCTTGCCGGAGAGTCCTCCGAGCGCGAACGCGAGGTCCTTGCCCGTCACGAGGACCGGCCCCCAGTTGTGCCAGGGCGAGATCGTGTCGTAGGGATCGGCGACGGAGACGAGGTACGGCGCTCCGCCGCCCCATGCGTCGGTCGCCGACTGCGTCCGGCCACCCGTGCTCGAGGAGTAGACGGTCGTCGCGACCTTGTCCCCGTACATGAGCACCTGCGCGTTCGTCGCGTTGACGGCGGCGTCACCCTGCGGCGTCTCGGCCCCGGCGCCGAAGTACGACTGGCCGGAGGCCGAGACGTCGTAGGGCAAGCCGGCCCTCCGGCCGGCGAGCGCGTACGACCGCGCGGCGACTGCTTGCGTCTGGAGCGCGGCTGGCAGCCAGCTCGTGGGCATCTCCACCGGGACGACGCCGTAGAGGTACTGCTGAAGCCCGACGAGGTTGATGGCGCGGAGCTTCCCGTTGACGAGGCTGATCACGAGCTTGCCGCGGTATGCGCGGTACAGCGTGAGCAACGAGCCCGAGGCGGGCGAGAGCGTGAGCGGCGCGGGATACGGGAGCGTCGTCGTCAGCTTTGTGTCGCCGGCCGGGAATTGGTGCGTCGCACCGTTCTTGTCGACGACGGTGATCGGCTCGCCGGACGAGACCGCGAAGCTGCTCTGCCCGTCGGCGAGCAGCACCCGGATCCGGCGCACCGGCGTCTGCGAGAGCGCGGTGCCCGGGTAGTAGGCGTCGAGGATCTCGTGGTACGTGTAGCCCTGGAGCGCGTAGCCCTCGGCTCCCCACTGTCCCATCCCGACGCCGTGGCCCCAACCGTGGCCGCGGATGAG
>JAWVDC010000055.1:0-12114 GCA_033857715.1 Gaiellaceae bacterium | reverse complement strand
CTCGAAGCTCGAGCGGAGGGAGCACGTTCACGTTCCGGTGCGGGTGCTCTCCGGTTTCGACGGGCCAAACGCCTTCGCGACGGGCCTCGGGTCGAGCCGGAGCGTCTTCCTGCTGAAGCCGATCGTCAAGCCGCCGTTCACGCCGTCTCTCGATCGCTTCGTACTCGCGCACGAGCTCGGGCACCTTGCGCACAACCACATCTGGAAGGACGTCGGCTGGTACGCCCTGTTCGCGTTCCCGCTCGCCTTTGCGCTCGCGCGCGTCGCGCGGCGCCGCGGCGGGATGGGACTGGCCGAGGCGGTGCCGCTCGCCGTCTTCGCCTACGTCGTCCTACAGCTCGCGGCCGTGCCGCTCCGGAACGTCGTCTCGCGGCACATGGAGGCCGAGGCGGACTGGGCGGCATTGCGCGCGACGCGCGACCCGGCGGCCGGGCGCGAGCTCTTCAAGGTGTTCGCAGTCGAGACGCGCGACGACCCGAGCCCGCCGTGGTGGGACTACGTCTTCGTCGAGAACCACCCGACCCTGCTGCAGCGGATCGAGATGGCGGAGTACTGGAAGACGAACTACGCGGCTGCCCAGTCGCCGTAGAGGCTCGTGTACAGCCCCTGGCGGGCGAGCAGCTCGTCGTGCGAGCCCTGCTCCACGACTTGCCCATGCTCGAGCACGACGATGAGATCGGCGTCGCGGATCGTCGAGAGCCGGTGCGCGATGACGAACGACGTCCGGTCGGCGAGCAGGGTTCGTAGCGCCTGCTCGATCGTCCGCTCCGTCCCGATGTCGACCGACGATGTTGCCTCGTCGAGGATGAGGATCCGCGGGTCGGCGAGGAGGGCGCGCGCGAACGCGATGAGCTGGCGCTGGCCGAGCGAGAGGCGGGAGCCGCGCTCGCCGAGCTGCGTCTCGTAGCCGTCCTCGAGGCGGAGGATGAGCTCGTGCGCGCCGACCGTCTGCGCCGCGCGGACGATCTCCTCGGGACGCGCGCCGGGCTTGCCGAACGCGATGTTCTCGGCGACGGTGCCGGCGAAGAGGAAGCCTTCCTGCGGGACGATCCCGAGCTGGCTGCGCAGGGAGTCCTGCGTCACGTCGTTGAGTCCGACGCCGTCGATCGTGATCCGGCCGCTCGTCGGCTCGTAGAAGCGCGCGATGAGCTTCGCGATCGTCGACTTGCCGGCGCCGGTGTGGCCGACGAGCGCGGCGGTCGTCCCGGCGGGGACGTCGAGGTTCAGGCCGTGGAGCACCTCTTCCCCCAGCGCTCCGCCGCGCAGGCCGTACGCGAAGCGCACGTCCTCGAAGCGGACATGCCCCTCGATGCGCGCGAGCGCCTTCGCGCCGGGAGCATCGGCGATCTCCGGCTCCTCGTCGAGCACTCCGATGATCTTGTCGAGCGCCGCCGCGGCCGAGAGGAACGTGTTGTACAGCTGCGAGAGCTGCTGAACGGGGTCGAAGAAGTTGTTTACGTAGAGCATGAACGCGAGGAGCGTCCCGAGTCTCGCCGGCGTCGGATCGTGGAAGTACTGGTACCCGCCGTAGCCGAGCACCACGGCGAGCGCGAGCGTCGAGAGGAAGCTGACGAACGGGAAATAGAGGGCGTTGAGTACGACCGTCTGCATGTTCGCGTCGCGGTAGCGGCGGGCGACGGTGGCGAAGTTCTCCGTCGCGCGCTCCTCGCGCGTGAACGCCTGCACCATCCGCATCCCGGCGATGTCCTCGGCGAGTGTTGCGGTGACGAGGCCCAGGCGTTCCCGCACCTGCGAGTACGCGCGTCCCGAGCGTGAGCGGAAGAGCATGGTCGCGACGCTCATGAACGGGATCACGGCGAGCGTCGCAAGCGCGAGTCGCCAGTCGAGGATGACGAGGATCACGGCGGTGCCGCACAGCAGGAGCGTGCTCTGCACGAGCGTCGTCACGCCGTCGGTGACGAGCTGGTCGATCGCCTCGACGTCGTTCGTCATCCGGCTGATCAGGACGCCGGCGCGGTTCCGCTCGTAGAAGCCGAGCGAGAGGCGCTGCAGATGCGCGAACAGCCGGCGACGGAGGTCGGCGAGGATCCGCTCCCCGACCCAGCCGGTCATGTACGTCTCCACGTACGTCATGCCCCAGTTCGCGAGCCCGGCGACGACGAAGATCCCGATGACGACGAGGAGCCCGGTTCCTGTGTCGCCGCGAAGCGCGTCGCTGAACGCGGCCTTCGCGAGGAGCGGTGGCGCGAGCGCAGCGGCCGTCGCGGTCAGGAGCGAGAAGACCGAGAGAAACGTGCGGAGCCGGTAGGGCTTCGTCAGGCTCCAGAGGACACCGAGCCGCCGCCGCGTCGTGTTCCACGACCAGTCCTCGACCTTCTCCGCCTTGCCGGCGCCCATGGGCTGATGCATCCTCACGACATGTCTCCTCGAGGCATGTCTGGTGCCAGGCACCGGACACGTCCGAACGGCCAGGCACTAACCGGCTGAGCACGGACTTTGTCGTCCGGCGTGTCCGGACGGGCCACGTCTGGTGCCTGGCACCGGACGTGTCCAGGAGTGACACGGCTCACGCGACTTCCTCCACGTCGGCGCGCGCCTCGACGGCGTCGGCGAACTGGCGCTCGAGGAGGCCGTGGTCGTGGATCTCGCGGTAGATCTCGCTCGTCTCGAGCAGCTCGTCGTGCGTGCCGCGCACCGCGATCCGCCCGCCGTCGATGACGGCGATCTCGTCTGCGAGCGCGATCGTCGAGAGTCGGTGCGCGATGATGAGCGTCGTCCGGCCGCGCATGACCTCGAGCAGGCCGTTGCGGATCTGCGACTCCGTCGTCGCGTCGACCGAGGCGGTCGCGTCGTCGAGGATGAGGATCCGCGGGTCGAGCGCGAGCGCGCGCGCGATCGCGATGCGCTGGCGCTGGCCGCCCGACAGCGTGATGCCGCGCTCGCCGATCACCGTCTCGTAGCCCTGCGGCAGCCGCTCGACGAACTCGTGCGCCTGCGCGAGCCGCGCGACGCGCGCGACCTCGTCGTCGCTCATGTCCGGCCGTCCGAACGCGATGTTCTCGCGCACCGTGGTCGAGAAGAGGAACGGATCCTGCGGGATCACGCCGATCTCGCGGCGCAGCGAGTAGAGCGTCACGTCGCGCACGTCGACGCCGTCGACGAGCACACGGCCGGCGCTCACGTCGTAGAAGCGCGGGACGAGCGACGCGAGCGTCGTCTTGCCCGAGCCGGTGTGCCCGATGAGCGCGAGCGTCGTGCCGGCGTCGAGGGTCAGGTCGAGATGCTCGAGCACGGGGCGACCGGGGAGGTACTCGAAGGCGACGTCCTCGAAGCGGATCTCGCCGTCTCCTTCCGGCAGCTCGACGGCGGCGGGGCTGTCCGCCACCTCCTCCGGCTCGTCGAGCACCTGGAAGATCCGCTCGCCCGACGCCGTCGAGCGCTGCGCCTGGCCGATCCACATCCCCAGCCCGCGGAGCGGCATGATGACCATGCCGAGGAAGAGGTTGAAGGCGATGAAGGCGCCCGGCAGCAGGGTCTTGTCCGCGACCATCCGTGCCCCGAAGAGCAGGACGGCTGCTTGCGCGAGGAGGGGCAGGAAGGAGAGGAGCGGCACGTACATCGCGCGCTGTCGGTTCGCGTGGATCGTCTGCCCGAACAGGGCCTCGTTGCGAGCGGCGAACTTCGCCTCCTCCGCCGGCTCCTGCGCGAACGCCTTGACGACGTGGACGCCGACGATGTTCTCCTCGGCCACCGTCGCGACGTCGGCAAGCTTCTGCTGCACGTCCCGCAGCGTCGGATGCGCGATGCGGCTGTAGCGGTACGCGAGCGCGACGAGCAGCGGCGTGATCGCGAGAACGATGAGCGCGAGCTTCCACTCGACGAAGAAGAGGACGACGCTCACCGAGATGACGGTGAGGATGTTCTGAAAGAAGAAGATCAGGCCGTAGCCGAGGAAGAACCGCACGCCCTGCAGGTCGACCGTCGCCCGCGACATGAGCTGGCCCGTCTGGTGCCGGTCGTAGAAGCCGAAAGAGAGGCGGACGAGGTGCGAGTAGAGGCCCTGGCGCATGTCCATCTCGACGTCGAGGGACTGCTGGCCGGAGAGGAGCCGGCGGCCGAGCATCAGCGCGCCCGAGAGCGCGCCGAGCCCGGCGATTAGCCCGACGTCGAGCCAGAGCCGGTGTGTGTCGTGATGACGGAGCGCGCCGTCGATCGCCTTCTTGCCCGTCACCCAGATGAGCGCGATCTGACACGCCTGTGAGCCGACCGCGAGCAGGATCGAGACGGCGACGCCGCGCCGGTAGGGGCGGAGGAAGCCGAGCAGCCGCCAGAACGTCTTCCGGAACGGGACCTCGGGCGTTTCAGCGACGGCGCTCACCTCGTTGAATCTACCGCCGCAGTCCTATGCTCCAGCGGTGTCGGATTCAGCGCCGGATGGCAGCTCGGTCGAGCTCTACGCGCTTCTGCCTGAGCGCGGCGAGGGCGACGTCGTCGCGCGAGTCGTCCCGGCGGGGGCGAGCATCCTCGAGCTCGGCTGTGGCGCCGGGCGCATCACGCGACAGCTCGTCCGGCGCGGGTACCGAGTGACCGCGGTGGACGAGTCGGCCGAGATGCTCGCGCGCGTGCGTGACGCCGAGACCGTTCACTCTGGGATCGAGGGGCTCGATCTCGGACGTCGCTTCGACGCCGTCCTCCTCGCGAGCAATCTCGTCAATGCGCCGCCGGCGCAGCGGCGTGCCTTTCTCGAGACGTGCCGGCGGCACGGCGACGTCGCGACCGTCGAAGGCCTCCCGCTCGCGTGGTCTCCCGAGGACGGCGAGTCGCAGATGGGAGACGTCCGGACGCGGCTGCGCGTCGAGCGAATCGAGGGCGGCGTCGTGCACGGCGAGATGGAGTACGGCGCGGCGGGACAGACGTGGCGGCACGCCTTCGCGATGCACGTCTTCGCCGGCGAGGACGAGCTTCGCGCGGCGCTGGCCGAGGCAGGGCTTCGGCTCGGGGAATGGCTCGACGAGCGCTGGTTCACCGCGCGAGCCGACTGAGCTCGGCGTGCACGAGCGCGACTGCGCGGTCGAGTCGCGCGCGGTTCTCCGGCACGTAGGGCCAGCTGCTTGCGCCCGACGGATGCGGCAGCGGCACGACCACGACGCCGTCCTGCTCGTACCGCTCGCCGATGTGCGGCGTGAGGGAGGCGAAGCCCAGCTGTCGCTTCAGCGCGAGCAGTCCGACGGTGACGATCAGCCCGGGACGCAGGAGCTCGAGCTCCCACTTCCGCCAGAAGGCGCACAGCTCTTGCTCCTGGAGCTCGGGCGTGCGGTCGCCGCGCCCCGTCGGCGAGCGCCCCGGATCGCAGCGCGTCACCGACGCGCAATAGAACGACGCGTAGAACTCGTCTTCGTCGAGCGCGAGCCACTCACGCAGCTTGCGGCCGGCGCTGCCACGCCACGGAAGGCGCTCGACTCCCTCGACCGGCCCGGGCGCCTGGCCGAAGAGATACGCGCGCTGTCCTGTCCCCGGCGCCCGCACCGGCAGCGACTCGAGCGGGTAGCCGGCCTCGACGCACGCGCGGCAACGCGAGAGGTCGCGCTGGAGCGAGGCGAGGGAGCGGTAGGACGACTTGCGCGTGGTCACGGGCCTGGAGCGTAGGCTCGCAGCGTGACGAGCGCGATCGGTCTGACCGGCGAAGACCTGACCGTCGATGACGTCTGGGCGGTCGCCGTCGACGGGGCGGCGGTGGAGCTCACCGACGTGGCGCGGGAGAAGATGCGTGCCGCGCGCGAGCTCGTCGAGCGCGCCGCGCACGGCACGAGCGAGCACACGTACGGCGTCAACACCGGCTTCGGCCGCTTCGTCGCGGTTGCGATCCCTGAGGAGCAGACCGAGGAGTTGCAGCTACGGCTGTTGCGCTCGCACGCGTGCGGCGTGGGGGAGCCGTACCCGGACGAGGTCGTCCGCGCGGCGCTCCTGCTGCGCGCGAACGCCCTGGCGAAGGGGAATTCCGGCGCGCGGGTGGAGACGGTCGAGCTGCTGCTCGCGCTGCTCGGGCGCGGCGTGCTCCCGGTCGTGCCGGCGCGTGGCTCGGTCGGCGCCTCGGGGGATCTCGCGCCGCTCGCGCACCTCGCGCTGCCGCTCGTCGGCGAAGGCGAGGCGTGGTTCGACGGCGAGCGTCTCTCCGGTGCGGACGCGCTTGCGCGCGCCGGTCTCGAGCCGGTGCGTCTCGCCGCGAAGGAAGGCCTCTCGCTCATCAACGGGACGCAGTTCATGGCCGCAATGCTCGCGCTCGGCCTCGTCCGCGCGCGGCGGCTCGCAAAGGCGGCCGACATCGCATGCGCGCTCTCGGTCGAGGCGCTGAACGGCTCGCGCACGTCGTTCCTCCCACAGATCCACGCTCTCCGCCCGCTGCGCGGCCAGGTCGCGTCGGCGGCGAACATCCTGCGCCTGCTCGACGGCTCGCCGATCATCGAGGCGCACCGCTGGTGCGACAAGGTGCAGGACGCGTACTCGCTCCGCTGCGCGCCGCAGGTGCACGGCGCGTCGCGCGACCTCCTCGACTACGCGGCGTACACCGTCGGCGTCGAGCTCAACGCGGCGACCGACAACCCGCTCGTGCTCGTCGACGAGGAGGATCTCGTCTCGAACGGGAACTTCCACGGGCAGCCGCTCGCGTTCGCGCTCGACACGACGGCGATGGCTGTGTCCGAGTTCGCGAGCATCTCCGAGCGACGGGTCGAGCGTCTCGTGAACCCGAATCTGTCGGACGGCCTGCCCGCCTTCCTCACGACCGACGGCGGCCTGAACAGCGGCTTCATGATCCCGCAGTACGTCGCTGCGTCACTCGTGTCCGAGAACAAGTCGCTGTGCCATCCCGCGTCGGTGGACTCCATCCCGACCAGCGCGGGCCAGGAGGATCACGTCTCGATGGGGAACGCCTCCGGGCTGAAGATGTGGCAGGTGCTCGCGAACTCCGAGCGCACGCTCGCGATCGAGCTGCTCGCGGCGGCGCAGGCAGTCGAGTTCCACGCTCCTTTGGAGCCCGGCGTCGGGGGCCGCGCGGCGCGGGCGGTGGTGCGCGATCTCTCGCCGCGCCTGAAGGACGATCGCTCGCTCGCCCCGGACATCGAGGCGGTCGCGGCGGCGATCGCCGACGGCTCGCTCGTCGCCGAAGTCGAATCCGCGGTCGGGGAGCTCGAGTGAGCGACGGACGCGTCGAGGCACTCTGCGGCGACCTCTCGTCGATCCGCGCGCCGCGGGGCACGGAGCTCAACGCGCGTCAATGGTCCACCGAGGCGCCGCTCCGCATGCTGCTCAACAACCTCGACCGTGAGGTCGCGGAGCGCCCAGAGGATCTCGTCGTCTACGGCGGCTCCGGGAAGGCGGCGCGCAACCACGACGCGCTGCGGGCGATCGTCGGCGCGCTGTTGGAGCTCGGCCCCGACGAGACGCTCCTCGTGCAGAGCGGCAAGCCGGTCGGCGTGTTCACGACGCACGAAGGCGCGCCGCGCGTGCTCATCGCGAACTCCCTGCTCGTGCCGAAGTGGGCCACGTGGGAGGAATTCCGGCGGCTGGAGGCGGAGGGGCTGACGATGTTCGGTCAGATGACGGCCGGGTCGTGGATCTACATCGGCTCTCAGGGCATCTTGCAGGGGACGTACCAGACGTTCGCGGCGGCGGGCGAGAAGCACTTCGGGTCGCCCGATCTGCGCGGGCGGACGATCTTGACCGCGGGCCTCGGCGGGATGGGCGGCGCGCAGCCACTCGCCGGGACGATGGCCGGCGCGGCGATCCTCTGCATCGAGGTCGACCCGACGCGGATCGAGCGCCGGCTCGAGACGGGCTATCTCGACGAGGCGACCGACTCCCTCGACGACGCGCTCGCCCGCGTGCGCGCGGCGGCTGCAGAGAACCGCCCGCTCTCGGTCGGGCTCCTCGGGAACGCGGCCGACGTCGTGCCCGAGCTCGCGGCGCGCGGCGAGGAGTTCGACCTCATCACCGACCAGACCGCCGCGCACGATCCGCTCACGGGCTACATCCCGCGCGGCTACTCGGTCGAGGAGGCGGCGAAGCTGCGCGCGTCCGATCCGGACGAGTACCTGCGGCTCGCGCGCGAGTCGATCGTCGTCCACGTCGAGGCGCTGCTCGAGTACGTCCGACGCGGCGCCTATGTTTTCGATTATGGCAACAACCTGCGAGGTGAGGCCGCTGAAGGTGGCGTAACCGAGGCCTTCTCATACCCGGGCTTCGTCCCGGCCTATATCCGGCCGCTCTTCTGTCGCGGCGTCGGGCCATTTCGCTGGGCTGCCCTCTCCGGCGACCCAGGGGACATTGCCGCGATCGACGCGATGCTGAAGGAGCTGTTCCCGGACGATCCGCTGCTGCAGCGGTGGTTCGAGCTCGCTCCCGAGCGCGTGGCCTTCCAGGGGCTGCCCGCGCGGATCTGCTGGCTCGGCTACGGCGACCGCGCGAAGGCGGGCCTCGCGATCAACGAGCTCGTCCGGAGCGGCGAGGTCTCGGCGCCGGTCGTGATCGGGCGGGATCACCTCGACGCCGGCTCCGTCGCCTCGCCGTACCGCGAGACGGAGGCGATGCGCGACGGCTCCGATGCGATCGCCGACTGGCCGATCCTCAACGCGCTCATCAACACGGCGGCGGGCGCGACATGGGTCAGCGTCCACCACGGCGGCGGCGTCGGCATCGGCAACGCGATCCACGCCGGCATGGTCGTCCTCGCCGACGGCACCGACGCGCAGGCGGAACGGCTCGAGCGGGTGCTAACCACCGATCCGGGCATGGGCGTGCTCCGGCATGTCGACGCGGGCTATCCCGAGGCGATCGAGGCCGCGGAAGCGGGCGGCCTTCGCGTTCCCTCGTGAAGCTCCTCGTCCGCGACCTCGTCCAGCTCGCGACTCCGGCAGGACGCGGCGCGCCGTTGCGCGGCCACGCGCTCGGAGACGTCGAGGTGCTCGAGGACGCGTTCGTGCTCTGCGACGGCGACACGATCGAGGCGGTGGGGCGGATGCGCGACCTGCCCGCACCCGACGACGACGTCATCCAGCTGGACGGGCGCGGGCTGTGCGCCGTGCCGGGACTCGTCGACTGCCACACGCACGCGGCGTTCGGCGGCGATCGCGTGGACGAGTTCTCGCTCCGCGCGGGCGGCGCGAGCTACGAGGAGCTGCACGCTGCCGGCGGCGGGATCCTCTCCACCGTCCGCGCAACGCGCGCGCTCGACGAGGACGGGCTCCGCGCAGCGGTCGAGCGCCACCGCGACTGGATGCGCACCGCCGGGACGACGACGTTCGAGGCGAAGTCCGGCTACGGCCTCGACAAGGACACCGAGCTCGCGTCGCTTCGCGCGATCCGCGACGCAGGCGGTGCCGCGACGTGGCTCGGTGCGCACGCTGTCCCGCCGGAGTTCGCGGACGCCGACGCGTATCTCGACTTCGCGCTCGAAGAGGTCCTCCCGGAAGCCGCCGAGATCGCGGAGGCGGCGGACGTCTTCCTCGAGCGCGGCGCCTTCGACGCGACGCAGGCGCGCCGCTACCTCGAGGCGTGCCGCGACGCGGGCCTCACCCTGCGCCTCCACGGCGACCAGTTCACGGAGTCGGGCGCGATCCCGCTCGCAGTCGAGCTCGGCGCGCGCTCGGTCGACCACCTCGAGGCGACCGGCGACGACGGCGTCCGCGCTCTCGCAGCGAGCGAAGTCACCGGTGTGCTCCTTCCCGCGAGCGCGCTCTTCCTCGACCGCCCGATGCCACCGGCACGTACTCTCGTCGACGCCGGGGCGGCGGTCGCTCTCGCCAGCGACTTCAACCCCGGCAGCTCTTTCACGGAAAGCCTCCCGCTCATCTGCTCCCTCGCCGCGACGCAGCTCCACCTCTCGCCGGCGGAGGCGCTCGCGGCTTGCACCGTGAACGCCGCTCACGTCCTCGGCCGCGCGGACCGGATCGGCCGCCTCGCGCCGGGTTACCGCGCCGACATCGTGCTCCTCGAGGCGCCCGACTGGCGCTACCTCGCCTACCACCTCGGCGGGCGCGTAGTCAGCCAGGTCGTGATCGGCGGCGAGCTAGCCTGACACGTACCGATGCCCACGAGGAAACAGCGCAAGCGCGTGCAGAAGGGGCGGCGCCACGAGTACGAGACCGTCTGGGTCGACTCCGAGGGGAACGAGCTCGAGGAGCCGCCCGACGACGTGCTGCCGGCGCCCCGCGAGCGGAAGCCGCAGCAGAAGCGCCAGGAGAAGGGCTCGTCCGGCGCGAGCCGGACACCGATGGCGCCCTCGTGGCGGCGGTCGATCCGCCGCTCCGCCATCCTCGGCGGCGTGATGCTCGTGTTCTTCACGCTGACGTCGGGGATTGTCCCGGCGTTGCTCCTCGCGCTCCCGTACACAGCGCTCTTCGTCCCGTTCACGTACGCCCTCGACCGTTTTGCGTACAACCGCTGGCTGCGGAAGACGGCGGGCCAGCCTAAGAAGCGTTAACCGCCGGCCACGGTGCGAGGAGCAGAAGCACGCGTCCGCCTGTCTCGCTCGCCACGGCGTGACGCTCGCCGGGGTCGAAGTGGAAGACCTCGCCGGGGCCGGCGTCGAAGGACTCGTCACCGGCTTCGACGCGCACCGTCCCGTCGACAACGACGAGGACGCCCGACTCCCGCACCTGATGCTCGCCGAGCTCGTCGCCGGGGTGCAGCTCGATCAGGACGACACGTTCGGCGCCCTCGCGCGAGTGGAGCACGACGGGGGACCGTGTCCCTTCGGGGGTGTCGATCTCGGCGAGCGTCCAGTGCTCCATGAGGGAGCCGTTCCCCCCGTCCCGCTGTCGTAACCACTCTCTACACTCGCCGCCATGCCGCTCATCGTGGACAGATACGAGCTCGGACCGCTGCAGACGAACTGTTATGTCGTCCGCACCGACCGCAATGCGGCCGAAGCGGCTGTCATCGACCCGGGCGGAGACGCGGCGTCGTTGCGCCTCGAGCTCGCGCGCCTCGGAGCCTCGACCGCGGGCATCCTCATCACGCACGGGCACTTCGACCACCTCGGCGGCGTCGCGGATCTCGCGGAGGGAACGGGGGCCGAGGTCTGGATGACGGAAGGGGAGCGCGAGCGGCTCGAGCGCTTCACCGAGTTCGCGCCGGTCGGCGTGCCCGGCCGCGCGCACGCGCCCGAGCACCTCGTCTCGGGCGGCGAGACCATCGAGGTCGCGGGAATCTCGTTCGAGTGCCTCGCCGTCCCGGGTCACTCGCCCGCCCACGTCGCGTACTACGCCGACGGCGAGCTCTTCAGCGGCGACCTGCTCTTCGCCGGCTCGGTCGGACGCGTCGATCTGCCCGGCGCCGACTGGGACACGCTGCTCGACTCCGTGCGCATGCTCGCCGAACGGCTGCCGCCCGAGACCGTCGTCCATCCCGGCCATGGCCCGGAGACGACTCTCGGGATGGAGCTCGCGCGCAACCCGTTTCTCGCGGAACTCCGTCAAGAAGCATGAGCGAGAAGTTCCAGGCGCCGCGCGGGACGCACGACGTCCTGCCCGCCGACCGCCTGTGGTGGCATGTCGTGCGCACGATCGAGGAGCAGTGCGCCCAGTACGGCTGGTCGCGCATCCAGACGCCGGGCTTCGAGGACACGAGTCTCTTCGAGCGGACGTCGGGCGCCGCCTCCGACGTCGTGCACAAGGAGATGTACACGTTCGAGGACCGCAGCGAACGCTCGCTCACGCTGCGGCCGGAGGGCACCGCGCCGATCGCGCGCGCGTACGTCGAGCACGGCCTCGCGCAGGAGCCGCAGCCGGTGAAGGCGTACACGATCGCCCCGATGTACCGCTACGGCCGGCCCGGCCGCGGGCGCTACCGCGAGCACTGGCAGCTCTCCCTCGAGGCGCTCGGCTCCGCCGATCCTGCGATCGACGCCGAGGTCATCCAGTTCTACGCAGAGCTGCTCCGCCGGCTCGGCGTCTCGGAGTGGGAGCTCCTCCTCAACTCGATCGGAGACGCGAACTGCCGGCCGCAGTACGTCGCGCGGCTTGAGGAGGGGCTCGACGCCCATCCCGAGCTGGCGAGCGACGAGGAGGTCGCCCACAAGCGCGCGACGAGCGTCCTCCAGGTCTTCGATGTGAAGAACGAGCGGGTGCGCGCCGCGCTCGAGGACGCGCCGCAGAT
>JAWVDC010000054.1:0-12994 GCA_033857715.1 Gaiellaceae bacterium | reverse complement strand
CGCGGATCGCGGCGACGGTGCGCGAGCACGCGCCCGACGCCGTGCGTCTCGCCGCGCCGGTGCTCGGCGGCGTCCCACTCGCCGCTGCTGCCTCGCTCGCGAGCGGCATCCCCTTCGTCATCGTCCGCGACAAGGCGAAGGAGTACGGCACCGCCAACCAGATCGAGGGCATGTACGAATCGGGCGAGACGGTGTGCTTCGTCGAGGACGTCGTCACGTCCGGCGGCGCGCTCCTCGAGGCGATCGCAGCGGCCCGCGAAGAGGGTCTCGTCGTCCGCACCGCGGTCTGCATCGTCGACCGCGAGGAGGGCGGAGCGGACGCTTTGGCGCGCCAAGGCGTGCGGCTCCGTCCGCTCTATCGGGCAGGATCCCTGCTGCAGGGGGAGAACACTCCCGCCTAGCCGCCCGACAATTCGCATGGTTGAGCGGTAAACGCTTAAGGTTGTAGGGTCGTTCAGGCCTGCAAGATCAAAGACTGGAGGAGAGAGTGACGAAGCAGGATTTCGTTTCCGAGGTGGCAAAGCGCTCTGGGCTCTCGAACAAGGACGCCGGTAGAGCCGTTGACGCATTTCTCGAGACCGTTACCGACACGCTGAAGGGCGGGGGCGACGTGGTCTTCACGGGGTTCGGCAAGTTCTCGACCGCGCATCGCGCTGCGCGCATGGGGGTCAACCCGCGCAACCCGAGCGAGAAGGTGCAGATCCAGGCAGCGACGGTTCCGAAGTTCTCGGCGGGCAGCACGCTCAAGGCCGCGGTCAAGGGCGGCTGAGCACCGTAGAGCTCCGTCTCCTCCGAGGATCGAAAGGCCGCCTACGGGCGGCCTTTCGTTCTCCGCCGGGCCGTCCCTGGCCGCTTCGACTGCGGGCGGCGTAGCCGCCCTCCGCCGAAGCTGACGCCGCTGGCGGCAGGATGCTGCGCTCGCGGCGCTTGTCCGTACTGGAGTACTGTCCTGCGCGCCGCGAGCTTGCCTCCTTTGCCAGCGACGCCCCAGGAACGGCCCGGCACGCTCCCGTATCCTGGCTCCGTGATGCGTTTCGCGGACAGGCTCGCGGAGGCCGTCGAGGAGAAGGGCGCGCCGCTCTGCGTCGGCATCGATCCCGATCCCGCGCTCATGCCGGCGGGCGTCGGGCTCCGCGAGTTTTGTCGCGGCATCGTCGACGCGGTCGCGCCGGTTGCCGCAGTGGTCAAGCCCCAGACGGCCTTCTTCGAGGCGCACGGAGCCACGGGCTGGGCGGCGCTCGAGGATGTCTGCGCGTACGCGCGCGACGCGGGGCTGCTCGTTCTCGTCGACGGCAAGCGGGGCGACGTCCCGTCGACGATGCAGGCGTACGCGGCAGCGCTCGCGCCGCTCGCCGACGCGGTCACCGTCAATCCGTATCTCGGGGAGGACTCGCTCGGGCCCTTCCTCGCGCACGACGGGCTCGGGATCTTCGCGATCGTCAAGACCTCGAATCCGGGCAGCGCCGACCTCCAGGACGTCCCTCTCGTCGACGGGCGGCCGTTCTGGCACCACGTCGCCGAGCGCGTCGAGAAGTGGGGGATCGAAGCCGTCGTCGGCGCGACGCACCCGGAGGTGCTCGCCGACGCGCGCTCGCTCATGCCGCGCGCCGTGCTGCTCCTCCCCGGCGTCGGCGCCCAGGGCGGGCGGATCGAGGATCTCGCGCCGGCGTTCGCGCCCGGCCCGGCGAGCGCGCTCCCGACCGCGTCGCGGTCGGTGATCTACGCCGACGACCCGCGAGCGGCCGCCGCAGCTCTGTCGCAGCAGTTGCGCTCGGTACTCTCCGCAGTGACTTGATCGTCACGGTCACTCTCAACGCGGCAGTCGATCGGACGCTCACCGTCCCGAACTTCCAGTTCGGCCATCGCCATCGCGCGAGCGCCAGCCTCACCGGTGCAGGCGGGAAGGGCATCAACGTCGCGCGCGCGCTCAAGCGCCTCGAGACTCCGGTCATCGCCACGGGCTTTGCGGGCGGGCGCACCGGCGACCGCATCGTGGAGGACCTCGCGCTCGAAGGGATCCTCAACGACTTCGTCCGCATCTCCGGCGAGTCGCGCACGTCGATCGCAGTCGTCGACCCGACCGCGGGCGCGCTGACGGAGGTCTACGAGTGGGGCCCGGCCGTCAAGCGGGAAGAGCTCGACGTCCTCGCCGACAAGCTTCGCTACCTCTCGCGCGTCGCGAGCTACGTCGTGTTCAGCGGCTCGCTCCCGCGCGACGTCGGCAACGACTTCTATGCAGAGATGATCCGCGACCTCACCCGGCGCGGCATCCGGTGCGTCCTCGACTGCGAAGGCGAGGCGCTGCGGCTCGGCGTCGAAGCGGAGCCTTACCTCGTCTCCCCGAACCAGCAGGAGGCCGAGAGTCTCGTCGGCCAAGAGTTCACCGACGACGAGGACTTCGTCATGGCCCTCGAGACGATCGCCGACCTCGGCGCGCGTAACGTCCTCATCACGCAGGAGACCGCGTGCTTCGCCTTCATCCGCGAGGAGCGCGAAGCGCGGCGGTTCCGCGCCTCGATCCCGCGCGTCGAGCCGATCGCGCCCGTCGGCGCGGGCGACGTGCTCCTCGGCGGCTATCTCTCCGAGCGGTTCAACGGCGCCGGCGTGGCCGACGCCCTACGAACCGCTATCGGCTGCGCGGCGGCGTCGGTCGTCGCGCTCGGCGCGGGCCGCTTCGACCCCAAGGAAGCGCAACAGCTTGCGGCCGGGGTCGAGATTCACGAGCTCGATCCCGTCGCGGCCTAGACGCTTACGGCAGGGAGACCGCGCGGATGCGGCCGGAGGACTGGCTGCTCTCGGCCCAGACGAGCCGGCCCTGCTCGAGCGAGAGGCCCACGGCCCCGACCGCAGTGGTGGCCACCACGTGTCCATGGCCTGTCGAGATCGTCAGCGCATGGAGGTATTGGCCGACGCGGTAGACGATGACCTGGTCGTCCATCGTGAGGACGGGCGCCGTCGTCGATGGGACACCGATCCCACCGAGCTTCACGCCGGTCGCAACGTCGTACCACGTAAGCCTCTTCTTTCCCGACGCGCGTGCGAGTACAGCGACCACGTGGGCGGAAAGACCAACCGCGACCGGCACTCCGGCCGGGTTCACTTGGCTCACGACGGAGCCGTCGGAGATGTCGTCGACCTCGACCGCGGCGGTGGCGCTCGACACCGGTGCTCCCGCCTGCGAGACGGTTGTCGCCGGGACGTACGCGATGCGGCCGGTGCTCACGGCGAGACCGAGCGCGGGGCCGGAGTTGGGAAGGCGCGTCTTCTGGCCGTCGGAGACGAGGTCGATCTCGCCGTCCGCGATCTTCTTCGCGCACGATCCTCCCGAGCCGCATGCGAGCGGGTCGACGTACTCGACGTCGACGGAGGAGTACGCAAGCGTCGATCCTCCGCCGGCGGTCCCGCCGAGCCACCAGCGCGTGCCGTCGCTTTGGTGCGCGAGCCGCTCGACCGGGATCTCCTTGCCGCCGACCTGCGCGGTGACGACCCAGTTGGAGTTGTGCTCGTGCAGCGTCCAGAGCGCGGCGAGCGCGCCCGCGGCAACCGCGAGCCGCGGCACTCCGGTGGCGATATTCCAATGGCATGTCATGCCGTCGTTCGGCGGCTGCGGCAGGACGTAGCTGTTTCCGTCGCCGGTGATGTGGACGACGTTGCACTTCGTCCGGTTGATGGAGATCCACGCGAGGAGGTTGCCGTCCTGCGTGACAGCCGCGACCGGAGTCGGGCTGCGGACGATGGTCGTGGGGGACGCAATCGCCGCCGTCGCGATGCCGGCGAGCGCGAGAAACCCGGCAATGACGATCAAGGCGCGCACGGCGTGCACCGTAGCCGTGCCGGTGTTAGGGGGTTGTCAAATTTAGGCCCCGCCGGACGGCTTGGTACCCTGGCTATCCCTTGAGAGACCCTGCCGCAGCCGAGCCGAGCGCCGCCGACGTTCAGCGGCTGCTGGAGCTCGACCGCAAGTTCGGGCAAGAGGGCCTCACCTTCGACGACGTCCTCCTCGTCCCGGCGGAGTCGCACGTGCTGCCGAACGACGTCTCGACCCGCGCGCGGCTGACGCCGTCGGTCGAGCTGGCCATCCCTCTCGTTTCGGCTGCCATGGACACGGTGACGGAGGCGCGCCTCGCGATCGCGCTCGCGCGCGAGGGCGGCATCGGCATCGTCCATCGCAACCTCTCGATCGAGGCGCAGGTGGCGGAGATCGACAAGGTCAAGCGCTCGGAGTCGGGGATGATCGTCGAGCCGGTGACGCTGCCGCCCGAAGCGCCCGTCCGCGCGGCGCTCGAGCTCATGGCGCGCTACAAGGTCTCGGGCGTCCCGATCACGGACGCCGGCGGGATCCTCGTCGGGATCCTCACGAATCGCGACCTCCGCTTCGAGAACGACGTCGACCAGCTCGTCTCGGCGCTCATGACCTCGCGCGATCTCGTGACCGCCCCGGTGGGGACGACGCTCGCCGAGGCCGAGGAGATCCTCCACCGCAACAAGATCGAGAAGCTCCCCGTCGTCGACGCCGACGGCCGCCTGCGTGGGCTTATCACGGTGAAGGACATACAGAAGAAGATCGAGTTCCCGCAGGCGACGAAGGACGGGCAGGGCCGCCTGCAGGTCGGCGCGGCGGTCGGCGTCGGCCCCGATGCGCTCGAGCGCGCTCAGGCCCTCGCGCAGGCAGGCGCCGACGTGCTCGTCGTCGACACGGCGCACGGCCATTCGCGCGGTGTCATCGAGATGGTCGCGCGCGTCAAGGGCGCCGTCTCGGTCGACGTCATCGCCGGCAACATCGCCACAGCCGACGCGGCGCGGGCGCTCATCGACGCAGGAGCCGACGCCGTGAAGGTTGGCGTGGGTCCGGGGAGCATTTGCACGACGCGGGTCGTTGCGGGAGTCGGCGTTCCGCAAGTCACCGCCATCCACGAGGTCGCGTCCGTCGCCGCCGAGGAAGGCGTTCCCGTGATTGCCGACGGCGGTCTCACGTCCTCGGGCGACATCGCGAAGGCGATCGGCGCCGGGGCGGACACCGTCATGGTCGGCTCCCTGCTCGCGGGCGTCGACGAGTCGCCGGGCGACGTGATCCTCGTCGGCGGCGAGCGCTTCAAGGAGTACCGCGGGATGGGCTCGCTCGGCGCGATGAAGGCGCGCGGCTTCTCGAAGGACCGCTACTTCCAGGGCGACGTCGAGGATGTCGAGAAGCTCATTCCCGAGGGGATCGAGGGACGCACCGCATACAAAGGCCCGCTCGAGCACGTCGTCCACCAGCTCGTAGGTGGGTTGCGGCAGGCGATGGGCTACTGCGGCGCCGAGACGATCGCGGAGATGAAGCAGGCGCGCTTCGTCCAGATCACCGCGGCGGGCCTGCGCGAGTCGCACCCGCACGACGTCACGATCACGAAAGAGGCGCCGAACTATCGCCGCTGAACCGGCGCAGGTTCTCGAGCTTCCAGCGCGTGGAGAGCGTCCCGTGCTCGTGGTCGACCTTGGCGGGCAGTACTCCCAGCTCATCGCGCGCCGCGTGCGCGAGTGCCGCGTCTACTCGGAGCTCGTCGGTCACACGATCACGGCCGAGGCGGTGCGCGCCCGCAACCCGTACGCGCTCGTGCTGAGCGGCGGGCCGGCGTCGGTCTACTCCGAGGATGCTCCGCGCATCGATCCCGCCGTGTTCGAGCTCGGGATCCCGGTGCTCGGTATCTGTTACGGCGCGCAGCTCATGGCGCTCGAGCTCGGCGGCCGCGTCGACCGCACCGGTGTGTCCGAGTTCGGCCGCACCGAGATGCGGGTGGAGGAGTCGACGCTCCTCGCCGACACGCCGCCCGAGCAGACGGTGTGGATGTCGCATCGCGACACCGTCGTCGCCGCTCCTGCGGGCGCACGCGTCGTCGCGTCGTCACCGGCGACACCGGTGGCGGCTTTCGAAGACACCGAGCGCGGCCTCTATGCCGTCCAGTTCCACCCGGAGGTCGTGCACACGCCCCACGGCATGGACGTGCTCAAGAACTTCCTCTACTCCGTGGCGGAGGCGCCTCCCGCGTGGACACCCGCCGCGGTCATCGAGGAGCAAGTCGCGCGCATCCGCAAGCAGGTCGGCAAGGAGCGCGTGCTGTGCGCGCTGTCGGGCGGCGTCGACTCCGCCGTCGCGGCACTCCTCGTCTACAAGGCGGTTGGCGACCAGCTGACGTGCGTGTTCGTCGACCACGGCCTGCTGCGGCAGAACGAAGCGGAGCAGGTCGTCGAGATGTTCGGCGAGCACTTCCACGTCCCGCTCGTCCACGTCCAGGCGCAGGAGCGCTTCGGAGAGTTGCTCGACGGCGTCGAGGAGCCGGAGGAGAAGCGCAAGATCATCGGGCGCGAGTTCATCCGCGTGTTCGAGGACGAGGCACGAAAGCTCGGCGACGTGCGGTGGCTCGTGCAAGGAACGCTCTACTCCGACGTGATCGAGTCGGGCGGCACCGAGGGCGTCGCCGCGACGATCAAGTCGCACCACAACGTCGGCGGCCTTCCCGACGACATGAAGATGAAGCTCGTCGAGCCGCTGCGGATGCTCTTCAAGGACGAAGTGCGCCGCGTCGGCGAGGAGCTCGGGATGCCCGAGCGGATGGTCTGGCGCCAGCCGTTCCCGGGGCCGGGCCTCGCGATCCGGATCATCGGCGCCGTCACGCAGGAGCGGCTCGAGATCCTCCGCTCCGCCGACGCGATCCTCCAGGAGGAGGTGCGGCGTGCCGGGCTGTACGGCGAGCTGTGGCAGTCGTTCGCGGTGCTGCCGGCGATCCGCTCGGTCGGCGTGCAGGGCGACGAGCGGACGTACGGCTACCCGATCGTGATCCGGGCGGTGACGAGCGACGACGCGATGACGGCCGACTGGGCGCGGCTGCCGTACGACCTCGTTGAGACGGTCTCGGCGCGCGTGGTCAACGAGATCCCCGGCGTGAACCGCGTCGTGCTCGACGTGACGTCGAAACCGCCGGCGACGATCGAGTGGGAATGACCGAGGACGAGGCCGACGAGTTCGGCCGGTTCGAGACCCTCGCGCGGAACGTGGTCAACACGCCGAAGCCGAAACCACGGCTAACGGGTGAGGCGCTTGGTGAGCCGGCCGACGACGATCCCGAGCGCGAAGACCCCGAGCAGTAGCAAGGCGAGCGGCCCCAGGTGAGAGCTGTCACCAGCCTCACCACGTGGCGTTTCGGGCGTTTGACGCTCCCCGGGCGGCCTTGCTTCGCCGATGCGCTGGAGCATGAACCACGCGGACCTATGAGTCGTCCCGATCGCGTGCGCGAGCTGGTGTGAGCTGATCGCACTCTCCGAGTTGGCCACGAGCCAGATCGCGGGAAGCCATTTGTCGAGCCCGAGGGGCGAGCCCTCGAAGACGGTGCCGACCTTGACACTCGACTGCTTCCCGCACGCCTTGCACTTCCACAAACGGCGCGTGGAGAGGTACGAGTACTCCCGTCCGCTGCAGTGGGGGCACACCCAGCCACCGGGCCAGCGGAGGCCCGCGACATAGTCGGTGGCGACATCTACGTCGGCGAAGAAGCGGATCGCCTCGTCGAGATTGGTCGGTCTCTCCATCAGGTGACGGTAATACCTTGGCTCACCTGTTGGGAATCGGCGATACTCGGCGCATGCATGAGCCGTTCTACGACCTTCTGAGAAAGCGGCGTGCCGTCCGCAGCTACACGGGCGAGCGCGCACCGCGGGAGGTGCTCGAGCGGATCGCGCGCGCCGCCCGGCGCGGCCCGAACGCCGGCTACAGCCAGGGGCTCCGCATCCTCGTCGTGGACGATCCCGCGGTAATCGAAGGCCTCGTCGGAGACGACGCGGACGAGAAATCGCGCGCGTGGTTCACGAGCGCTGCCGCGCACGTCTTCGTCCTCACCCGAGAGCAGGACTACCACGACCGCTACACCAAGCCCGACAAGCTCGCGATCACGGGCGGCGAGGAGATCGTCTGGCCCGTCCCGTTCTGGCACGTCGACGCCGGTGCGGCGATGATGCTCGTCATGCTCGCGGCGCTCGAGGAGGGTCTCGGCGCGGGGGTCTACGGCGTGACGGTGGAGGACGACGCGCGCGTCCGCGAGTTCCTCGCGATTCCCGACGATCTCACGATCGTCGTCGGTATCACCGTCGGTCACCCGGCCGAGGATCCGGACTGGGATCGCGCCTCGAGTGTCTTCTCGCAGCGCCGCCGGGCCTACGACGACGTCGTGCGCTGGAACCGCTGGGCTCAGTAGGACGCGTCAGTGGTCGCCGAGCGGGCTCTCGACGAGCCCGTTCTGATACGCCAGTCGGGCGGCCTCGGTGCGGTTCGCCACGCCGAGCTTCCGGTAGATCTTCGTGAGGTGGAACTTGACGGTCTGCTCGGCCACCCAGAGCTCTTTCGCGATCGCGTCGTTCGATAGGCCGCGCGCGAGGGCGGAAAGGATCGCCGTCTCGCGCTCGGTGAGGCCGGCAGCGCGGGCAGGGCCGTCCTCGGCGTCCGGGAGCCCGATGGCGCTGAAGACCGTGCCGTCGATCGCCTGCCGCAGCACGGAGGGAAGATCGACGGGGTTGACGCTCTTCACGACGTAGGCGCTCGCACCCTTCTTGAGGACGTTGGCGATGATCTTCTCGTCCGTCGAGGAGGAGAGGATCACGACCTTCACCTCGGGATACTGGCTCCGGATGCGCGTGAGGCACGACAGACCGTCGGCGCCGGGCATGCGGAGGTCGAGCAGCACGATGTCCGGATTCGTCCGCCCGACCAT
This sequence comes from Gaiellaceae bacterium, assembly GCA_033857715.1. Lineage (GTDB taxonomy): Bacteria > Actinomycetota > Thermoleophilia > Gaiellales > Gaiellaceae > Palsa-739. The sequence continues at coordinate 4,256 of JAWVDC010000054.1, read as the reverse complement.
CGGCAGGACCTGAGAGCCGGACGCGCACTCTCCGACGATCTCGAAGTCTCCCGCCTCCTCGAGCGCGCGCCGGACCCCCTCGATGATGAGGCGGTGATCGTCGGCAATGAGCACCCGCATTGTCCGATCGTAACCCTCGCAAGCGTTCAGGTCTACTGAACGGGTCCAGGCGAACGGGGGACCTGGGACTAGCCGATCGGACTGCGCACGAGGGTCCCGCCACTGCACTACTTGAGACCGTCAATAGGACTAGCCCTGGGGAGGGTAGGCATATGCTGTTCGGCGTCTTTCAGCGCACGCTTGGAAAGAGTTCAATCGTTGCGCTCATGCTCTTGCTTGCGGTCGGAGCTGCCTCTGGCAGTTCACTCGTGCGGCATCGCTCTGGTCATGCCGTAAATGCTCGGAACGCGACGAGCTCCACACGTCTGCTTTCGCGCGCCTCGGGCGGCGTCTCTGGCGCCTCTGGCGTTGTTGGCGTTTCCGATCTATCGGCCCGCACCGTGGCCCGCACGTTCGCGAGCACGGGCTCGTGGTTCTTCGGCTCGCGCTTGGGCGCCGGCTTCGGTTCGGCGGCTCCGCTTGCCCCGGTCACCGGTTGCGGTGCGCAGGGCACGCTCGCGGACAAGAGCGGTTTCGAGGACGCCGACGGCAACCTCGTCATCAACACAGCCGGGTGCATGGACTGGAACGGCTTCGCGCCTGTCACCTGGACGGGGACCGCCCCGTACCAGAACGCAACGAAGACGACCGGCAACTTCACCTTCTTCGGGGTGTCGGACGCATTCAACTCCAGCACGGACACGAGCTACGCCGGCGGTATCAAGCAGGCGGACGAGTGCCCGGCCACAGGGACCGGCAGTGTCGACAACAAGACCGACATCGCCCGCATCTATGTGGCGGCGTCGACCGATCCGGTCACTCACCACGTGTACCTCGATCTCGCGTGGGTGCGTGCTCCGCAGAACACGACGACGTCCGACGTTCACATCGGGTTCGAGTTCAACCAGAACAAGGTTTCGTGCGGCGCGGGCAGCGCGTTCGTCCACCGGACCGCTGGGGACATCCTCCTCGTCTACAACTTCCAGAGCGGGAGCGCCTCGATCGCCTATTCGCAGTGGACCGGCTCCGCATGGACGCCTGAGGTGACGCTCTCCTCGAGCATCGCCGAGGCGCAGGTCTTCGGTGGAACGACCACAGTGGACGCGATCAAGCCGGCGAACGGGATCAATCCCGCCACGGACGAGTTCGGCGAGGCCGGAATCGACCTGACCGCAGCGACCGCCAGTCTCTCGAACGACGGCCGCGCGTGCGAGCACTTCGGCACGGCGTTCGGCGAGTCGCGCACGTCGGGTAGCTCGACGAGCGCGCAGATGAAGGACTACGCCGGTCCGGCCAACATCGACATCTCCAACTGCGTCACCCCGGGGCTGACGACGACGCAGTTGCCCGCCTCTGGCTCGGTCTCGGACACGTTCAAGGACAAGGCCACGCTGTCGGGTGGCGTCGACTACGACGGCACCGGATCGATCACGTTCAAGCTGTACAGCGCGGCTGACTGCGGCGGCTCGGTGCTCGACACCGAGACCGTCACGGGGATCAACGCGAACGGCGACTACACGACCCCGAACGGAATCCAGCTGAACTCCGCGGGGACGTACTACTGGGTCGCCTCGTTCAGCGGGGACGGGACCAACAACGCGAAGTCGACTGGCTGCAACGACGAGCCGGTGGTGGTCAATCCGGCCTCGATCCACATCCTCAAGACGGCGGATGCCGCGCAGGTGAGCGCCGGCGATGAGATCGGCTTCACGCTGACCGTCTACAACACCGGTGCAGGTGACGCCTACGGCGTGAACCTGAGCGACGTGCTGCCGACCAATGCCGGCCTCTCGTGGCAGATCGCGAGCCAGGGCGCGGGCTGGGGCGGGACGTGCGCGATCACGGCCGGGACGCTGACCTGCGGCCCGAAGACCGTGGCGGCCGGGACGACGCAGGCCGCGAGCACGTTCACGGTGCACATCACCTCGACCACGACCGCTGCGACCGGTGGCGTCTGCCCGGGTGGTAGCGGTGTCGTGAACAACACGGGCAACGTGTCGACGACGAACGACGGCTCGGATCAGTCGAACGCGTCGACCTGTGTCGCCGCCCCGTCGATCCACATCGTGAAGACGGCGGACGCCGCGCAGGTGAGCGCCGGCGATCAGATCGGCTTCACCCTGACCGTGTACAACAACGGCTCGGGCGACGCGAAGGGCGTGACCCTCACCGACGTCCTGCCGACGAATCCGGGTCTCTCCTGGCAGATCGCGAGCCAGGGCGCCGGTTGGGGCGGAACATGCGCCATCACGGCCGGGACGCTGACCTGCGGCCCGAAGACCGTGGCGGCCGGGACGACGCAGGCCGCGAGCACGTTCACCGTGCACATCACGTCGACGACCACCGCTGCGACGGCCGGGAACTGCCCGACCACGGGTGTCGTCGACAACACCGGCTCGGTCTCGACGACGAACGACGGCTCGGATCAGTCGAACGCGTCGACGTGTGTCGCCGCTCCGGTCATCCACATTGTCAAGACGGCGGATGCCGCCCAGGTCAATGCGGGCGAGCAGATCGGCTTCACGCTGACCGTCTACAACACCGGCACGGGCGACGCCAAGGGCGTCACCCTCACCGACGTGTTGCCGACGAACGCCGGGCTCTCCTGGCAGATCGCGAGCCAGGGCGCCGGTTGGGGCGGTTCCTGCTCGATCACCGCTGGGACGTTGAGCTGCGGCCCGGTGACCGTGCCGTTCGGCACGACGCTGGTCGGGAGCTCGTTCACGGTGCACATCACCTCGACGACGACTGCCGCGACCGGCGGGGTTTGCCCGGGCGGTAGCGGTGTCGTGAACAACACCGGCCACGTCAGCACGACGAACGACGGCTCCGACCAGTCGAACGCCTCGACGTGTGTCGCTGCTCCGTCGATCCACATCGTGAAGACCGCTGACGCCGCCCAGGTCAATGCGGGCGAGCAGATCGGCTTCACGCTCACCGTCTACAACAACGGCTCGGGCGATGCGAAGGGCGTGACCCTGAGCGACGTGCTGCCGACGAACGCCGGCCTGTCGTGGCAGATCGCGAGCCAGGGCGCCGGTTGGGGCGGTTCCTGCTCGATCACCGCTGGGACGCTGAACTGCGGCCCGGTCACGGTTCCGGCCGGGACGACCCAGGCAGCGAGCACGTTCACGGTGCACCTCACCTCGACGACCACTGCCGCGACCGGCGGCGTTTGCCCGGGCGGCAGCGGTGTCGTGAACAACACGGGCCACGTCAGCACGACGAACGACGGTTCCGACCAGTCGAACGCTTCGACGTGTGTCGCTGCTCCGTCGATCCACATCGTGAAGACCGCTGACGCTGCGCAGGTCAACGCCGGCGAGCAGATCGGCTTCACGCTGACCGTCTACAACAACGGCAGTGGCGACGCCACCGGCGTCACTCTCTCGGATCCGCTCCCGACCAACGCGGGCCTCTCGTGGCAGATCGCGAGCCAGGGCGCCGGCTGGGCCGGCTCCTGCTCGATCACCGCGGGGACGCTCAACTGCGGCCCGGTGACGGTTCCGGCTGGGACGACCCAGGCTGCGAGCACCTTCACGGTGCACATCACCTCGACGACGACTGCTGCGACCGGTGGCGTCTGCCCGAGTGGTAGCGGTGTCGTGGACAACACGGGCTTCGTGACGACCACGAACTCGGGCTCGGATCAGTCGAATGCGTCGACATGTGTCGCCGCACCGTCCATCCACATCGTGAAGACCGCTGACGCTGCGCAGGTCAACGCCGGCGAGCAGATCGGCTTCACGCTCACCGTCTACAACAACGGCTCGGGTGACGCGACGGGCGTGACTCTGAGCGACGTCCTGCCCACGAACGCCGGCCTCTCTTGGCAGATCGCCAGCCAGGGCGCTGGTTGGGGCGGCTCCTGCGCCATCACGGCCGGGACGCTGAACTGCGGCCCCGTGACGGTGCCCGCGGGCACGACTCTCGCCGGGAGCTCGTTCACCGTGCACATCACCTCCACTACGACGGCTGCGACCGGTGGCGTCTGCCCGGGTGGCAGCGGTGTCGTGAACAACACCGGCCACGTGAGCACCACGAACGACGGCTCGGATGACTCGAACGCGTCGACCTGCGTCGCGGGCCCGGCGATCCACATCGTGAAGACCGCGGATGCCGCTCAGGTGAATGCCGGCGAGCAGATCGGCTTCACG
>JAWVDC010000053.1:0-3942 GCA_033857715.1 Gaiellaceae bacterium | reverse complement strand
CTCGTCCTCTACGGCCAGCTCCTGAAGAACGCCGGCCTCCAGGGACGCACGCCTGCAGCCGGCACGTACATCGAGTTCCTCGCGCCCGGGATCATCTGCATGAACGCGTTCTTCGGCGGCATGTGGTCGGGGATGGGGATGATCACCGACCTCGACCGCAAGGTGATCGACCGCTTCCTCGCGGCCCCCGCCTCGCGGCTCGCGATCGTCCTTTCGCAGGTCGTGCGCGCGGGGATCACCGCGATGATCCAGACGCTGATCCTCCTACTCGTCGGGCTCGCGCTCGGCGTGCGCATTCACGGCGGCGCGCTCGGCTGGCTCATCGTGTTCGCGGCCGCCTTCCTCCTCGCGTCCGCGTTCGCGGGCTTCTCGAACGGCCTCGCGCTGATCTTCCGCCGCCCGGAGTCGATGATCGCGACCGCGAACATGGTCGGCCTGCCGCTGATGTTCCTCTCGTCGATCCTCCTGACGTTCGCCTTGATGCCCGGGTGGATCAAGGCGGTCGCGCGCTACAACCCGGTCAACTGGGGCGTCAATGCCGCCCGCAACGCCGTCGTCTACGGCGGGCTCTGGGCGACCACCGGGGAGTTCCTCCTCTTCCTCCTCGCGGCGATGGCCGTCACGACGCTGTTCGCGACGTGGTGCTTCCGCGCGTACCAGCGCTCGATTTAGTAGCCGTACCCGCCGTAGTTGTCCATGCTCTCGTGCTTCACGGGCGTGCCCGACGCGTTGAGCGTGTACCACGTCCCGCCGAAGCTCTTGATCCCTTCGCCGTTGTCGTCGCCGGGGCGGTCGTCGTTCGCGTACTCGTACAGCAGATAGCCGTTGTACGTCGGATACGTCTCCCCGTTCGCCTCCATCGTCCCGAGGAGCGAGTCGTCGACTCCTACGCCCGCGGTCGCGGACGAAGTCCCGTCCGGCAGCGAGAGGTCCGGCCAGACGTCGGTGCAGCCGCTGTCGTCGGTGCAGGGAACGTTCTTCTTGGCGGCGCTCGTGAGGACGTAGACCGTGCGTCCCCTCCCGTCGACGAGGACCCTGCCGAGGTCGTGGACGCTTTTCAGGCTGAAGCTCGTCGCCGGATCCTTCGGAGCGCCGGGCGAGCTCGTCGTCGTCGTACGCGGCGCCGCTGTGGTGCCGCCGCCGCAGCCCGCAAGAGCCGCGGCCAGAACCGTGATCGCTGTGGGTGTCGTGAGCTTGGGCATGCCCCGTCTTACGCAGGGTCGTGCAAAACGGTTTCGCCCGATGCGATCACGCAGATGACCTGGCCGGTCGTGACCGCCTGGCCCGCTTCGACGGAGAGCTGGGACACGAGCCCGCCGCGGTGCGCGCGCACCTCGTTCTCCATCTTCATCGCCTCGACGATGCAGACGACCTTGCCCGGCTCGACCTCTTCGCCGTCGGCGACGCTCACCGAGAGCACCGTCCCCTGCATCGGCGCGACGACGGCGTCTTGACCACCGCCCCCCGCCCCGCCTCCGCGGACGCGGTCGCGGCGGCGCGCCGCCAGAGCCCGCCACCCCGGCTCGGGCTCCGTGAGCCGCACCTCGAACCGGCGCCCGTCCACCTCGACCACGCGCACCCGGTCGGTCAACCGCGCGGTCGGTGGGGACAACTTGTCACCCGGGTGCTCAGGGATTTCGAGCGACTCCACCACACCGAGGCACGTCTCGCCCGCGATGAAGCACGGATGCGACAGGAGCGCCTTGTGGAACCCGATGAGCGTGGTCGGCCCCTCGATCGCGAACTCGTCGAGCGCGCGGAGCATCCGCCGGCGCGCGTGCTCGCGGTCGACGCCGTGGACGATGAGCTTCGCGATCATCGGGTCGTAGGACGCCGAGACCTCGTAGCCCGCGGCGACGCCCGAGTCGACGCGCACACCGGGCCCCGACGGCTCGCGGTAGGCGGTCACGAGCGCGGGCGCCGGGAGAAAGCCCTTGCTCGCGTCCTCGGCGTTGATCCTGCACTCGATCGCGTGCCCGCGCAAGACGATGTCCTCCTGCGTCACCGACAGCGGCTCGCCGAGCGCGATGAGCACCTGCTCGCGCACGAGATCGACGCCCGTCACCTCCTCGGTGACTGTGTGCTCGACCTGGATGCGCGTGTTCATCTCCATGAAGAAGTACTCGCCGTCGCGCGTGAGGAGCCCCTCGATCGTCCCGGCGGAGCGGTACCCGCACGCGCGCGCCGCCTCGACCCCGATCGCGCCGATCCGGGCGCGCAGCTCCTCGTCGACACCCGGCGAGGGCGTCTCCTCGACGAGCTTCTGGTGACGGCGCTGGATCGTGCAGTCGCGCTCACCGAGATGGATGACGTTCCCGTGCGCGTCGGCCAGCACCTGCACCTCGACGTGGCGCGGGTCGACGATGAGCTTCTCGACATAGACGTCGGGATTCGCGAAGTACGACTGCCCCTGGCGCTGCGCGGTCTCGAACGCCTTCTCCGCTTGCTCGGGCGAGTGCACCTCCTCCATCCCCTTACCGCCGCCGCCCGCCGCTGCCTTGATCAACAGCGGGTAGCCGATCTCCTCGCCGAGCGCGAGCAGCTCCGCGACCGAGCCGACGGGATCGGTCGTGCCGGGGATGATCGGGACGCCCGCCGCCTGCATCGCGGTGCGCGCCGCGGTCTTGTTCCCCATGAGCTCGATCGCTGCCGGCGGCGGCCCGATCCAGACGAGCCCTGCGTCCTCGACCGCCTGCGCGAAGCCCGCGTTCTCGGCGAGGAAGCCGTAGCCGGGATGGATCGCCTGCGCGCCGGATCGCGCGGCCGCGTCGAGGATCCGCTCGACGTTGAGGTAGCTCTCCGCGGCCGGCGTAGGCCCGAGGAGAAAAGCCTCGTCGGCGTACGCGACGTGGAGCGCGCCGCGATCGCCCTCCGAGTACACCGCCACGGCGCCGACGCCGAGCTCCCGCAGCGTGCGGAAAACGCGGATCGCGATCTCACCCCGGTTGGCGACGAGAACCTTGTCGAACATGCCCACACCGTATTGTCCGGTAGCCATGAGCCCCGCAGATCAACTGACAGTCGCGCGCGCCGCTTCGGTGCCGATCGTGGTGCTCTTGTTCAGCTGGAACTTCCACGGCCACGCGTACTGGGCGACAGCAGTGTTTTGCCTCGCGATGGCGACCGACTTCTTCGACGGCAGGCTCGCGCGGCGGCACGGGCGGACGTCTCCCCTCGGGTCGCTCCTCGATCCGATCGCCGACAAGGTGCTCGTCCTCGGCGCGCTCGTCATGCTCGTCGGGCTCGGTGTCGTCCCCGCGTGGATGGTGGCGCTGATCGTCGTGCGCGAGGTGCTGGTCACCGGGCTGCGGCAGGCCGCGATCGAGCGAGGAGTCGTGCTCGCAGCGCGCGACCTCGGCAAGCTCAAGACGTGGGCGCAGGCCCTCGCCGCGGCGGTCGGCGGCTTCGCGGCAGCCGGCGCGTTCGGAAATCGCGCAGCGTGGTGGACGCTCCTCGTTGCGGTCGTCCTGACATGGGTGTCGGGGCTCGACTATGCGCGCAGCGCGCCCGCCATGTTTGCGGGGCGCACCCAGCCCGAGCAGTAGCGAATCGCGCTACGCGGCCTTTGCGCGCGTGCCGCGCGAGCTGCACCACTCGTCGAACCGTGCCCAGGCGCGAAGGTACTCGCGGAACGCGTAGAGACCTTCCTCCACCTCGGCGCGCACGGCCCAATGGCAGTGGCCGCAATAGCCCTGCTCGTCAACCGCGGGTGCTTCGTTGCACCGGATGCATTCCTCCCACATGCGAGGAAAACGGTGTGCGCGGAGGCCCGGTTACGGATGCCTGGGCCTTCTCCTCCTCCTCCTCGAGCGCGGCGACGATCGCGGCGCGCTGGGCGTCGTCCGGCTCAGGCGTGATCTCGAGATTCACCAGGAAGGAGGCTAATGCCCCCGGGGGGAGCCGCCGATGGGTAATTCGTGGGTCAGAAGCTCGCCACTCTCG
>JAWVDC010000052.1:0-4367 GCA_033857715.1 Gaiellaceae bacterium | reverse complement strand
GGCGCGCAGGATCGCGCCAAGGAGCTCGGTCGTCGTCGTCTTCCCGTTCGTCCCGGTCACGCCGATTATCCGCGCGCCCGGCGGGAGGAGCCGGTAGCCGAGCTCGACCTCGCTCCAAAGCGGGATCCCGCGCCGGCGCGCTGCGGCCGCGAGCGGCGACTCACCCGGCACGCCGGGGCTCTTGACGACGACGTCCACACCATCGAGCAACGACTCCTCCTCCCTTCCGAGGTGGATTTCGACGCCGGCGTCGCCGAGCCTTCCGGCATCGACGCTCGTGGAGCGATCACTCGCGACCGTCGCCACGCCGCGCCGCGCGAGGGCGAGAGCGGCCGCCTGTCCGGACCGCGCCAGCCCGATGACGAGCGCGCGCCGCGGTAGCCATGTCCTGGACGGCTGTGGCACTTCCGGACGTGTCCCGCTCAAAGCGCACGCACCCCCCCAGTGGGGGGCGAAGGGCCCCTGCGATCAGGGTAGATGCGCGTTTGCGGAGAGATCGTCGAAGCTTCGGGGCGGATGTGTTACGGGTTCGCCGCGCGGGCCCCGCATCCTCACTTGCGCGTGCCGGTCACGACGATGTCGGTTTCGACATCCACGACCGCAACCTCGCCGAAACCGGCTTCTCCGAGCGCCTGGGCGATCGCGTCGCCTGCGGGGCGTCCCGATTCGGCGAGGGCGACACGTCCGCCCGCGACGAGGACGCGCGCGAGCTCCGCCGCCGCGAACCCCAGTGCGCCGTCGTCCGACGCCACGCGCCCCACCGCGGCAGCGACGGCGGCGTCGGGCAGCGGCAGCACCGACGCCTCCCCGACGAGATATGCGACGCCCGTCGCTCCAACCGCGTGCGCCTCGCCGAGCAGCTCCTCGAGATCGTCCACCTCGCGGCGCACGACGTAGACCCAGCCGTTGACGAGCCGCTTCTGAGCTCCAAGCGCGAGCGCGCCGCCGCCGAGGACGAGAACGTCGTCGTCCGCGTCGAGCCGGGCGCCGTCGAGCAACGCATCGTCGACCGCGCTCACCGGCGGGCGAACGGGGCGTAGTAGCGGTAGTAGACAGCGAACCCGACCGCGCAGAGCAGCCCGGCCGTGATCCAGAACCGCACCATGATCTTCGTCTCCGACCACGCCTTCATCTCGAAGTGATGGTGGATCGGCGCCATGAGGAAGACGCGCCGGCCGAAGCGCTTGAACGAGAACACCTGGATCATCACCGAGAGCGCCTCGATCACGAAGATGCCGCCGAGGAAGAGGAGGAGCACCTCGACCTTCATCATGATCGCGAACGCGGCGAGCGCCCCGCCGAACGCCATCGAGCCGGTATCCCCCATGATCATCTCGGCGGGGAAGGCGTTGAACCAGAGGAAGCCGATGGCGGCACCGATCAGCGCAGCGCCGACGATCGCGAGGTCGAGGCTCGTCAGATTGCGGTGCCCGACTTGACCCGAGCGGATGTACGAGACGACGTTCATGGCGGTGAACGTGAACAGGGCGAGGATCGCGGTGCCCCCGAGCAGGCCGTCGACTCCGTCCGCGAGGTTCGTCCCGTTCGACGCGCCGGCGATGACGAGGAAGAGGAACGGGAACCACGCGTACGAGAGCGGCAACGAGACGCCGACCCCGGGGATGAAGACGTGGTGGCTCAGGTGGAGGTGATGCGCGACGAGGCCGACGACGACGGTCACGACCGCGAGGAGGATGAGCTTCCACCGGCCCGCGAGACCGAGTGAGCGCTTGTGCGTGAGCTTGATGAAGTCGTCGAGGAAGCCGATCGCCCCGCACGCGAGCGCGGTGAACAGCACGGTGAGCGCTTGCAGCCGGTAGTGGCTGACGGGCAAGAAGCCGACCGTGGCCGCGAAGAGGATGAGCAGGCCGCCCATCGTCGGCGTGCCCTGCTTGGCCATGTGGTGCTGCGGGCCTTCCTCGCGGATGTGCTGGCCGAACTCGTTGCGGCGGAGGAACTCGATGAAGCGCGGCCCGATCGCGATCGACACGACGAGCGCGACGCCCGCTGCGAGGAGGACGCGGATCACGACGCGCGCTCCAACACGGCGTCCGCGACGACTTCGAGCCCCACCGACCGCGAGCCCTTCACGAGGATCGCGTCCCCCGGCCGCACGAGACTGCGGACGAGAGCGACCGCGTCGGCCGCCGACGCGACCCACTCGCCCGGCCGGTAGTCACGGGCGAGCTCGCCGACGCCGACGACGACGTCCACGCCCGTCGCCGACTCGCCGACCTCCGCGTGGAACCGCGGCCCGTCGGGCCCGAGCTCGGCCATGTCGCCGAGCACTGCGACGGTCCGGCGCCCGTCCGCGCGGTCGAGGAGATGCGCGATCGCGGCGCGCATCGCGACGGGGTTCGCGTTCCAGGCGTCGTTGATGAGGAGCCCGCCACCGGGCAGCTCAACCTCCTGCGAGCGCCAGCGTGAGAACTCGACGTCGACCGGCTCGCGCGGCGGCTCGAGGCCGAGCGCCTCCGCCACCGTCAGGGCCGCGGCGGCGTTCGTTGCCTGGTGGCGCGCCGTGAAGCCGAACACGACGTCGCCTCCGCGCCACTGGACGTGCGTCCTGCCGTCGCGCACCTGCGACTCAGGCGGCGAGAAGCGCCGCACGTCGAGGCCCTCCGGCACGAACGGCTCGAGCTCCGGCGCGTCTTCCGGGATCACCGCCACGGAGCCCGGCTCGAGCTCGTCGAGTAGCTCTGCCTTAGCGCGAGCGATGTTCTCGAGGCTCCCGAGGAGCTCGAGATGGACGGGCGCGATCGCGGTGATCACGCCCATGTGCGGCCGTGCGATGCGAGCGAGGTCACGGATCTGCCCGGGCCCGCGCATCGCCATCTCCGTGACGACCACCTCGGTGTCGGGCTCGATCCGGCACAGCGTGAGCGGCAGGCCGATCTCGTTGTTGAAGCCGTCCTCGGCCGCGACCGTGCGCCGGTGCGGGCGCAGCAGGGCCGCGAGGATGTCCTTCGTCGAGGTCTTCCCCACCGAGCCCGTGATCCCCACGACCTGAGCATCGCTTCGGGCGCGGACGGCACTGCCGAGCGCGGCGAGCGCCGCGTGCGCGTCGTCAGGGACGAGGGTTGCCGCGGCGCCGCGGGCGCGCGCGTCGTCGAGGAACTGCTCGCCGCGGGAGACGACCACGAACAAGTCGCCCGGCTCGACGCGCCGCGAGTCGACCTTCACCCCGGTGATCGTCTCGACCTCGCCTTCGAGGCGGCCCGGGGCGAGCTCCCGTACCTCCGCAAGCGAGAGCGGGATCACGCGAGCGCCTCTTTCGCTGCCTCGCGGTCGTCGAACGGAATCGTCCGGTCGGCGAGCTCCTGCCCCTGCTCGGCCCCTTTGCCGGCGATGAGCACCACGTCTCCGGGCCCCGCGAGCTCGACGGCACGCGCGATCGCCGTGGCGCGGTCGAGCTCGATCTCGACGTGTCGCTCCGCTCCGGCGACGATCTCGGCCACGATCGCCTCGGGGTCCTCGCTGCGGGGATTGTCCGAGGTGACGATGGTGACGTCCGCAAGCTCGGCGGCCAGCTTGCCCATGAGCGGGCGCTTGCCGCGGTCGCGGTCGCCGCCGGCGCCGACGACGACGATGACGCTGTTGCCGTCCGCCAGCTCGCGCGAGGCGCGGAGCACCTTCTCTAGCGCGTCGGGCTTGTGCGCGTAGTCGACGATGACGTGGAACGGCTGGCCCGAGTCGACAGACTCAAAGCGCCCCGGCACGCCGCGCACCGACTCGAGCCCGCGCCGGATCGCGTCGTCGTCCACGCCGAGCGCGCGCGCCGCGAGCAGCGCCCCGAGCGCGTTCTCGACGTTGAAGCGGCCACGCAACTTGAGGTCGATCCCGTCGAGCGCCGACGCGTCGGCCGCGTCGAACGTGATCGCATCCGGGAGTTCCGCGGCCAACCGCTGCCCATACGGATCGCCGACGTTGACAACCGGAACCGGCCGAGGCTCGACGAGGAAGAGCCGACGCTTCGCCTGAAAGTACGCCTCCATGTCGCCGTGAAAGTCGAGGTGGTCCTGGCTGAGATTCGTGAACACGAGCACACGGAAGCGGACGCAGTCGAGCCGGTGCAGGACCGACGCGTGCGAGGACGCCTCCATCGCGCACGTGCGGTCGCCCGCGTCGAGCATCTCCCGCAGCGTGCGCTGCAGGTCGATCGCCTCGGGCGTCGTCCGCAGGACACCGCGCCGCTCGCCGCCGACGCGCGCCTCGATCGTCCCGAGCAGGCCCGGTCGCCGCCCGGCGGCGGCGAGGATCGCGAACAGGAGGAACGTCGTCGTCGTCTTCCCGCTCGTCCCCGTAGCGCCGACGATCTCGAGCTCGGAGCTCGGCTCGTCGAAGAAGACGTCCGCGGCCGGAGCCAT
>JAWVDC010000051.1:0-37628 GCA_033857715.1 Gaiellaceae bacterium | reverse complement strand
CGAGCGCACGGTCGGCCCGACGAAGCAGGCGCTGGCCGACGCAGGGCTGACGCCGACCGACATCGACCACGTCGTCCTCGTCGGGGGCATGACGCGGATGCCCGCGGTCGTCGACTGGATGGTCGCGGAGTTCAAGCGCGACCAGGGCATCGACCTGGCCGCCGACAAGATGGCGCTCCAGCGGCTGTACGAGGCCGCGGAGAAGGCGAAGATCGAGCTGTCGTCGACGATGACGACGCAGATCAACCTCCCGTTCGTCACCGCGACGCAGGACGGCCCGAAGCACCTCGACCTCCAGCTCACGCGCGCGAAGCTCGAGGAGATCACCGCCGACCTGCTCGCCCGCACGGTCGGCCCGACGAAGCAGGCTCTCAGCGACGCCGGTCTCGACGCGGGGAAGATCGACCATGTCGTCCTCGTCGGCGGCATGACCCGCATGCCGGCGGTGCAGGAGAAGGTCAAGGAGATCGTGGGCAAGGACCCGCACAAGGGCGTCAACCCGGACGAGGTCGTCGCCGTCGGCGCCGCGCTGCAGGCCGGCGTGCTCAAGGGCGAGGTGAAGGACATCCTCCTCCTCGACGTCACGCCGCTCAGCCTCGGCATCGAGACGAAGGGTGGTGTCTTCACCCGGCTGATCGAGCGCAACACGACGATCCCGACGAAGAAGGCAGAGACGTTCACGACGGCCGAGGACAACCAGCCGTCGGTCGAGGTTCACGTCCTCCAGGGCGAGTCGGAGATGGCGACGTACAACAAGACGCTCGGCAAGTTCCAGCTGGTCGGCATCCCGCCGGCGCCGCGTGGCATGCCGCAGATCGAGGTCGCGTTCGACATCGACGCGAACGGGATCATCAACGTCTCGGCCAAGGATCTCGGCACCGGGAACGTGCAGCAGATCAAGATCGAAGGCGGCTCGGGCCTCAAGGAGGAAGAGGTGCAGCAGATGATCCGCGAGGCCGAGGCGCACGCCGAGGAGGCCCATCGCCTGAAGGAGGCGGCGGACACGAAGAACATGGCCGAGACGCTCGCGTACCAGACCGAGCGCTCGCTCAAGGAGCACCGCGACAAGATCGACGAGGCCGACGCCTCGACGATCGAGGGGCGGATCATGGAGCTCCGCACGGCGCTCGAGGGCGACGATCTCGCCGACATCCGCGCGAAGAGCGAGGCGCTGAGCGAGGCGTCGCACAAGCTCGCCGAGGCGATGTACGCCGACGCGCAGCAGCAGGCGCAGGCATCGGCGAGCGGCAACGGTGACGCGGCCTCCGACGACGAGGTCGTCGAGGACGCCGAGTACGAGGACGTCGCCAGTGAGTGACGAGCCCGTCACGCAGGAGGACGCTCCTGTCGAGGAGGAGCAGGCGGTCGAGGACGATCGTCTGCTTCGGCTCGCCGCGGACTTCGAGAACTACAAGAAGCGTGTCGCGCGCGAGCGGCAGGAGTACGTCCAACTCGCGAACGAGCGCCTGCTTGCCGAGCTGATCCCCGTGCTCGACGACCTCGAGCGGGCGCTTGCCGCTGCCGAGCAGCACGAGGAGGCGCAGCTCGAGGAGGGCGTCCGTCTCGTCCACCGCTCGCTCGAGGCGCTGCTCGAGCGGCACGGCGTCGCGCCCATCGAGACCGAGGGGAAGTTCGACCCGCACGTCCACGAGGCGCTGCTCTCGCAGCCGTCCGAGGACGCCGAGAGCGGCTCCGTCCTCGACGTCGTCCAGAAGGGCTACAAGCTCGGCGACCGCGTCGTCAGGCCGGCCAGGGTGATCGTGGCGGAATGAGCACGCTGTACGACACGCTGGGCGTGAAGAAGGGCGCCTCGCAGGACGAGATCAAGAAGGCGTACCGCAAGCTCGCTCGCCAGCACCATCCCGACGCGAACCCCGGCGACAAGGCTGCCGAGGAGCGCTTCAAGGACGTGCAGACGGCGTACGACGTCCTCTCCGACGAGAAGAAGCGCAAGGAGTACGACCGCTACGGCTCGACGAACGGCCGCGGCCCGGGGCCAGGTGGCTCCGGCCCGGTCAACGTCGACTTCGGCGACCTCGGCGACATCCTCGGCGGGATCTTCGGGAACGCCGGCGGGCGCGGCCGCGGCCGTCCGCAGCCGGCGCGCGGCCATGACCTCGAGACCGAGGTGCGGCTCTCCTTCGAGGACTCGCTCCGCGGCGCGGAGGCGAAGGTGCCGGTCGAGGTGACCGTCGCGTGCTCGGAGTGCGGCGGCACGGGCGCGCAGCGCGGCACGTCTCCCGTGATCTGCCCCGACTGCAACGGGCGCGGCGTCAAGGCCGAGAGCCAGGGGCTGTTCGCGCTGTCGCAGCCGTGCCCGCGGTGTCGCGGCAACGGCACGGTGATCGAGAAGCCGTGCGCGAAGTGCCACGGCTCCGGCCGCGAGCGCCGGCTCCGCAACTACACCGTGAAGATCAAGCCGGGTGTGAAGGACGGCACGAAGATCCGCCTCAAGGGGAAGGGCGAAGCAGGCGCGAACGGCGGCCCGAACGGCGATCTCATCGTCATCACGCGGGTCGCGCCCTCGGACACGTACGAGCGGCGCGGCGACGACCTCGTGGTGCAGGTGCCGGTCTCGTTCGCGACTGCCGCCCTCGGCGGCTCTGTGGATGTTCCGACGCCGGAAGGCGCCGTCTCGCTGAAGATTCCCGCCGGCTCGGAGGACGGCAAGCTCCTGCGCATCAAGGGCCGCGGCGCGCCGAAGCTCCAAAGCTCCGGCAAGGGTGACCTCCTCGCGCGCGTGCGGCTCCAGGTGCCGAAGCGGATCAATAAGAAGGAGCGCGAACTCCTCGAAGAGCTGCGGAAGGTGGGCGGCTGATGCGCGCCTCCCTCAGATTCCCCGTGCTCGTCGCGATCGGCCTGACGATCGGACTGGTGATCGGGCTTGCGCTCGCGCACTTCTTCTGGATCGCCGCCGTTGTGATCCTCGGCTTCTTGGTGGCGGACTTCCTGCGGAGGCGTCGCGCCTGATGGACGATCGGCCGATCTACATGATCTCCGTCGCGGCCGAGCTCGTCGGGATGCACCCGCAGACGCTGCGGATGTACGAGCAGAAGGGGCTGATCCGGCCGAAGCGGACGCCCGGCGGCACGCGCCTTTACTCCGAGGCCGACGTCGAGCGGCTGCGCATCGTGCAGCGGCTCACGACCGAGCTCGGGCTCAATCTCGCCGGGGTCGAGCTCGTCCTACGGCTCGAGGACGAGCTGCGGAAGGCGCACGCGCAGATCGAGCGGCTGCAGCGGCAGCTCCAGACCGAGGTGCAGAACGTGCACAAGCAGTACCGCCGCGACCTCGTCGTCTACCGCGAGGAGCGGCATCCGGAAAGGACATAGATGGACTTCTCGAAGCTCACGATCAAGTCGCAGGAGGCCGTCGCGGCAGCGCAGGAGCTCGCGCGCCGTAGCGGCAATCCCGAGCTCTATCCCGAGCATTTGCTCATTGCGCTGCTCGACCAGGAGCTGGCGCGCGAGCTCGTGCCCGATCCGCAGGCGCTGCGCGCGCAGTCCGAGCGGGCGCTCGCGCAGAAGCCGCGCATTGAGGGCGCCCAGCAGCAGCCGGGAGTCTCCGCCGCGTTCTCGAAGGTGCTCGACCGCGCCGCCGACGAGGCGCGCAAGCTCGAGGACGACTATGTCGCCGCGCAGCACCTCCTGCTCGCGCTCGACGTAGTGCCGCGCAAGGAGCTTCTCGCGAAGATCGCCGAGGTCACGGCGGGCCGCCGGATCACGTCGAACGATCCCGAGGGCACGTATCAGGCGCTGTCGAAGTTCGGCCGCGACCTGACCGAAGCCGCGGAGAGCGGCACGCTCGACCCGGTCATCGGCCGCGATGAGGAGATCCGCCGCGTCATCCAGGTGCTCTCGCGCCGCACGAAGAACAACCCCGTCCTCATCGGCGAGCCCGGCGTCGGCAAGACGGCGATCGTCGAGGGGCTCGCGCAGCGGATCGTCGCGCGCGACGTCCCGGAGTCGCTCAAGGGCAAGCGCGTCTGGTCGCTCGACATCGGCGGCCTGCTCGCCGGCGCGAAGTACCGCGGCGAGTTCGAAGAGCGCTTGAAGGCCGTGCTCGAGGAGGTGCAGAACGCCGCGGGCGAGCTCATCCTGTTCATCGACGAGCTCCACACGATCGTCGGCGCGGGAGCGGCCGAGGGCGCCGTCGACGCCGCGAACATGCTCAAGCCGATGCTCGCCCGCGGCGAGCTGCGGTGCGTCGGCGCGACGACGCTCGACGAGTACCGCAAGCACATCGAGAAGGACGCCGCGCTCGAGCGGCGGTTCCAGCCCGTCTTCGTCGGCGAGCCGTCGGTGAGCGACACGATCGCGATCCTTCGCGGACTGAAGGAGCGCTACGAGGCACATCACAAGGTGCGGATCCGCGACGCGGCGCTCGTCGCGGCGGCGGTGCTGAGCGAGCGCTACATCGCCGATCGCCAGCTTCCCGACAAGGCGATCGACCTCGTCGACGAGGCGGCTTCGCGCCTGAAGATGGAGATCGAGTCGTCTCCGGTCGAGCTCGACGAGGCGAACCGGCGCGTCACGCAGCTCGAGATCGAGCTCGCGGCGATGGCGGGGGAGAAGGACGACGTGCGCGGGCCAGTCGAGGCGGAGCTCGCCGAGGCGAAGGAACGGCGCGACGCCCTCGCGGCGCGCTGGGCGCGCGAGAAGGAGGCGCTCGATCGCATCGGCGAGATCACGCAGCGGATCGACGCGCTCCGCATGGAGGCCGAGCGCGCCGAGCGCGAGGGCGACCTTCAGCGCGTCGCCGAGATCCGCTACGGCGAGCTGCCCGGGCTCGAGAAGGAGCTCGTCGAGCGTGACGAGGAGCAGGCCGAGCGGATGGTCAAGGAGGAGGTCGACGAGGACGACGTCGCCGCAGTCGTGGCGCGCTGGACCGGCATTCCCGTCGACAAGCTCCTCGAGGGTGAGACCGAGAAGCTCGTGCAGATGGAGGCGCGGCTGCACCAGCGCGTCGTCGGCCAGGACGAGGCCGTCGAGGCGGTCGCGAACGCGCTCCGCCGCGCCCGCACGGGGCTGCAGGATCCGAACCGCCCGATCGGCTCGTTCGTCTTCCTCGGCCCGACCGGCGTGGGGAAGACCGAGCTCGCCCGGGCACTCGCCGAGTTCATGTTCGACGACGAGCACGCGATGGTCCGGCTCGACATGTCGGAGTACCAGGAGCGGCACACCGTCGCGCGGCTTATCGGCGCGCCGCCCGGCTACGTCGGCTACGACGAGGGCGGCCAGCTCACCGAGGCGGTGCGGCGGCGTCCCTACGCCGTCATCCTCCTCGACGAGATCGAGAAGGCGCACGCGGAGGTGTTCGACGTGCTGCTGCAGGTGCTCGATGACGGGCGGCTCACCGACGGGCAGGGGCGCACGGTTGACTTCCGCAACGCCGTCGTGATCATGACCTCGAACGTGCGGAGCGCAGACGCGTTGCGCGACGTCTTCCGGCCGGAGTTCCTCAACCGCGTCGACGAGATCGTCGAGTTCGAACCGCTGTCGCGGGAGCAGATCGTCGAGATCGTGGAGCTGCAGCTCGCGCGGCTGCGCGCGAGGCTCGCCGAGCGGTGGATCGAGCTCGAGCTCACGGACGCGGCGAAGGAGGCGATCGCCGAGGCGGGCTGGGATCCGGCCTACGGCGCGCGCCCGCTGAAGCGCGCGATCCAGCGCATGGTCGAGAACCCGCTCGCGCTTCGGCTCCTCGAGGGCGACTTCGCGGACGGAGACGCGATCGGCGTCGACGCGGAGAACAGCGGCGAGCTGCGCTTCGAGAAGGCCGGCGCCGCAGCCGTCGTCTAGCGCGGATCGCTCTCTCGGCCGATTCCCGTTTGACGGGAACGAACAGCAGGATCGCCGTGTGCCCGATGATGAAGCCTTCTTTGACGACGACCTCGTCGGGGATCTGATCCGAATGCTGATGCGGATGGACGCTAAGCTCGATGAGCTTCTTGAACTCCTCCTGGAGGAAGACGATGGCGAAGAATCTGACGAGTGAGCAGCGGAAGCGGATCGCTGAGCTGCTGAGCGGAATTCGGGAAGATCTGGCTGAGATGCGCGCGCTTCTCGAGAAGCGGCTTGCGGAGCGGCGCCACTAGCGGCTCGCGCTCTCACGGCGGATCATTCCTCCGGCCGATGGGCAATTCGGCATTTGCGCCGGAGAATCGCGGGCATGTGGATGCGCCGCCTCGTCGCGCAGCTCGACGACATCACGGACATGCTGAAAGCCCTCGGTAGGATGCTCATGGAGATGGACGCCAAGCTCGAGCGGGTCGTTGAGATCCTCGAGGAGGACGCGTGAGCAAGAAGAAGCGCGAAGATCTGCAGGAGTTGCTCGAACGCGGCCGGCGCGTTCGCGAAGAGCTCCGGCAGACGATCGAGCGAGTCGAGGCACGACAGCGCGCCAGACAGGCACGCTACGTCCCGCGTGACCGCGACTGATTGCTCGTCGTCGCAGCCACAGAACGCGAACTTGCGCTGACCGACGGAGTCGACACGCTCTGCTGCGGAGTCGGGCCGGTCGAGGCTGCGGCGCGGATCGCGCGGCGGTTGGCGGAGGACAGGCCTGACGCCGTTCTCCACGTCGGGATCGCGGGCTCTCGCACCATTGATCCGCTGACCATCGTGCTCGGCTCGATCGCCGTGTACGAGGACTTCCGCACCGCGTTTCCCGTCGTCGACCACGTCGAGCCCGACGAGGCGTTGCTCGCCCGGGCCCGTGCGTGGCTTCCCGACGCGCCCGTCCTCCCGATCGGAACGTCGGCGTCCGTCGGTGGCACGACGAAGTGCGAGGTCGAGGCGATGGAGGGCTTCGGAGTCCTGCGCGCGTGCGCGCTCGCCGGCGTCCCCGCCGTCGAGCTCCGAGTGGTCGCGAACTCGCCCGACGAGCCAGACCGCGCGAAGTGGCACATCGAGGACGCACTTGGCGTCCTCGCGGCCCAGCTAAAGAGTCTCGACGTCTTCTAGGAACTCGGCGTTGCCGTGCTCGGTCGGCGCGCCGTAGACGAACACGAGGATCTCCTCGTCGGTCTCGTTCCGCATCTGCAGCGGCGTGCCCTGGTGGACGACGACGACTCCCCCGGGCTCGACGTCGACGCGCTCGTACGGCTCGCCGAGGAGCATGGTCAGCGTGCCCTTCAGCGGGACGAAGACTTCCTCCTGATCGGGGTCGAGATGCCGCCGGCCGCGGGTGTGCGCCGGATAGCGCCACATCCGCGCGCGTGACTCGGTCATGTTCGCCGGCTCGGTGAGCGGCGCGGCCTGGCGCGGGGTCTGGCCCTCGTGGCCGGGGCGCTCCTCCCACTCGAGGTCGGCGTACTGGACGACGTCGTAGCCCATCACGGGCGACGATACCCTCCGCGCGATGGCCCAGCCGCGCCCAGTCGCCCTGCCGCCGGCCGAGCGGACGGTCGGCCAGCTCGTCGCCGAGTCGGTCCGCTTTTACGGGGACAACTTCTGGCCGTCGCTCACGCTTGGTATCGGTCCGGCTGTGGCCGCGGCGCTTGGCGCGCACCTCTCCCAACGAGCGACCCTCATCGTCCTGCCGACCGCGTTCGGCGCGCTTCTCAGCGCGACGTACGTCTACGCGTGCGTGCTCGTCCTCAAGAGCAGCCCGTCGCGCAGCCGGCTCGTCGGCGCCTGGCTCGTCGGCTGGCTCGTCTTCGCTCCGGTCGCGCCGCTGATCCGGTTCACGTACGTCCTGCCGGGGATCGCGTGGCTCGCCGCGTTCGCGCTACTCGTCCCGGTGCTCGTCGCTGAGCAGCTCCCCGTCCGGGCGTCTGTGCGGCGGGCGCTCACGCTCGTGCGGGCGGACTGGATCCACGAGGTGGGCTCGCTCCTCACTCTCGCGGTCCTCGCGGTGCTCACACAGGGAGTGATCGCCTTCACGTTGCGCGGCTTCGCCGACACCGCCGTCTCGGTCGCGTACTTCCTCGCTGCCGCGGTCGTCTCTCCGCTTCTTTTCATCGGGTCGGCGCTTCTGTACGTCGACCAATCCGCGCGGGTCAAATAGGCTGCCGTCATGCCCATCTACATCCTTCTTTCACGGGTCTCGCAGAAAGGCGTGCGCACGCTGCAGAGCAATCCGGGCCGGCTGCAGGAGGTGAACCGGGACGTCGAGGAGCTCGGCGCGAAGGTGCTCCACCAGTGGGCGACGCTCGGCGAGTGGGACTTCATCAACGTCGTCGAGGCGCCCGACACCGCGACGATCGCGAAGGTCTCGGTTGCTCTCGGCGCGCGCGGCTCGACGCGCATCGAGACGCTTCCTGCGCTCTCGATCGACGAGTTCGTCAGTTCTCTCAGCTAGCCAGCCACGACGCGCCGGATCGTCACGCCCCACGCCTCGCCCGAGGCAAACAGCTCGTCGGGGTCGACCTCGCCGAGGGAGCCGAGGAAATGCGGCTCGGGATCGTCCTCCGTGCACCCGTAGACGGCTGTCTCGAACTCGTCGGGCGGCGCGTGCTTGACTCCCCGCGCGAGCTCGTCTGCGCGTCGTTCCGCCTCCTCCGCGGCGGGGCCTTCCATGTAGCCGCGCGGCATGGGATGGAGGGTACTCGCGGTAGGGTCGCTAGGTGACTGCGTTCGCCGTGCACGGGCTCGCAAAGCGCTATGGCTCCGTCGAGGCGCTGAAGGGCGTCGATCTCGAGGTCGGGGACGGCGAGCTCTTCGGTCTGCTCGGGCCGAACGGCGCGGGCAAGTCCACCCTCGTGAAGATCGCCGTCGGGCTCGTCCGCGCGACGCGCGGGACGGCCGAGGTCGCGGGCGCTCGCGCCGGCTCGCGGGCGGCACGCGCGCAGCTCGGCTACCTCGCGGAGCTCTTCCGCTTCCCCGGCTGGTACACGGCGGACGAGGTGCTCGGCCTCCATCAGAAGCTCGCCGGCTCGACCGGCGGTTCCGCCGAGCGCCATCGCCTCCTCGAGCTCGTCGCGCTCGCAGACGCGCGTGAGAAGCGTGTCACCGGGATGTCGAAGGGCATGCAGCAGCGCCTCGGAATCGCGCAGGCGCTCGTCGGCTCGCCACGCCTGCTCCTGCTCGACGAGCCGACCTCGGCTCTCGATCCGGCGGGGCGCCGCATCGTTCGCGGCATCCTCGAGGAGCTGCGCGACCAGGGCGTCTCCGTCCTCCTCAACTCGCACCTGCTCTCGGAGATCGAGCTCGTCTGCGACCGGGTTGCGATCCTGCGCGCCGGCGAGGTCATCTCCGCCGGCTCGCCCGCGGAGTTGTCGCGGCCGCGCGGGATCGAGCTCGAGACCGACGAGGGGATCCGGACGATCGAGGGCGTGACGCGCGAGGACGCGCCGCGGCTCGTCGCCGAGGCAGTCGCGGCGGGCCGGCAGGTCTTCGGCGTGCGCGTCCTCACCTCGACGCTCGAGGAGACGTACCTCGAAGCGGTGGGGGACGAGGTCTCGTGAGCGCAGGCTCGACGGAGCTCACCAACAGCGGAGGCGCCGGCTTGGCCGGCGTCGGAGCGGAGCAGTGACCGCGGTTCTGACGATCGCCGGCTACGGCTTCCGCGAAGCGTTGCGACGGAAGGTGTTCGCCGTCGTCCTCATCCTGACAGCCGCCTTCCTCGCGCTTCTCTGGATCGCCTGCCACTTCACCTTCAAACACCTCGAGGGACTCGGGCCGCACGGCTTCATCGACCCGCGGGCCTTCGCCGGCTCGACGCTGCTCGGGCTGGGGATCTTCGGGACGCTGTTCCTCGGCGTCGTACTGTCGATCTTCCTCACCCTCGGCGTCGTGAACGGAGACGCCGAGCGGGGCTTGCTGCAACCGCTCGTCGTCCGCCCGGTCGGGCGCGCGACGCTGCTGCTGTCGCGCTTCGCCGGCGCTGCCGCGGTGGCAGTCGTCTACGTCGTCGTCGTCTACGGCTGTGGGCTTGCGATCGTCGACATGACCGGGAACTGGACGCCTGCGCACATATTCGTGCCAGGGATCGAGCTGGCCGGCTCGGTGGTCATCGTGGTCGCGCTGTCGCTCCTCGGCTCAGTCGTTCTCTCGTCGATCGCGAACGGGATCGCCGTGTTCATGCTCTTCGGAGCCGGGCTCGTGGCCGGGTTGCTCGGCACGATCGGTCACGACCTCCAGTCCCACACCGTCGAGCACATCGCAACGGCCGCGGCGTGGGCGCTGCCGTTCGAGGCGCTCTACCAGGATTGCCTGCACATCGTCCAGAGCGGCGCGACAGGCGCGACGGGAGCCCTCATCGAGCTCGGCCCCTTCGGCGGCGCGTTCGTGCACGGGTGGGAAGTGCGGCTCTGGTCGGTGGGCTACCTCGCCGCCACGCTCGCGCTCGCGATCTGGCGGTTCTCCCGCAAGGATCTCTAGGCCGCGGGCATCTCCATCCGCAGGAACTCGTGCTCGCCGTGGAGCGGGAACGAGCGCTTCTCCCGCCCAACCTCGCGAAAGCCGAGGCGCTCGTAGAGCCGGATCGCCCGGGTGTTCCAGACGGTGACGAAGAGGCGGAACGTCGCCGGAGCCCAGTGCTCGCGCACGTAGTCGAGCTCCGCCCGCACGATCGCCTCGCCGAGCCCGCGCCCCGTCAGGTCGGGACGGAGCCCGAGCCCGACCTCGAATGCGTCCTCCTTCGGCTCCAGCCACCAGAACGCCTCGAGCCGGCCGTCGTCACCGACGAGAGCGCGGAAGTGATGCCGCATCGCGGGATCGCGCATCGTGGCCGCGTCCGCCGGATCGGACGCGAGGTCGTAGAAGTCGTACGGCGGCTCGTAGCTCCACGCCTCGACCTGCGCCGCGTGCGCGTCGGTCCACTCCTCGATCCTCACAGTGTTCCCGCTCCGGCGCCGGCGAAGCCGGCGCCTCGCTCTCGGGTGAGCTCCGTCGAGCCTACGCTCACGCCGGCCGCTCCATCTCGACGAAGCGGCTCTCCTCGGCGGACGCGACCTCGCGGAAGCCGGCGCGGCGGTACGCGCGCAGCGCGCGCTCGTTCCATCGCGCGACCCAGAGGCGGAACATGCGCGGCCGCCACTCGCGCCGCGCGTAATCGAGGCCGGCCTCGATGAACGGCTGCGCCAGGCCGCGACCCGTCATGTCCGGCCGCATCCCGAGCCCGATCCGCACCTCGGCTCCGTCGGGAACGAAGTTGAAGAAGCCGACGAGCTCGCCGTCGTCCACGACTGCCCGCAGATGCGTTCGCCGCGTCGGATTCGCGAAGAGCTCGACGCGCCGCGGGTCGGCCGACGTGTCGTACCACTCGTACGGGAACTCGTACCGCCACTCCGCGATCGCGGCGGCGTGGTCGTCGGTCAGCGCCTCGACGTTCACGGCAGCGACCCTACTTTCGCCGAGCACCGCGCAGCCGCCTCGATCCCGCGTCGCGCCGCCTCTTCCAGCGAGCCGCCCAGGAGGAAGCCCGCGGCAAGCGCGTCGCCTGCTCCGGTCGGGTCGACGACGTCGACCTCCAACGCCGCGAAGTCGAGCTTCGCGTCGCCGGTGAAGACGCTGCACCCGCGAGCGCCGCGCTTCAGCACGCCCGTCGGCGCCGAGAGATACGCACCGCCAAGCAGCTCCCACTCCGCCTCGGTCGCGAAGAGAACATCGGGAGCGAGCTCGTCGAGGAGCTCACGGAAACGGACCGGCCCGAAGCTCCGGATCTCGGTCCACGCGGCGACGTCGACCGAGACGCGAGCGCCTGCCTCCCGCGCGAGCCGCGCGGCGAGGAGCGCCGGCGCGCTTATCGGTTCCCGCGCGAGGACATAACCGGAGACGTGAAGCACATCGCACACGAGCCACGCCGGGTCGAGCTCCTCCGGCGAGAACGGGCCGTCGCCGACCGGCCCGAGGAACGCGACGCCGTGAGCCGCGAGCTCGCGCGCGACGGTTTCTCCCGACGGGTCGTCTCGGCGCTTTGCGATGCATACCGCGTCGGCGCCGAGGGAAGCGGCCCACGCCGCGACGTTCGCCGCCTGATCGCCGGCGCGTGTCAGCAAGACGTCGCCGAAAGTTCCGATACGCACGGCACAATCGTCCCATGGAGCCCGAGCGGAAGGGTGGGAGAGCGTTGGACTTCCTCCTCGGCGGCGTCGTCGGTGCCTCCGCCGCGGTCGCAACCGCTCGTCGTCGCCGAAGGCTCCGGCGCTTGAGAGAGGAGCGCCTCGAGCGGCCTGCGGGCCTCCGCGCGTTCGAAGGCGCGCCGTGCTTCGACGAGCTTCTCGAGGAGCAATCGACGCCCCCCGGCGGTTAGATCCGTCCGTCCTTCCTGCCGATACGTGACAATAGGAGAACCAGTGGTCCGGCACTCACGTCTACTCCTCCTTCTTGCGGTCGCTGCGGCGGCCATCGTTGCGCTCACCGTGCCCGGCACGGCGGCCGCGCGCATGACGCCACGCTCGGCCGATTTCCGCGTCTACGTCGTCAATGGGATGAGCGACCGCGCGTTTGCCGCACTCGCTCGGCGCGGCGCCGTCGGCCTCATGCGGCCCGGCTTCGGCCCGACGACGAGCCACACGAGCGCGGTTGCCGAGCTCATTCGCGGCGCGGAGGTCAACTCGCACATCGGCGGGACGCCGCCCGGCAAACCGCTCATCCGCGTCGAGGTGCTGAGCGGCCGGACGGCCCCGGACTGTCACATGTGCATCGTCGTGCAGCTCCCGCCTCGCACCGGGAAGCAAGCGAATGACAAGCTCTATCGCGTAGCCCTCGTCGGCCGGAACTATCACGGCCTCTTCGTCTCGCCGACGACGCACATCCCCGGCCTCGTCTCGATCGTCGACATCGCGCCGACCGCGCTCGGCCGTCCCGCGACTGGGCTCGCGTGGGTCGCAACGAGCCATCCCCTGGCGCGTCTCGCGTCGCTCGGACAGCAGATTCACTCGAACAACCGGCTGAAGTACGCCGCCCTTTTCGTCATCGCCGGGCTCATGCTCCTGCTCGCGCTCCTCGGCCTGCGCGCCGCGGTGACCGCGGTGCCTGCGGCGCTGCTCGTCAATCTCGGCCTCGGCGCGGCACAGGTCACCGACGAGGTCATGCTCATGGCCGCGATCTCGGTGGGCACGGTGCTGCTCGCCTTCGCGCTCGCCCGCATCTGTCGCAACGACGACGCGTTGCTCACGCTGTTCGGCGGCGTCGTCCTCCTCTATGCGGCGACGATGGTCTCGCGGCCGGAGTGGCAGGCGATCAATCCGTTCGGGCCGACGCAGAACTCACGGTTCTGGGGGATCGGCAACCAGGTGGAGACGCTCCTCCTCGTGCCGCTCCTGGCCGGAACCGTGCTCGCGCGGCGGCGTTTCGGTCCAGCGGGCTTCGTCGTGTTCGGCTTCTTCGGCCTCGTCGTGATGACGGACAACCGCCTCGGTGCGGACGGTGGCGGCGCCATCGTGCTCGGCGTCGCGCTCGCCGTGCTCGGCTGGAGGCTGTTCCGCCTGCGGCTGAGCGGGCTCATCGCGCTCCTCGGCGGGTCGGCGCTCGCGGTGCTGTGGCTCGTCCAGCGCGGTCTCGAGCAGCACGGGCCAGACCATCTGCGCAGCGCGTTCTCGGGCGGCGTCGGCGGACTGCTCGCTTCCCTCGCGAGCCGCTGGCCGCTCTCCTATCTGCCGGCGCTGCATGCGTGGACGCTCGCCCTTCCGCTCCTACTCGTCCTCGCAGCCTTCTTCGTCGTCGCGTGGAGAAGGGCGGACGTCCCCGCAACGCGCGACCTTCTGCTCGCCCTCGGCGTCGCGCTCGTGACCTCGCTCCTCGTCAACGACTCTGCGGGATACGAGCTCGCGGGCGGGATCGCAGCCGTCGGCGCCGCCGCGCGCTTCGTCCCGACGAGCGCACCGGTGCGCATCCGTGTGCGCGTGCCGGCCTTCCTCCGCCGGCCCCGGCTCGTGGTTGAGCCCGTCGCCTCGGAATTGCCACCTTCCTAGGTACCGTCCGGCGCGTGCCGATCTACGAGTACCGCTGCCCGAACGGGCACCACTTCGAGCGCTTCCAGTCGATGACGGCGCCCGCGCCCGAGAGCTGTGACGTCTGCGGCGCGTCGCCTGTCGAGACCGTCCTCTACCCGGTCGCCGTCCACTACAAGGGCTCGGGCTTCTACACGACCGACTACGGCAAGGGGAAAGCCGCGAAGGCGGACAGCGGCGGCGGCGACAGCGGCCCGTCCAGCGGCGGCGAAAGCAAGAGCGACTCGAAGCCGGCGGAGACGAAGAAGCCCGCGTCGAGCAGCGATTCCTAGCGCGGGAGCCGCTCGATCCGGCGGAGCACGTTCCCGACGACGAGAGGCGCCTCGTCCCGACCGCCGACGCTGAAGTCGATCGTGTCATCGCACGCCCACGGGAACTCAAAGCCGCTCGCCGTCGCAAGCTTCGTGCCGTCGGCCGCGATGAAGTCGATAACGAGCACGGGCGGCGCTGGCGGCACAATCGACAACGTGCACCAGCCGCTGGGGTCGGCCGCCCCGACGGGCAGCGAATCGAACCAGTGCACGATCCGGGCAACCTGCTTCGGGCGGGTGAACCGGCGGGCCAGTTTCCGAGGGAACGGTGTCGTCACGACTCGTATCCCCGGCCCCGGCGCGGTTTTCTCCCCGTGGATGACGATCTCGCGCACGCCCGCCGGCACCTTCTCGTTGGGCGAGCGCGCGACGACCCACTCGTCGCCCGCGTCGGCGCTGAACCGCGTCCAACCGCCCGGTAAGGCGGAGAAGTGGAAGTCGACCTCGCGCGACACGATCCGGTGCGGGATCGCCGGGAAGGTCAGGAAGAGGTCGCGCTCGTTGACGACGCCCCACAGGCTGCCCTCGCCGCTGCCGTTCACGGAGGAGCCGCGCGGTCGGTGCTCCTGCTCGAACGCAAAGACCTGCTCGAAGTCAATGTGCACCTTCCAGGTGCGGTGCGCGTCGCAGCATCGCTTCGAGGCGCCTTCCGCCACCAGTCTGCTTCCGGCCGGTACGCGGATGTGCTCGAGCAGCCGCGTCACGTCGCGCTCCGCGGCCACCTTGTTCAGCGCAGTCCTCCTGTTCGGGTCGAAGGTCAGGCCGAGGAGCTTGGACACGCGCGCGACGAGGCCGTCGTCGGCGAGCGGCGCGTACTTCGCCTGGCCGATGTCGCTATAGGTCACGTGCCCCGAGCACGTTCCCGGCAGGTGGTCGGTCGCGCGCATGAGGAAGCTCGCATCCGGCCCGCGGAACTCGAACCTCACCCAGGGCGGCTTCCGCACAAGGAGCGGACAGGGCCGCGCCACAAAGTGCGGCAACCCGTCGAACCACCGCGCGATCGCGGCGACATCCGCCGGCTCCGTGACGGTCACCGACACGCCGGCGTTGTTGTGGATCGTGATCGAACGGACATCGCTCGGAACCCGGCCGGCGCTCGGAGCCTGACCGGAGCTGCCGGCCGAATGGAACCCAAGTAGAGCGAGCAAGACGGCTAGGAGGCGGGCCAGCGGACTCATCCGGTCTAGTTACGTTGCGGCGCCAGCGATCGTCACTTGAACTTGCCGCGCGTCCCGACGGTGCAGCCGGGCCCATAGAGGCCTTCCGGCGCCGGGGGCGCGTTGATGCCGAGCACGGCCGCCAGCACCTGCTTCTCCGCAATCGTGTCCCCGACGATCACGTCCTGGCCGTTGATCGACTGGTCCGAGCCACCGAGGCGGCAGTGGAGGTCGCTCCCGGTCGACGAGCGGAACTTCACCCAAGCGAGCTGCATCAGACCCCACGTCGAGAGGTCGGTCGAGATCGGCTCGAGGAGCGAGCTGCCGTTGAACGGGAGGGAGAAGAACTGCGACGGGCTCGCGAGCTTCGCGAGCGTCGCCTGCTCCACGAGCTGCTGGTCGTGCTGGCGCGCGAAATCAGTGAATGATCCGCCACCGGGCAGCATGTTCTCGCGGATGCGTGAGAAGATCAAGGCGCGCTTCCCGTCCATGTGTTGCGGGCCCTTGTGGAAGTACCAACCCCTCCACGTTGCGCAGCGGCTCGACGGATACGGGCAGTCGAACTTGTTCGAGAGGATGTTCTCCGGCACGTTGACGGTGATGCCTCCGACGGCGTCGATGAGGTCGACGAACTGGTTGAAGTCGACGAAAACGACGTGGTTGACGCGCAGCTGCTTGCCGAGTAGCCGGTCGATCGTCCGGATCGCGAGCGGCGCGCGACCCAGTTGCATCGCGGCGTTGATCTTGTTGTAGCCATAGCCGGGAACGTCCACCCAGAGGTCGCGCGGGATCGAGAGATAGACGAGCCGGCCGCGGGCCGGATCGGTGTGGAGGAGCGTCATGGAGTCGGAGTGCTGCTCGACGCCGCGGCCCGCCGATGTCGCGTGGTCGGTGCCGACGAGGAGGATGTTCGTCGAGCTGTCGTAGAGCGAGCCCGTGTCGGGCGCGAGCGCCGGAAGCACATTCCTCGGCAGGCGCTTGTTCGCCGCGCTCACGCCGCTCGCGACGGAGAGATAGCCGGCCACTGCCCAGGCGAGAAACAGGGTCAGGAGGAGTAAGAGCGTGACGAGCGTCCAGCGCCGCCACGTCCATCCGAGCCAGAGCCGGCGCCGCCGAGGGCGATCGCCCTTGCGCGTGATCTTCCCCGCGCGAGGCCCGGGAACTGCCCCAGCGCCGGGGCCGTCGCTCCGGGTCGCGCGCCGCGCCTCCCGCTGCTGACGCGCGAGCGGGACTCTTCCCTTGTCGCGCCCCCCGCGGTAGACCCGGTACGGCTTCTCCTCGGAGGGGTCCATCCGGGCATTTACGGTACCCGTGGTGGAAGCCCTCCACGCCATCGGGGTCGACCTGGGCGGCACGAAGATCCTCGCCGGCGTCGTCGCCCGCGACGGGACCGTCGTTCGGCGCCACGAGCGCGAGACGCCGCAAGACTCGCAGGAGCACGTGATCGCCGAGCTCGAGGCCGCCGTCGCCGAGCTGCTCGACGACTCGGTGAGCGCGATCGGGATCGGCGCGCCGTCTCCGATCGACGCAGAACGGGGCGTCGTCGTCCGCTGCCCGAACCTCCCGCTCGAGAACGCGCCGCTCCGCGACGACATGCGCGAGAAGTTCGGCGTGCCCGTCGGGCTGGACAACGACGCGAACGCCGCGGCCATCGGCGAGTGGCGCGCCGGCGCCGGTCGCGGCGTCGACGACCTCGTGATGATCACGCTCGGAACCGGCTTCGGCGGCGGAGTCATCTCCGGTGGCGCGCCGTACCGCGGCCGCAACGGCGGCGGCGTAGAGCTCGGGCACGTCGTGATCGTCCACGACGGAAGGCCTGCGCAGGAGACGTGGCGCGGCCATCTCGAGACCTACGTGAGCGGGCGCGCCGCGACCGAGGCTGCGCGCGCGGCTTTCGGCCCGTCCGCCGACGCGCACCGCCTGATCCGGCTCGCGAACGAGGGGGACGCGAACGCGCGCGCGATCCTCCACGAGATCGCGGAGATCCTCGGTTCGGCGGTCGGCTCCTTCGTCAACATCTTCGGGCCCGAGCTCGTCCTCTTCGGGGGCGGCTTCGGCGTTGCGGCGTACGACCACCTCGCGGAGCCGGCGGGAGAGCGCGCCCGCCGCGAGGCCCTCGAGCCGATGCGCAGCGGCTTCCGGGTCGCGAAGGCCGAGCTCGGGACGGCGGCAGGACTGATCGGCGCGGCGTTCGTCGGCTTCGAGGCACTCGATGCCGGCTGAGCTCTTCGCGTTCTGCGTTCCCTTCCGCGAGCTCGCGGCGGAGCTGGACGAATGGCGCGAGCGGACATGTCTCACAAAGCCCTCGCACGGAGTCCCTCCGCACGTCACGGTGCTGATTCCGGCGCCGCCGGAGCCGGCCGTCGCCGCAGACGCGCTTGCCGGCTGCGAGTCGTTCGAAGTGACGTTCCCGCGACTCGGCCGCTTTCCCAACACGCTCTGGCTTGCTCCCGAGCCCGCTGATCCGTTTGTCGCCATGACGGACGCCCTCATCGAGTGCTTCCCCGGTCATCCCCCGTACGGCGGTGCGTTCGACGGAGTCACCCCGCATCTGACGGTGGCGCAGGGCGACGAGCTCGACGGTGTGGAATCCGAGATCGCAGCGCTTCTACCTCTGCGGTCGCGCGCGACGTCGGTTGTTCTTTTCGAGCAGGTGGCGCCCGACCGTTGGCGCGAGCGAGCCGAGTTCTCACTCTGATGCCGCTCGCAGTCTGCGCGACGCCGATCGGCAACCTCGAGGACGTCACGCTCCGCGTCCTCGCCGAGCTGGCGGCGGCGGATGTCGTGTTGTGCGAGGACACGCGGCACACGCGCGGGCTGCTCCAGCGGCACGGCATCGAGGCGCGGCTCTTGTCGTACCACGAGCACAACGAGGCGCAGCGGACGGCGGAGCTCCTGCCGCGCCTCGCGGGCGGCGAGCGGGTGGCGCTCGTGTCCGACGCGGGGATGCCCGGCGTCTCCGATCCCGGCGGGCGGCTCGTGCGCGCGGCGCTCGAGGCTGGGGTAGACGTGACGGTGTTGCCGGGGGCGTCGGCGGTGGAGACGGCGCTCGTCGCGTCGGGACTCGTGGCCGAGCAGTACCGCTTTCTCGGTTTTCTGCCGCGGGGGGAGAAGAAGCTCGCGGAGCTGTGGGCGGAGCTCTCTGCGTGGCCGTGGCCTGCGGTCGCGTTCGAGTCGCCTCAGCGGCTGCCCGCGACGTTGCGGTCGCTCGCGGCGGTCGCTCCCGAGCGCGAGGTCGCCGTGTGCCGGGAACTGACGAAGCGCTTCGAGGAGATCGCGCGGGGGACGGCTACAGAAGTCGCGGTGCGCTTCGCCGAGCCTCCGAAGGGCGAGATCACGCTCGTCATCGGGCCCGGCACGGCGGAGCCGGCCGACGAGGCTGCGGCTCTCGCCGCGGTCGCGGAGCTCGTCTCGGCCGGCGTGCCGCGGAAGCAGGCGGCCGAGCTCGTCTCCCGGCTGACCGGCATCGCTCGGAACCGGCTCTACGAGCTCTCGCTGTAATCAAATTTGACAACGCTGGCGACGGCCGCTATCTTGCGTCTCCTATGTTGCTGAAACTGACAACGGCAGTGGTGATCTTTCTCGTCTGGGTGCCCGTCGCGAGCGCGTGGAGCTGGCCCGTGCAGGGCCCGGTGCTCCAGCCCTTCTCCTACGACGAGGCGCACCCGTACGACGCCGGCCAGCACCGGGGCCTCGACATTGGCGCCACGGCATCCGGCGACCCGGTCGTCGCGCCCGCGAGCGGCACGGTGAGCTTCGCCGGCTTCGTGCCGACAAGCGGCGAGAGCCTCACGATCGAGACGGCGGACGGATATTCCGTGACGCTCACGCACCTCGGCTCGATCGGGGTCGCCAAAGGCGCGACGGTCGCGGAGGGAGACGTCGTCGGCGCGGTCGGGCCGAGCGGCACGCCGGAGCAGTCCGTCCCATACGTCCATCTCGGGATCCGCCTTACGGCCGACGATCTCGGCTACCTCGACCCGCTCGGGCTTCTGCCCACGCCGGAGGCAACGCCGACGCCAACGCCGACTCCTGCGCCCCAGCCCGTTCCGAAGCCTCAGCCTGTGCCGAAGCCCGTCCACCTGCCGACGCACACCCGTGGCGGCGGGCTCGTCATCGAGGCTCCGGTCACTGCACCGCCGGTAGTGGTGGCGGCTCCGGCCGAGCCTCGGCAGACGTCACAGCCGACGTCGAAGCCCAAGGCCAAGCCCGAGGCCAAGCCGACTGCGGAACCGGTTGCCGAGCCCTCGCCAAGCCACGCGCCACAGATCCGGCGGCCGGTCGTCGAGACGCCGGCGTGGACCTTGCCGGCCGCCGCAACGGAGGCCGCGCACACGATCGAAGCTCAGCCGCTCGTCCTCTCGGTCGGCCCGGGCATCGTCGCGGCGCTCCTCGCGCTCTTCACGGCTTTCACGCGCGGTCGCCGGCCTGCGCGGCCTCCCGCAAGGGTCATCCCGTTCAGGAGGGAGGCGCCACTGCGTCGCGCAGCCTGATAGACCGCGCCGGGCGGCTCGTATCATCTTCCGCCCATGCCGGAAACGCCTGAGAAGATCCTCGTCGCGGTCGCGTGGCCGTACGCCAGCGGGCCGCGGCACCTCGGCCACGTAGCGGGCCCTGGGGTGCCCTCCGACATCTTCGCGCGCTACCACCGGCTCAAGGGCAACGACGTCCTCATGGTCAGTGGGACGGACGAGCACGGCACGCCGGTGATGGTCTCGGCCGACCGCGAGGGCGTCACGCCGCGGGAGCTCGCCGACCGGATCAATGCACTGATCCTCGACGACTACGTCCGCCTCGGCATGACTTACGACTGCTTCACGCGGACGACGACGCCCAACCACTACCGGATTGCCCAGGACATGTTCCGCAAGCTGTACGACGAGGGCTTCCTCATCGAGCAGACCGCTCTCGGCGCGATCGCGCCCGCGACCGGCCGCACGCTCCCCGACCGCTACATCGAGGGGACGTGCCCCATCTGCGGCTACGGCGAGGCGCGCGGTGACCAGTGCGACAACTGCGGCAACCAGCTCGATCCGGTCGACCTCATCGATCCGCGCTCGATCATCGACGGCTCGACGCCCGAGTTCCGCGAGACGACGCACCTCTTCCTCAACCTGCCCGCGTTCCGCGAGCGGCTCGTCGAGTGGATCGAGGCGCAGACGCACTGGCGGCCGAACGTCCGCAACTTCGCGCTCAACCTCGCGCGCGAGGTGAAGCCGCGCGCGATGACGCGCGACATCGACTGGGGCGTCCCCGTCCCGGTCGACGGCTACCCCGAGGACACGAAGCGGATCTACGTCTGGTTCGACGCGGTCATCGGCTACCTCTCTGCCGCCGTCGAGTGGGCGCAGAACGTCGGCCGTCCCGAGGCGTGGCGCGAGTGGTGGCAGAGCCCGGACGCGCGGAGCTTCTACTTCATGGGCAAGGACAACATCGTCTTCCATACGGTCATTTGGCCGGCGATGCTGCTCGGCTACGGGGACGACCTCCAGCTCCCGTACAACGTCGTCTCGAGCGAGTACCTCACGATGAGCGGCAGCAAGGCGAGCACGAGCCGAAGCAACTCGATCTGGGTCAAGGACTTCCTCGACCGCTACGAGGCCGACGCGCTCCGCTACTACCTCACGGCTGCCGGGCCCGAGACCCAGGACAGCGACTTCACGTGGGAGGAGTTCGTCCGCCGCACCAACGACGAGCTGCTCGCGAACTGGGGGAACCTCGTCAACCGGACGCTCGTCAACGCGCACCGGAACTTCGGCGCCGTCCCGCAGCCGGGCGAGCTCACCGACGAGGACCGCGCTCTTCTCGCAGCCGTCGAGCGGGCGTTCGCGACCGTCGGCGAGCACATCGAGAACGCTCGCTTCCGCGCGGCGCTCGCCGAAGCGATGGCGACGAGCGCGCTCGCGAACCAGTACCTCGCCGACCAGGCGCCGTGGACGGTCGTCAAGACCGACCGCGATCGGGCCGCGACAGTCCTCTACGTCGCGCTCCGCGCAGTGGACTCGCTGAAGACGCTGTTCCTCCCGTTCCTCCCGTTCAGCTCGCAGGCGCTCCACGAGCTGCTCGGCTACGACGGCTGGATCGCGGGGCCTCTCGAGATCCGCGCCGTCGAGGACGAAGGCGGTACGCACAACATCCTCACCGGCGACTACGCGAGCTGGGCCGGGACGTGGGCCCCCAGTGAGCTCGCACCGGGCCGGGAGCTCCGTGAGCCGAAGCCGCTCTTCCGCAAGCTCGACCCGGCAGAAGTCCTCGCAGCCGAACTCCCGTGACCCGCCCGGTGATCCCGCCCAGTCTCCGGGTCGCGAGCGCCAAGCGATGCAAGGACGCAGGGAGCGCCCATAGGGCTCCTATGGGCGCGACTGAGGGCGCCGCAGCGCGCCGTGCGATCGCTAGTCGGGGGCGGGCATGTATCGCCGGGTGGGTCACATGATCGATACACATGCGCACCTCGGGGCGCTCGACGATCCCGGCGCCGTCGTCGAGCGCGCAGCCGCAGCGGGCGTCACGCGCATCCTCACCGTCGGAACCTCCGTCGAGGATGGCCAACGCAACCTGCGCCTCGCCGAGGCCCACGACGGCGTCTTCGCGATTCTCGGGATCCATCCGCACGAAGCGGGGGAGACAACCGACGAAGACGTCGCTGCACTCCGCGAGCTGCTCGCGCATCCGAAGGCAGTCGCAGTCGGCGAGACGGGTCTCGATTGGTTCCGCGACTACGCGCCGCGCGACGCGCAACAGCGCCTGTTCGCGCAGCAACTCGAGCTCGCCGCCGGCGTCGGGAAACCCGTCGTCATCCACACGCGCGCCGCGGACGAGGACACGCTCGCGGCGCTCGACGGTCACCACGGAACCGTCGTCCTCCACTGCTTCTCGTCGCCACACCTGCTGGCGACGGCGCTCGAGCGCGGCTGGTACGTCTCGTTTGCCGGCAACGCGACCTTCCCGAAGGCGGTCGACCTCCGCCTCGCGGCGACGCAAGTGCCGGCCGACCGGATCCTCGCAGAGACGGACGCGCCGTAC
Source organism: Gaiellaceae bacterium (assembly GCA_033857715.1). Lineage (GTDB taxonomy): Bacteria > Actinomycetota > Thermoleophilia > Gaiellales > Gaiellaceae > Palsa-739. Next base: position 15,240 of record JAWVDC010000051.1, on the reverse strand, counting down.
CTGGCGCCGCAACCCGTCCGCGGGCAGCGGAACGAGCCGGCCTACGTCGTCCACACGCTCGCGGCGCTCGCGCAGGCGCGCGGGGAGGAAAGGTCCGAGCTCGAGCGGCAGATCGACGCGAACGCAACCGCATGCTTCGGGTTGTGAGCGTAGGCTCGACGGAGCTCACCAATGAGCGGAGGCGCCGGCTTTGCCGGCGCCGGGAGCGGGAATCTTGAAGAAGAAGTTCGGCCAACACTTTCTCGCCGATCCGAACATCCTCGGCGTCATAGAGCGCCTCGCCGAGCTCGGCCCCGACGACGTCGTGCTCGAGATCGGCCCCGGCGAAGGAGTCCTCACGCGCTACCTCGCCGAGCGCGTCGCGCGCGTCCACGCCGTCGAGATCGACCGAGACCTCGAGCCCGAGCTGCGCGAGCTCGCGGCGAACGTCGACGTCGTCTTCGGCGACGCGCTCCAGCTCGAGCTCCCGCACGACGCGACGAAGCTGGTCGCGAACCTCCCCTACAACGTCGCGACGCCGATCGTCGTCGAGAGTCTCGACGGCCTGCCGAACGTCGGCCTTTGGTGCGTGATGGTGCAGCGGGAAGTCGCCGATCGGTTCTTCGCCGTGCCCGGGACGAAGGACTACGGCGCGGTCTCGGTGCTCGTGCAGCTCGCCACGGAGCGGACCGGCTTCCACCCGGTCTCGCGGACGGTGTTCCGCCCGCCGCCGAATGTCGACTCTGCGCTCGTCGCGTTCCGGCGCGCCGAGTTGCCCGCGAACTTCGCGCGGATCAAGCAGGTGGTCGCCGCGTCGTTTGCCCACAGGAGAAAGACGCTGCCGAACTCGCTCGCGCTCGCCGGTCTCGTCTCCCGGAGCGAAGCCGCCGCGGCGCTCGAGGCCCTCGGCCGGCCGGAGAACACACGCGCAGAGGCGCTCGCGCCGCCGGAGTTCGCCGCGCTCGCGGAGGCGCTCGCATGATGCGCGCGCCCGCCCCGGCCAAGATCAACCTCGCGCTCGTCGTCGGGCCCACGCGCGACGACGGAAAGCACGAGGTGCTGACCGTCCTCCAGCGGATCGACCTCGTCGACCGCATCCAGGTCGACGAGGCGCCCGCGCTTCGCGTCGACGGCTTCAAGGACGACACGCTCGTGCGCGCCGCGCTGGAGAGCCTCGCCGCCGCCGCGGGCGTCGAGGCGCGCTGGCGCGTGAAGATCGAGAAGCACATCCCCCTCGCCGCCGGCCTCGGCGGTGGCAGCTCCGACGCCGCGACCGCGCTCCGCCTTGCGAACGGCTCGCTGCCCGAGCCGCTCCCGCGCGCTGATCTGCACAGCGTCGCCGCGGGAATCGGCGCCGACGTCCCGTTCTTCCTCGCGGAGGGCGCGCAGCTCGGCTCGGGCGACGGCAGCGAGCTCGCGCCGCTCGACCTCCCGCAGGACTTCTGGGTCGTCGTCCTCCTCCCGCGCGACACGAAGAAGACATCGACCGCGGACGTCTACGCGGCGTTCGACGCGCGCGACGGTGCGGCCGGATGGGAAGGACGGCGCCAGTCGCTGCTCGACGGGCTCGGCCGCGTCACGCGGGCCGCAGACCTCGCGCACCTGCCGCCGAACGACCTCGCGAGCTCGCCGCTCGCGGAAGAGATCCGCGCGTCCGGAGCCTTCCGCGCCGACGTCTCGGGCGCCGGTCCGGCGCTGTACGGGCTCTTCCTCGAGCGGTCCGACGCAGACGCCGCACGCCGCTCGCTGAGCCGGTTCGGGGACACTTGGCTCGCTCCACCAGCCTGGTACGGTTGACCGCGTGGCAAACGGATCCGAGGGCGGACGCCTGACGCAGCGGCTCCGCCGCAACCGCTACCGGATCGTTCTCTGGGTCGCGGTGATCGAGGGCATCATCGCGTGGGCGACACATGGCCTCCACCTCTGGACGATCATCATCCTCGGCGCCATCGCGCTGGCGAGCCTCATGCTCTACTCGTTCACCCGGGACCGGACGCGCTCGCCATTCCTCCACGAGATCGCGTGGCTGCTTGCGGCGTCGCAGCTCGGCGCGACGATCGTCGTCGCGGCCGGCTACATCCTCCTCGGCGCGCTCGTCGTCCTCGTCGTCATCTTCGCCCTCATCGCCCTCGGTCTCCTTCTGCTCGAGCGCCGGTAGAATTTGTCCGCCCTGGGGCGTAGCCAAGCGGTAAGGCAACGGGTTTTGGTCCCGTGATCCCAGGTTCGAATCCTGGCGCCCCAGCCACTTCCACCTGACATGGCAGACGACCTCGCAGCAGTTGTGATGGCCGGAGGGATCGGCACGCGCATGAAGAGCGCGACGCCGAAGCACCTCCACCCGCTGCTCGGCCGGCGGATGGTCGACTGGGTCGTCGAGGCCGCCCGCGGGGCGGGAGTCGAGCGAATCGTCGTCGTCGCCTCGTCGGCCACACGCGATCTGTACGACGGCGTCGACGTCGCCGTGCAGGAGGAGCCGCGCGGCACCGGTGATGCAGTCAGCTGCGCGCGCGAGGCACTTGGCGACTTCGACGGTGACGTCCTCGTCCTCAACGGCGATGTGCCCGCGCTGCGCCCCGAGACGATCGCGGCGCTCATCGACACGCACCGCGCAGCCGGCGCCGCGGCGACCGTCCTTTCCTTCGAGCCGGCCGACGCCGCCGCATACGGACGGGTCGTCCGCGACGCGAACGGCGGCCTCGCGCGAATCGTCGAGGCCCGTGACGCCTCACCCGAGGAGCTCGCGCTCGGCGAGGTCAACTCCGGCATCTACGTCTTCAGCGCGGAAAAACTGTGGCCGGCGCTCGAGCGCCTGACCCCGCAGAACGCGCAGGGTGAGCTCTACCTCACCGACACGCTCGGCATCCTCGCCGCCGACGGCGAGAGCTGTGCGGTGCAGCCCGCCGCGGATCCGCTCGAGGCCGACGGGATCAACACGCGCGCCGAGCTCGCGACCGTCGCGGCGCGCCTCCGCGATCGGATCAACACCGAGCACATGCTCGCCGGCGTGACGATCGTCGATCCGGCTTCGACGTGGATCGATGCCGGCGTCGAGATCGAGCCGGACGTGACGATCCATCCGTTCACCGTCATTCGCGGCGAGGTGCGCATCGCGACGGGCGTCGAGATCGGCCCGTTCGCCTCGATCCGCACGCTGACGGAGCTCGGGCCCGACGCGAAGGTCGGCACGTTCGTCGAGCTCAAAGCCGTGAGCGTCGGCGCCCGAACGAAGGTCCCACACCTGTCATACATCGGCGACGCCGAGATCGGCGAGGACACGAACGTCGCCGCCGGGAACGTCACGGCGAACTTCAGCCATATCCCGGGCCAGCCGAAGAAGCGCACGACGATCGGCAGCAACGTCAGGACCGGCGTCGACAATACGTTCCTCGCACCCGTCGAGATTGGGGACGACACGTGGATTGCGCCAGGGACCGTCATCACGGAGAATGTTCCTCCCGGCTCGCTAGCCGGATTCGCGCCGCGCCAGGTCACCAAGGAAGGGTGGGTGTACGAGAAGCATGGAAACCCCGATGGCGATTGACCTGGCATTGCCGGGCCTCGAGGGAAGCGTCGTGACGACCGAGCCGGCGAACGAGCATTTCATCGTGCGCGGGCCGCAGAAGCGGCTCATGGTCTTCGCGGGCCGCTCGCACCCGGAGCTCGCCACCGCGATCGCGGAGAAGCTCGGCGTGCAGCTCGGCGACGTCGAGCTGAAGACGTTCGCGAACGACGAGACGTACTGCCGCTACCTCGAGTCGATCCGCGGCGCCGACGTCTTCATCGTCCAGACCGGCTGCCCGCCGGTGGACAAGAACCTCATGGAGCTCCTGCTCATGGCCCAGGCGGCAAAGCTCGGATCGGCGAAGCGGATCACGGCGGTCATCCCGTGGTACCCGTACGCGCGCCAGGACCGTAAGGCGAAGCCGCGCGAGCCGATCTCCGCGCGTCTCGTTGCCGACATGCTCCAGCTCGCCGGCGTCGACCGCGTCCTCACGATGGATCTCCACGCCGGGCAGATCCAGGGCTTTTTCACGATCCCCGTCGACCACATGACGGCGCTGCAGCTCTTCGCCACGCACTTCCGCGACCTCGGCTTGACGGGCCCCGACGTCGTCGCCGTCGCGCCCGACGCGGGGCGCGCGAAGCACGCCGTCCGCTTCGCGGAGATGATCGACGCGAGCTTCGCGATCATGCACAAGATGCGGCCCGAGCACGAGCGGGCCGAGATCACCGAGGTCACCGGTCGTGTGCGGGACAAGGTCGCGATCATCGGCGACGACGTGACCATCACCGGCGGGACGCTCATCGCCGGCGCGCGGGCGCTCAAGGAGCAGGGCGCGACCGAGGTCAACGTCTTCGTCACGCACGCGCTCTTCTCCGACGACGCCCTCGAGAAGATCGGCAACTCCGACATCGACCGGATCGTCATCACCGACAGCGTCCCGACCGACGTGCGGAGCCGCCCCGACAACCTCACGGTTCTCAGCGTCTCCGGTCTCCTCGCCGAGGCGATCATGAACGTCTTCGCCGACGACTCGGTTTCGGCGATCTTTGGCGGCGAGAACCAGCTGTTCTAACGTCAACGGTTCGAAAAGCCTGCGGCGCAGCCCTTCCCGGGAAGCGATTCCCGAGCCACACTGCGGCCATGAAGGGTCGCGCTGTGAAGCTGTGCCTCACCGCCGTCGCGCTCGGAGTGGCGGTCGCGTTCGCGCTCGCCACGCCCTCTGTCGGCAGCCCCGCTTCTGCGCCGGTCACCACCTTCCCGGCCGCCGGCACGCTGGAGATCTCCGGAGTGCGCGTCCGCGCGGAGCCCGACCCCGAGGCAACCGTCCTCCGGCTCATCCACTACTTCCGCAGCGACTACCGCGTGCAGGAGATCCTGGCCGTGGGGAGCCGCGTCGGCTCGAACGGGCAGCTCTGGTACCGGATCAGCGTGCCCGGCCGGCCGAACGGGAGGCTCGGCTGGATCCCGGCCTGGTCGGTGTCGTTGAAGCCGACGGTCGCGAAGGTCGTAGTCCACCGCCATACCCGGAGGATCGACCTCTACTGGTACGGCAAGCACGTGTGGCGGGGGAAGGTCGCGGTCGGTGCTCCCGGGATGGAGACGCCGATCGGCCTCTTCTACGCGACCGCGCGCTTCGTCCCGCACGACGACCCGTACCTGACCACCTATGCGGTGGAGACGAGCGGCTACTCGAAGCTCACCGAATGGCCCGGCGGCGGCGTCTTCGGCATCCACGGCACGCCTGATCCGTCGTCGCTCGGGAAGGCTGCGTCGCATGGCTGCGTGCGTGTGTCGGCGCAGACGGCCCTGAAGCTCCGCCGCTACGTCCCGCTCGGAACGCCGATCTTCATCACGAGAACGTAGGGCCCAACGAGGACGATTCACGTTCCGAGGGTTCGGGGATAGCCCGAAGCGTCCATGCGTAGGACTTGCTGCTCTGCAAAATCCACAAGGGGGATGCTGTGAAGAGGGGAATAGTCGCCGCGGCTCTTGCGTGCGTCGCGGTACTTGTGAGCGTCGGTGTGGCGGGTGCTTCCACGCCGGGGGCCGATGCTCGGTTGACGAACGATTGCCATCCTGATCCGGGCTGCGGCGCCGGATACGTGAGCGCGTACACGCTCGCCACCGGAGTGCCGTACACCGATGCGACGCTCGACGAATGCACGATCTCGCACGGACGGCAAAACGAGCCGTCAGTTGCTGTTGATCCGCGGAACACGAGCCTTCTGCTCGGTAGCTCGAACGACTACTGCGGCGTGTACGACCAGGGGATCAGCGCCGGCGCAGTGGGACCGATTTGGCTCGGCTACTACCGCTCGCTCGACAGCGGGTCGAATTGGGTGAGCTCGCTCGTTCCGGGCTACCCCGAGGACCACTCGCCGTACAGCGCCCTCTCGGGTGCGCGGACAGCGGGTGCGGGCGATCCGGTGATCGCCTGGGACAACCACGGGCGCGCGTACTTCGGATCGGAGAGCTCCGACGATCCGGCAGGAAGCAAGAAGACGTTCGGCGACGTGTTCGTCGCACGCTTCCGCAACCCGGACGGCCCCGATGCCCCTGACACGACGAAGGATGGGCTGGAGTACTACGGCACGAGCGTCGTCGCGCACGGCTCCTCGGCGCCCAACGGCAACGGGATCTTCCATGACAAAACGGCGATCGAGGTCGACCGCACCGGCGGAGCGTGCGACGGCAACGTCTACTTCTCGTGGTCACGATTCAACGGCGGGGGCGCGAACGCGATCTATTTCTCTCGCTCCACAGACCATGGCGTCACCTTCAGCCAGCCGATGCGGTTGGAGTCGTCGCTGAAGGACCTCCAGTTCCCTGACATCTCGGTGACCAACAACGGGCACGTCTACGTGACCTTCCGCACCTTCACGTCGGTCGGTCACTCGACGGACGCGATCTACGTCGTCAAGTCGTCCAACTGCGGCAGGACATTCGCTCCGCCGCGTCTGGTCACGACGTTCACCCCGAATGACGCTCAGGATCAGTCCTCGCCTGGGCCGGTGCCGACGCAGCTGGTACGTGACGATCCGGAGTCGGACGAGGGAGCCGACGCGTCTTCCGGTACCGCGCGCGACTGCGGAGACTTCGCGGATGCGTGCGCCTCTGGCTACACGTTCTTCCGGCGGGACACGCAAGTCCGGTCGACGGCCGATCAGCTCGACGCGTTGCATGAGTGGATCTACATCGTCTACGACCCGACGAAGCCCGATACGGAGGAGTCGACCGGGACGACTTACGGCACGGACGGCCGCGGCGTGGGAGGTCAAGCGGGCACGTACTTCATCCGCTATGACGGTGCGACGGGCGACCATACGGAGCCCGCGCTGATCGACGACCAGCAGACTGGGCATCAGGTGTTCCCGGACATCTCGGCCGACGGCGGCGTCCTGCACGCCATCTGGTGGGACAGCCGCAACGACCATTGCTACAGCGTCACTCGCCCGATCGGAAACTGCGACGACCGCACGACGGTGCCGTCGCTCGACGTGTACGGCGCGACATCGTCGGATGCCGGCCAGACCTGGACGGACAAGACGCGCATCAGCGACGTCACGACGAACCCGAACTATGAACAGTTCGACAATCGGGCCGTTCCGTTCGCGGGCGACTACCTCTGGGTGACCTCCCTCGGCGGCTTCGCCTACACAGTGTGGACGGACTGGCGCGACACCGTCCAGGGCTCGGATCCGCGTGAAGCGACCGAGGACGAAGACCAAGCGACGGCCGACGTGTATCAGTGCCGCACGCTGCAGACGGTGAACACCAAGAAGGGATCGTTCGGCGTCTGGAGCGGCGACCTCTGCCCGCACGACGGTGGAATAGACCAGAACATCTACGGGGATCTAGCGCCGTAGGTGACGGCTGTCTCGAGGGGGAGCGGCGACGGCCACGTCGCCGCACCCCCTCATTACGGCGTTTTCTAGCCCGTTAGAGTCTCGTTAGAGGCGAGATCTACTCTCCCGGCATGTCCCGTCGCCTCCTCTTCGCGGCAGTCGTGCTCCTCCTCCCGGTCGTCGCGGGCACGAGCCACGCGGCCACGACGACGACGTACTCGCCCTGCCAGCAGGTGATCCTTCCGACCTGGTCGCCGGACGGGACGCAGATCGTCTACTACGGCCGGCGCTGGCCGACGCCGACCGGGGGAGGGAACCCGAACAGCATCCTCCAGGCGTACTGCACGATGGACGCCGACGGGACCAACATTCAGCCGCTCGCGCACACCGTCTGCAACGTCAACTGCCAGGACCCGCCGAGTCAGATCGAGTGGGTGAAGGCCGACGAGATCCTCTGGCTCGTGGACGGTGGCCCGATCTACCGCACGACGCCCGGCAGCGAGCCGACCTTGCTGACGACGATCAACGACACGTCGTTCGCCATCAACGCGGCGAAGACCCGGATCGCCTCCGGCCCGAATTTCCCCGGGTGCGTGACGTGCTCCGGTCCGGTCAGGGTCACGTCCCTCGCGACGGGGCGCCGCGTCGGCTTCGTCGGCGGGAGCAAGTTCGACAACATGTGGCCGAGCCTTTCCCCCGACGGCACGCGGGTGGTCTTCGAGCGCGATCCCGCCACCGACACCGGCCAGGCGCTCGGCCTGTGGACGGCGCACGCGAACGGCACTGACGTCCGCCAGATCGCACGCGTCGGCTTTCAGCCGTTGTGGTCGCCCGTGAACAACAGGATCGCCTACGTCCGCTGGGCGGGAAGCAGCGTCGCGCTGCGCGTCAAATGGGCCGCCGGCGGCAGGGGCCGGACACTCGTCGCGAAGAACGTGCTGACCGTGTTCGGCTGGTCTCCCGACGGCAAGTACATCGCCTTCGAATCGGGAACCGGGACGCTCGGGACGCTCTCCGTCGTCGACGTCGTGACGGGGCAGGTGCGACATCTCCTTCCGATGAAGTACGGGCCGACGGCGGAGTGGTCGCCGGACTCGCAGGAGCTGCTCGCGAACTACAACGCGCCGAAGACGAAGTGCTGGTGGACGTACCGCGTGCCCGTGAACGGCGCGCCGGCGACGAAGATCTCGAGCTGTAGCTAGGACGGCTGCGCCGCCGCGAGGCGCCGCGCGACCATTCGGTTCGCGGCTTCGCTCGGCGTGATGTCGCCGGCCTCGGCCTCGGCGAACAGGCCGCGGAGCGTGTCGGCGATTCCCGCGAGGCCGGCCTCGATGCCGTCCGCGTCGCGACCTTCGTCGACGAGGGCGATGAGGTAGATGACACCGCCCGAGTTCACGACGTAGTCCGGCGCGAAGAGGATTCCGCGCTCCTGGAGGCGGTCCGCATCCGCCGGCTCGAGGAGTTGGTTGTTCGCGGCGCCGGCGACGGCGCGGCAGTTGAGCAGCGGGATCGTCTCGCTGTTGAGGATCGCGCCGACCGCGCACGGAGCGAAGACGTCCACCTCGAAGCCGAAGACGTCGTTCGCCGGGACGGTCTCGAACCCGGTCGCCGCGGCGCGCTCCTCGTCGACGTCGCTTACGAGCACGCGCGCGCCGGCGGCGGCGAGCTCGCGCGCGAGGTTCGCGCCGACTGCCCCGACTCCCTGGACGAGCACCGAGCGGCCGGAGAGATCGTCGGAGCCGAAGACGTGCTCGACCGTCGCGCGAATCCCGTGGAAGACGCCGCGCGCCGTGCCGGGGCCGCTGTCGCCGCCGCTCGCGGAGCCGCCGTAGACCCACGGACAGGTCTCGGAGACGATGTCGAGATCGTCCGGCTTGATGTTCATGTCGCCGGCAGTGCGGTACGAGCCGCCGAGAGACGCGACGAGCTGGCCGTAGCGGAGGAGTAAGCGCCGCCGCGCCTCGCCGGTCGGCAGCTCGCCGGGCACCGCGAGCACGGCCTTGCCGCCGCCGCGCGGGTATCCCGTCCCCGCGAGCTTCTGCGTCATCGCAGCGGACAGCCGCAGGACGTCGCGCAGGCCGTCGGCCGGGGTGGGGTAGACGCGCATGCGCGTGCCGCCGACCGCGGGGCCGAGCGCGGTGGAGTGGAGGCCGACGAACATCCACGCGCCGCTTTCCTCGTCATGCCGGATGACCACGTGTTCCCCGTCCCAACCGGCGAGCAAGCTCTCGAAGTTCACGACCGAGACGCTACACTCCGCCGCCGGTATGGCCGGAGAGAGAACAAAGCTGCTCGTCACCGAGCGCGAGACGCTCGGCTCCGCCGAGACCCGTCGCCTCCGCAAGCGGGGCTTGGTGCCGGGCGTGCTGTACGGCAGCGGCGAGCCGGTCGCGATCTGCATCGAGCAGCGCGAGTTGCGCCGGGCGCTCACGGGCGCCGCCGGCCTGCACTCGATCCTCGACGTCGAGATCGACGGCAAGGGCAAGACCCACGCCTCGATCCTCAAGGAGTACCAGGTGGATCCGGTGCGGGGAGGCGTTACGCACGTCGACCTGCAGGAAGTCCGCCTCGACCGGCCGATCACGGCGTCCGTCTCCGTCCATCTCGCCGGCGGCGACGCTTCGCCGGGCGTCAAGGAGGGCGGCGTCCTCTCGCAGGTGTTGCGCGAGGTGAACGTCGAGGCGCTGCCGCTCGAGGTTCCGGAGCACATCGAGGTCGACGTGTCGGAGCTCGAGATCGGCGCCACGCTGCGCATCTCCGACCTCGCCGCTCCCGAGGGCACGAAGTTGCTCGACGATCCGGAGTCGGTCGTCGCGACGATCACCGCCCCGACGCGGGAAGAGGTCGCGGAGCCGACCGACGAGGAGCTCGCCGCTGCGGAGGCCGAGGGCGAGGCCGCCGAGGGCGAGGCTGCCGAGGGCGAAGACGCTTCTCCCGATGCCGAGGCGGAAGCCTCCGGCGACGAAGCCAGCTCCGAGGAGTAGGTGCCCCTCCGGCGGGTGTCCTCCGCGCCCCTGGCGGCTGCAAAGCGACGCGATGCTGCGTCCTCAGTCGCCCCGATAGCTTTGGCTATCGAGGCTCCCTGCGTCCTTGCCTCGCTTGCTTTTCGCGCGCCAGTGGCACGGCAACACCCACCGGAGAGGCACTGACCTTGCTCCTGGTCGTCGGCCTGGGGAACCCGGGTCGCGAGTACGCCCGGAACCGGCACAACGCGGGCTGGATGGTCGTCGACGAGCTTGCACGCCGCCACGACGGCTCGTGGAAGTCGAAGTTCGCGGGCCAGATGGCCGAGGTGCGCGTCGGCGACGAGAAGCTCCCGCTCCTCAAGCCGGAGACGTATATGAACGACTCCGGGCGCGCGGTCGGGCAGGCCGCCGCGTTCTTCAAGCTCGCCCCGGAGGACGTGCTCGTCGTTCACGACGAGGGCGACTTCGACCTCGGGCGTCTCGAGCTCAAGGACGGCGGCGGGCTCGCGGGGCACAACGGCCTGCGCTCGATCGCGCAGGTGCTCGGCACGCAGGACTTCCTCCGGCTGCGCATCGGCGTCGGCCGTCCCGAGCGCGGCGACCCGAGGCCGCTCGCCGACTGGGTGCTCGCGAACTTCGAGCCGCACGAGAACGCCGAGGAGATCGTCGCGAGCGCGGCCGACGCGGTCGAGACGCTCGTCCGCGAGGGCGTGACGCAGGCGCAGGTCGACATCAACCGACGGGTGTAGGTTCTTCGGCGGATGCTCGCAGCACTCGCTCACATCGTCGCGCGCCACCGCTGGAAGGTGATCGGCGCGTGGATCGTCCTCACGCTCTTCGGCGGCTTCGCCGCGGGGCAGGTCGGCAAGCGCTGGTACCAGAGCTTCTCGATCCCCGGCTACTCCGCGTACGAGACGAACCAGAAGACGCTGCACGCGTTCGGCACGGGGATTCGCCCGCCCGATGTCGTGGTCTTCCGCGCGTCGGGAGACGTGACGACCGGAGCGAACGCGACGGCGATCGCGGCGGCGATGGAACGTGCCACGAAGGCCGTGCCGGCCGCGCACATGGGCTCGCGCGTCGCCTACGCGCGCAGTAGCTCGTACTTCACGACCGACCACAACCCGATGTACGTCTCGAAGGACAAGCACACGACGTTCGAGGAGATCTACCCGCCGGGCGAGGCGACGTTCTCAACCTTGAGCGGCGCGGCCGACATCCTCGACGCCGCACAGAACGGCTTGCCGAGCGGGATCGAGGTCAACGTCACCGGCCACGACCCGCTCGAGGAGGCGAGCTCGCATGGAGGCGGTGGCGGGAACGTGCTCGTCGAGGCGTTCGTCGGCGGTCTCGGCGCGCTCGTCATCCTCTTCTTCGTCTTCGGGACGGTGCCGGCGATCCTCATGCCGATCCTCGCGGCGGTGGCCTCGATCCTCAACACCTTCACGCTCGTCTGGTTGCTGACGTACGTCACGGACGTCTCGATCATCGTCCAGTTCCTTATTGCGCTCGTAGGCCTCGGCGTATCGATCGACTACGCGCTCTTGATGATCTTCCGCTTCCGCGACGAGCTGCGCGAGGGCGAGGACGTCGAGACGGCGCTTGTCGAGACGATGACGCACGCGGGCCGCTCGGTGATCGTCTCCGGGTCGACCGTCGCGATCGGCCTGCTGTCGATGCTCATCCTCCCGCTGCCGTTCATCCGGTCGATCGGGATCGGCGGGATGCTCATCCCGGCCGTCTCGGTGCTCGCCGCGATCACGCTGATGCCGGCACTGCTCGCGGTGCTCGGCACGCGGATCAACTCCCTGCGCGTGTTGCCGAAGCGGTTCGTCGACCACGGCCATCCGGAGGACGGCGGCTGGGGACGGTGGGCGCGCTTCGTCGTGCGCCGGCCGTGGGCGGTCGCAGTAACGGGAATCGCGATCGTCGCGGTGCTCGTAGGGATCGGCGTCCAGCTCAATCCGAACGAGTCGCAGATGAGGAGCTTCCCCGGCGCCGGGACGGCGATCGAGGGGCGCGACATGCTCGAGAAGGCGGGCATCTCCCTCGGGGTGATGAAGCCGCTCGTCACGCTCGACCCCGACACGAATGCCACGGGACTCGATGGGATGGGCGGCGACCCTGGGACATTCCTGGCTGGAACCGAGAGCGCCATTTCCGGCATCGTCGGGGCGGCAGCGCCGGTCGATCCACGCTGGCGTAGCCAGGGTTACGCGCTCATCGAGGCGTTCCCCGACATCGACGGCGCTGCGCCTGGGATCCAAGGGATCATCAACGACGTCAACGCCAAGCTGAAGGGAACCGGCGCGACCCTCGGCGGTCCTGCTGCGGTAGACCGCGACTTCATCCATGCGGTGTACGGGAACTTCCCGTACGTCCTCGCGTTCGTCCTGATCTTCACGCTCATCCTGCTCGCCCGTGCGTTCCGCTCGATCGTCCTGCCGATCAAGGCGGCGATCCTCAACCTCGTGTCGCTCGGCGGCGCGTTCGGGATCGTCGTGTTCATCTTCCAGATGGGTCACGGCTCGTCCCTCTGGAACATCACGGCGACGCAGGCGATCACGCCGTGGATCCCACTCATGATCTTCGCGTTCCTGTTCGGCCTCTCGATGGATTACGAGGTCTTCATGCTCACGCGCATGCGCGAGGCATACGACGAGACGGGCTCGACCGACCGCGCGATCGAGCTCGGCCTTGCGCGCACCGGGAAGCTCGTGACGAGCGCGGCGCTCATCCTCATGTTCGCGTTCCTCGTGCTCTCGTCGGCTCCTGGCTTCGAGATCAAGGAGTTCGCGATCGGCCTCGCGGCGGGGATCATCTTCGACGCGACCGTCATTCGCGCGCTGCTCGTGCCCGCGCTCATGAAGCTGCTCGGCGAGGCGAACTGGTGGCTGCCCGACTGGGCGCGCCGCGTCCTCTTTATCCCGTCCGAGCGGCAGACTCCCCCGCCGGCCCTAGAGAGCTGACCGCGCGCACGTCGCGCACGAAGGCGACGACCGCAAGGCTCGGGATGCACATGAGGAGCCCGGCGAGGACGAGCGTCGAGTGCACTCCAATCGCATTCGCGAGCGGCCCCGAAACCGCCTGACCGACGGGGAGGAGGCAGAGCGACAGCAGCGTGTCGATCGACGCGACGCGCGCGAGGCGGTTGGGCTCGACCTCCTGCTGCATCGCCGTCTCCCACAGCGTGTTGCCGACGAGGAGCGCGCCGCCGAAGAGGAGCCCCGCCGCCATCACTGCCGGCAGCGGGAAGGGTTGGAGAAGCGCAAACGGCAGCACCGCCATCAGCGGCCAGATCGCGAACGCCGCTGCGACGGGATGGCTTGGACGCATGCGGTACGCGACGACGCTGCCGAGCACACCGCCGACCGCCGCCGCGACGCCGACGAGGCCCCAGGCCCACGCGCCGCCGAGCTTGTCCATCGCCACGAGTGAGCCCCGCACGACGTACAAGCCGACGCCGAAGTTCCCGAGCCCGTAGCCGAGGAACCCGGCGGTGAGCCAGCGGTGGCGGCGCACCTCGCGCCAGCCGTCTGCGAGGTCGCTCCAGAAGCGCTGGGCGACCGGACGCACGTGCGCCTCGATGCGCATCGCCGCGACGAACGCGACACTGAAGAGGAAGCTCGCCGCGTCGATCGCGAACACCCAGCCGGCCCCTGCGACCGCGACGATCGCGCCCGATGCGCCAGGCCCGAAGACCCTCGCGGCAGCGCGCGACATGGCGATGAGCGCGTTCGCCTCCTGCAGTCGCGCGGCGCTCACCGTCTGCGGGAGCAATGCAAGCGAGGCGGGACTGAACGAGCCCGTCGCCGCGCCTGCGAGTGCCTGGAGCGCGGCGATCTCCCACACGTGCGCGGTGCCGCGGAAGAGGAGGATTGCCGTCAGGCTCTGCGTGCCGACGCGGACGAGGTCGGCCGTGATCATCACAGCGCGGCGCGGGAGCCGGTCCGCGAAGACTCCGCCCGCAAGCGTCACCGCAGCGCTCGCGCCGAAGTACGACGCAAGGACGATCCCGACGCCCGTCGGGCTGTGCAGGTCGTGGAAGACAGCCCAGATGAGCGCGACGGGAATGAGGGCGTCCCCGACCGACGAGCCGGTCCGCGCCAGCCAGAGCAGCCGGAACGGACGTTCCTTCAGTGGCCCAAAATGCGCACCCCCACGCACGTCCTGCAGAGTACGCGGTGATCGGGCGGAGTACCATCAACCCCCGCGGAACCCCGGGTTCCGCCCTTCGTCATGGACCGCCCAGTACTCCACGCCGTCATACGCGATCTCGTCGAGGACGAGCGCGTCGCTGCGTTCGTAGACGCGTTGCCGACCCGCGCACGCGTCTCGGAGGCCGCGTTGCCGCCGCTCCTCGCGACGCTCCACGAGAAACTCGGGCGCGGGTTGGTCATCCTGCTGCCTGAGGACGCCGACGCGCGCGACGCCGCAGACGCGGCGGCGTGGTTCCTCGGAGACGACGCGGTCGGGCTGCTGCCGAGTCGCGGCGTGTCGTACGAGTCGGGCCTTGCGCCCCCGCCGCACCTCGTCGGCGAGCGGGCGCGGGCGATCCACGTCCTCGCGCGCGGCGGGCTCGTGTGCGCCTCGGCGCGCGCGCTCGCGGAGGGCCTGCCGCCGGCAGAGGCGCGGCCCGCCCCGGTCGAAGTGCGCCCGGGACTCGAGCCCGGCGTCGACACGCTCGCCGAGTCGCTCGCGCTCGCCGGCTACGAGCGCGCCGAGCGCGTGAACGACCGCGGCCAGTTCGCCGTTCGTGGCGGCATCATCGACGTCTTCCCGACGACCGGGCGCGAGCCGCTTCGTGTCGAGTTCTTCGGCGACGAGATCGAGTCGGTGCGCGCGTTCTCGCCGTTCACGCAGCGCGCCCTCCACCCCGTCGACGCCGCCGTCCTGTATCCCGCCGCGGAGCGCAAGGCGGACCTGGTCGAGCCGACGCTCCCCG
>JAWVDC010000050.1:0-35294 GCA_033857715.1 Gaiellaceae bacterium | reverse complement strand
GAGGCGGTCTCCGAGTCGCTGTACCTCGAGGCGTCCCTCGAGGCGATCGTCAAGACGACGATGGACGCGGTCGTGGCGACGGGCGCCGCGCTCGTGCTCGAGGACGGCCGCATCGCGTGGCCCGAGGGGCAACCCGGCAAGCACGCGGTGCGCACCCCGCTCCGGTGGAAGCGACGCGTGATCGGCGAGCTCGTCGCGGACAAGGACGTCCCGTTCACCGACGAGGAGCGCGCGCTGCTCGAGGCGATCGCGCACCACGCGGCCGTCGCACTCGAGCACGGACGCGCCGTGATGCGCGGCGTCCTCGCGCAAGAGATCCACCACCGCGTCAAGAACAACCTCCAGACGGTCGCCTCGCTCCTGCGCCTGCAGGCGAACGCGCCCGGAGTCGACCCGCGCGAGGCGCTCGAGCACTCCGTCAACCGCATCCTCGCGATCGCGGCCGTGCACGAGGCGCTGACCGAGCAGCGGGAGGAGGACGTCGAGCTCGCCGAGCTCATCGACCGCCTGCGCGCGATGCTCGTGCAGGGGATCGGCGGCGGCCGCGACGTCAGCGCGCGGCTCGAGCAGGTGTCGCTCGCAGGCAACCGCGCGACCGCGCTTGCGCTCGTGTTCTCCGAGCTCCTCCAGAACGCGCTCGAGCACGGCGCGGGGCGGGTCGAGATCGAGCTCGCGCAGCGGAACGGCGACGTCGTCCTCGCGATCGCAGACGAGGGCGCAGGGACAGACGGCGCGCGCGACGGGACCGGCCTCTCGATCGTCCGCGCGCTCGTCGCAGACGAGCTCCAGGGCAGCTTCGCGCTCAACGGCCCACGCGCCGAGGTCGTGTTCCCGGCATGAGCCGGCCTATCGCCGACGATCCCGCCATCATGAGCGGCGCGATGCATGCCGAGATCCGACCGATGAAGATCATCACGCGATGAGCCCCAACGAAGTGATCGTCGCGGTGCGGCGGAGAAACGAGATCCTCGTCGTCCACCGCTCTCCGGGGAACGGCGGGTTCTGGCATCTCATCGCCGGCCCGGTCGAGGAGGGCGAGACCCCCGAGGAGGCGGCCGTCCGCGCGCTGTCCGAGATAGCGAAGCTCTCAACGACGGTCGCGCCACTCGACTTCTCCTTCACGCATCACGAGATTCAGGTCGATGCGTTCGTCGCCGACGCGCCCGCCGGCTGGGAGCCCGCCCTCGGACGGGGCCACGACCAGTACATCTGGTGCAGCCCCGGATACGCGCTCAAGCTTCTCTACTGGCCCGAGCCGCGCGAGATCGTGGAAATGCTGCCGTGACCGAGTGGTCGGAGGTGATGATCCACGTCCGGCGGGGAGACGAGTTCCTTGTCGCCCATCGCTCTCCCGAAGGTGGCGGCTACTGGCACACGATCGCGGGCAAGGTCGAAGACGGCGAGGAGCCACACGCCGCCGCGGTACGGGAGTTGCGCGAGGAGACCGGCCTCGAGGCCGGGCCGCTCGAAAGGCTCGGGGAATTCGCCTACGTTCGCGCGGGTTGGGAATCCGAGCCGGGCCTCCGCGTTCACGTCGCCGCATTCCTCGTGGATGTCGAGACGGGGTGGGAGCCCGCGCTGAACGAGGAGCACGACGAGTACCGCTGGCTGCCACGCGAGGAAGCCGCCGGGCTTCTCTTCTGGCCCGAGCCGGCACAGATCCTGCGAGCGCTCCCGTGAAGGAGATCTGGCACTTCAGCGAGGACCCGACGATCGAGGTCTTCGTCCCGCACCACCGCGAGCTCCACCAACTCGACGAGGCGCTCGTGTGGGCGGTCGGGAGCGATCGCGAGTGGGTCTACTGGTTTCCGCGCGAGTGCCCTCGCGTCTGCTGGTGGCAGGGCGAGCGCAGAATCGCCGCGCTCGAGAGCGACTGGCTCGATCGGATGCGCTCGACGCGGCTCTACGCCTACAAGCTCCCGCCGCAGACGTTCGAGCCATGGGACGAGTTCTTCATCTCCCGCGAGACCGTCGTCCCGCTCGAGCTCGTCGAGGTCGGCGACCTGCTCGACCGGCACGCGTCGGCCGGCATAGAGGTGCGCGTCGTTCCGGCGCTCCTACCGCTGTTCGAGACCGTGCGGGAGACGGCCGATGACTTCAGCGCGATCCGCCTCAGGAACGCGGTGGGCGCATGAGGATCTTGATCGCCGAGGACGAGACGATCATCCGCCTCGACCTCAAGCAGCTGCTCGAGCGCGCGGGCTACGACGTCGTCGCCGAGGCGAAGGACGGCGAGGAAGCTGTGTCGCTCGCGCGGTCCGAGCAGCCCGAGCTCGCGATCCTCGATGTGAAGATGCCGAAGCTCGACGGGATCGAGGCGGCGCGGCGGATCCTCGAGGAGCGGCCCATCCCGATCGTCATGCTCACGGCGTACGGCCAGGCCGAGCTCGTCTCCCGCGCGGTCGAGGCCGGGGTGTTCGGCTACCTCGTGAAGCCGTTCCGCGAGCAGGATCTTCTCCCCGCGATCGCGGCGGCGCGGGCGCGCCACGAGGAGCTGCAGGCGCTGCGAGCCGAGGCGGAGTCGCTCGCGGACGCACTCGCGGCCCGCAAGGTCATCGAGCAGGCGAAGGGCTTGCTCATGGAGCGCGAGAAGCTGAGCGAGCAGGACGCGTTCGCGCGGTTGCGCAAGGCGAGCCAGGCGTCGGGCCGGCCGCTCAAGGCGATCGCAGAGGCGGTCGTCGTCACGCTCACCGGCGGCGACGCCGCGTGAGCGCGCCCGAGCATCCCAACGCCGCGCTCGTGCGGCGCGTCTTCGCGGCGTTCGGTCACGACCCGAAGGCGATCGCCGCCGCGTTCGACCGCGACATCACGTGGCGCGTTCCGGGAGACACGGTCATGTCCGGCGAGTACCACGGACGCGTCGAGGTGATGGAGTTCCTCCGCCGCACCGGCCTCGAGACGGGCGGGACGTATCGCAGCGGCCTGCACACCGTGTTCGCCGACGAGGAGTGGGCCGTCGCGATCTACCGCGCGATGGGCGCGCGCAACGGCATCGACCTCGACGTCGAGCAGGCGCTCGTGATCCGGCTCCGCGACGGCATGTGGACGGACGTCACCGCCGTCCCGCTCGACTCCGCGTTCGAGCGCTTCTGGAGTTAGAGCTCCTAACGCAATGAAGCACGGGCCGCCTGGCCGCGCTGGGCGGCGCGCTGCCGCGTCCTCGGTCGCGCGAATAGCGCTGCTATTCACGCTCCCTGCGTCCTTGCATCGCACTCGCCCATCACGCCCAGTCAGCGCGTGGTCATTCCGTTACGAGCTAGCCGCTGCGGACCTTCGAGATCGGCGTCGACCTCGCCGGCGCCACGACCTTGACCGCTGCGTTCCACTTGCTGAAGGTGCCGTGGAGCGTTACGCCCGGCTCGAGAACCTCGTCGAAGGTGAGGGGCAGCGGGGCGCCGCTGGCCGGTGCCGCCAGGCTCGCCTCCCAGCCTCCTTGCTCCTGTACCGCAATGAGGCGCGTCCCGTCCACCGTCGTCTTGACCACTTTCAGATCCCCGGAGGCGGTCTCGTCCCCGACGATCGACGCGAGCGTGAGCCCGTCCGACGTCTCGCCGTAGAACGCGTCACGCCTCGGAATCAGGATCCACTTCCCCGCGCCTCTCGCCGCCTGCGCCTTGTTCAGGGGGATCGCATCCCGCAGACCGGCCGCATTGCCCCGGATGTACACGACGCCGTTGACGAGCCATTCCTGCACCTTTCCGCCTGCAAATGGGAAATCGAAGTACCCCCACTGCTTGCCGGAGCGGGTGTTCACGTCCGAGATCCACCGGCGATGCCCTCTGCCGTTGAAGACGTCTTGAGTCCAGTGGACGGACGTCTGCGCGAGGGCTTCGTCAACGATCGACGAAAGCACTGCGTCCGGCCTGGACGGCGAGCCGTACGCGCTCAGTGGCACGCACAGGCCGACGACGATCACGAGACTCACAATCCAACGCACGGCGCGATCTTACGCCTGGGTGCGCGCGAAGTCTAGACCCGGCTCAGCCGGTGACGACGCTGAGGGGGATCGCATCCGCCGGCACCGTGATCGGGACTGCCTCGTTCCACAGGCTCATGGTTGAGCGGTCCGTGCCGGTCTGACCCTTGAAGGTCGTCGTCGCCTTGACGGGAAGCGGCGTTCCGTGTGCGGGTGCGTAGAGGGTCTCGACCTCGGTGAGACCGTCCCGGTGCGCGATGCCGCGGACGCCGATGAGGCTTCCTGCCTTCACGAGTGACAGCTGACTGGGCGGAAAGAGACTCCCGAGGAACGAGCCGAAGGTCGCGCCATCGGAGAGAGCCGCGAACGCAGTGCTTGCGTACGGAACGAAGATCCACCGATTGGCGTACTTCGTCGACTGCATCGACGAGAAGCCGAAGAACGAACGCATCCCGAAGGCGGTGCCCTTGATGAAGACGCTGTGGCGGTAGACGATCACCCGCGCGGAACCGGTCTGGCCGTCGCGGGTGACGGTGACCCGCTGGATGCCTCTACCCCGCCCGACATCACACACCATCCGGACGCTCGAGCCGGGCTCCGAGTTGACCGCGACATAGTGGACGGAGTTCTTGCTGTACGCCGCGTTGTGCATCGCGGTGAGCTCGGCTTGGGGTGTGAGCGCGGCGGACGCGGCGGCAGCACCACAACCGGCGACTGCCACGACCGAGACGAACCGTCCCATCCGCTTCATTGCGGGAGCCTAGCCCTGTTCCTTAAGAGTCGCCTAGCCGCGGCGGACGGTCGCGATCGGCGTCGAGTTCGCGGGGGCCTGGACATGTACGGGCTCGCCCCACCTGCTGAACGTCCCGATGTCCACGCAGATCACGCAAAAGTCCGTGTAAACGACCGGTAGCGGCTCGCCCGTGCGCAGCGACAGGGTCTGCCCAGTCGGGCCGGCCGTCAGAAGGGTGGGGGCTAGCGTTCCAAGCGACTCCGCCGACCGGGCAGCACCAGTCGGCCCTCCCGGGCCGGTTGGGCCGAGCAGGCCCGTTGGGCCATCAGCGGTCGTCTGCGTTACGAGGTGCTCTCCTCGAGGAGTGACGTCGTGGAGGATCGAGGTCAGCGTCAGGCCGTCGGCCGCCCCGGAGTAGAGCTTGTCGCCCTTCGGGATCGAGATCCACCGCCCGGCGTATCTCGCCGCCTTCGTGTTGGCCAGACGGAGGGTGTACCCGAGACAGCGGGAATCGCCCCGTTCGTAGACGACGTCGTTGACTAGGCGGATTTCGGCTTTGCACCACGGGCGAAGCAGGATCCGCTCCACGCCCCCGTCTGTTGTGACGTCCGCCGAAGTGCGTCGCCATTCGATCATCGGAACGGCGATGAATCGCGTCCAGTGCACCGACCCCTGCGCGAGCGCTGCGGCGACCATCGCCGCACGCCATTCCTTCGGCGACGACGGCCGCGCCGACGACGACGACGAGCCGCACGCGGTCAACGACGCGCAGGCGGTCAGGGCAATCGCGAGAGACACGCTCCGGCGCATTGCCCGAGCCTACGCCTGCGCCTGCTCGAAAAGCAGCTCCCAGCGCTCGAGAAGCGCCGTGAGCGCGTCGCGGCTGCGCTTGTGCGCGGCGAGGACGTCGACGTCCGTCCAGTCGTTTGCGAGCTTCGCCTCGATCTCGGCGACCTCCGCTTCGCGGGCTGTGATCTCGGCCTCGAGCTTTTCGAGCTCCGAGGGCCGCTGCTTTTTCGGGGCCGGGGCAGACTTCGGCTTCTCCGCCTTCGGCTTCTCGACGGGCGGTGCCTGCTTCGCGCGTGCGGCAAGCTCCTCGCGCCGCTGGACGAGCTCGGCCCAGCCGCCGTCGTACGCCTTGAGCGCGCCGTCCTCGATCGCGAGCGTGCGCTCGGCGATCGCGTCGAGCAGCGCGCGGTCGTGGGAGACGAGCAGCACCGTCCCCGGGAACGCGTCGAGCGCCGCCTCGAGCGCCTCGCGGCTCTCGAGGTCGAGGTGGTTCGTCGGCTCGTCGAGGACGAGGAAATTCGCGCCGCTCGCAACCGTCACCGCGAGCGCGAGGCGGCGACGCTCGCCTCCCGACAGCACCGACACCGCTTTCTCGTGCGCATCCCAGCCGGAGAAGAGGAACCGGCCGAGGAGGTTCTGCGCGTCCGGCCGCTGCAGTCCCGTCATCGTCTGCACGCATTGGAGGACGGAGCCGCGGGCGTCGAGCTCCATCTCCTGCTGCGAGAAATAGCCGACCTCGACGCCGTAGCCGAGCGAGCCGATCTCGCCTTTGACGAGACGCTCGAGCAGCGTCGTCTTGCCAGAGCCGTTCGGCCCGACGAGCGCGACGTGCTCTCCGCGCTCGATCGCGAAGGTCGCGTCGTGCAGGAGGACGCGATCGCTCTCGCCGATCGCGACGGTGACCCCGTTCGCCTCGACCACCGTCCGGCCGCTGCGCGCCGGCTTGAGGAACTCGAACCCGAGCCCGCGCGTCTTGCGAGAGAGGAGCGAGACCTGCTCCGCGTGGCCGGCCTTCTCCTCCTGCAGGCGGCCGATCTGCGTGAGCTTCGCCTGCGCCTGCACCGCCTTGTTCTTCTTCGCGCGGAACCGCTCCACGAAGCGTTCGAGGCGCACGATGTCGTTCTGGACGCGCGTGACTTCCTTCTGCGCGTGCAGCATCCGCGACGCCTTCTCGAGCCGCCACTTGTGCCACGGGCCGGGGAAAAACGTCCCGCGGCCGGCCTCGACCTCGAGCGTCGCCGTCGTCACGGCTTCGAGGAACCAGCGGTCGTGGGCCACGAGGATGACGGCGGCGTCGAGCGAGTTGAGCTCGCGCTCGAGCCACTCGAGGTTCGCGACGTCGAGGTGGTTCGTCGGCTCGTCGAGGAGAAGCAGATCCGGGTCGCCGCCGAGCGCGCGCGCGAGCGACGCGCGCGTGAGCTCTCCGCCCGAGAACGTCCGCAGCGGGCGATCGAGATCGTCTTCCGCGAAGCCGAGCCCGCGGAGGACGGACGCGGCGTGGTCACGCCAGCCGTAGCCACCGGCGTGCTCGAGCCGCGCCTGCGCCTCGGAGTAGCGGTTGAGCGTCGCCTGGTCGTGCGCCCCTTCGGCCATCGCCTGTTCGAGGCGTGTCAGCTCCTCCTCGGTCGCGACGAGGTCTCGCGCGCCGGAGAGGACGTACTCGCGCAGCGACATCGCCTGCTCGAGCGGCGGGCGCTGGTCGTGCAGCGCGACGCGTGTCCCTTTCTGGAACGCGAGCTCGCCGCCGTGCTTCTCCGTCTCGCCGGCGAGGATCCGGAGGAGCGTCGTCTTGCCGGCGCCGTTCGGCCCGGAGAGGGCGACGCGGTCACGGCGTTCGACGGAGAACGAGACGCCGTCGAAGAGGACGTTGCCCGCGATCTCCTTGCGGAGGTTCGATGCGATGACGACTGCCATACCTCTCCCAGAGTAGATTCGGCCGGTGGCGACTTGGCACATCCGGGGCAGCTACTTCGAGTCGTGCAACTGCGACCCGATCTGCCCGTGCCGGCGCGTGGACGGGATGGCAGTGGGCCGCTCGACCCACGGCGTCTGCGACGGCGCGCTCTCGTGGGTCATCGAGGAGGGGAGCGTCGGCGAGACCGACCTCGCCGGACTAGGCGTGGCCATCGCGATCCGGTTCGACGACGACGAGCCGGGCTCGCCCTGGGACTGGGTGCTGTACCTCGACGCGCGCGGGAGCGACGAACAGGTCGAGGCGCTCGAGGGAATCTTCACGGGGCGCTTCGGCGGGGACGCCCTCGAGCACTTCCCGTGGGCGTGGAAGGAGAGCCGCCTGCTCGCAGTGCGCCGGGTCCCGATCGAGGTCGACCACACGCCGCGGCGGCAGTGGTTACGCGTTCGCGACCACGTCACCGTCCGGATCCGCGACCGCTTCCCCGGCGAAGCCGCGGTCTCGTGCGTCGTCCCGGGCCATGACCGGGGCGGCGAGGAGCTCATCACCGAGGAGCTGCGCGTCGCGGACTCCGGCCTGGAGTTCGAGCTCAGCGGCGTGTGCGGCTACGGCTCGACGTTCTCCTACGCCGGATGAGCAGGAACGACGAGCTTGTCGCCCTCGCGCAGCGGCTCGCCGACGCGTTCCCGCCGGAGGTCGTCGAGGTCGTGCTCACCGGCAGCGTGTCGCGCGGGGTGGCGGACGAGCTCTCCGACATCGAGATGCTCGTGCTCACCGAGGAGCCCGTCTCGCTCGAGGAGGCGTTCGCTGTCTGCGAGGCGGCCGGGCTCGTGGACACCGACACGTGGGGCGACCCGGCGACGGCGACGCGCCGCGTGCACGGCTACCTCGACGGCCAGTCGATCGAGACGATCTGGTGGTACCGCGAGCTCGCGGAGGAGCGGTTCGCGATGGGCGGCTCCGCGGAGGCGATCGCGAACGGCGTTGCGCTCCGCGGTGGCGCGTGGCTCGCGAGCGCGCAGGAGCGGCTCGCCGGCTTTGCGGACGCGCTCATCGCGGAGCGCTGCGAAGCAGCCGCGGAGCGTTGGGGCGGTTGGACGCCGCGCGGGATCCTGACCATCGCCCGCGAGGACACGGCGCTCGCGCGGATGGAGTGGCTCGTCGAGTCCGCGCAACGCACGCTGCAGATCGTCTTCGCGCTCAACCGCGTCCACCCGCCGACGGCGAAGCGGCTCGCGGTGCGGGTCGGCGCGCTCCCGATCAAGCCGGATCGCCTCGTGGAGCGGATCGAGAAAGCACTCGCGGAGCCGGATCCGCGCAAAGCTCTCCTAACGATGACGGAAGTGCAACGAGAAGCACTCGAGCTCGCCCCCGACGGCCCGAACGTCAACCGCGCCCGCACGTGGCTCGCTGCTTGCGCGGAGCTACTCCGTGACTAATCGAGACGCCACCGGTGTCCGGCTCGGCCGTGCCCCCGTCGGCCATGTCCAGCGCCCACGTCGGGGGTCAGACCCCTGACATGTGCGGACATGTCTAATCGGGGCCGGACCGCCCGCGAACGCGGCCCGAACGCCGACTGCGCTCAGCTTTGGCCTAGTGGCGTAGGGGACGCGCTGAGCAAGACTTAGCCGTGGACATCAGGCTCACCGGGTTCGCAAAATGGCAGATCGAGCGGCGGGGCGGTTAGCTCTGGATCTGGATTTCGCCGTTGACAGGCTCGGAAAGCGGTCCCATACGGGCCTCAACCTCACAGCCGGCCGGCATCGAGTTTGAGCGGATCGAGCGGGATCGGCTCCTCCTATGGGTCGCCCGGGACTTTCCGATCGAGGACCTCGATGTCGGGTGGACAATCTTCACCGGCTTCGACGTCACATGGGCGGGGACGCTTTCCGACGTGAGCCCGCCCAGCGGCTGACCCCGCAGTCCACCGCTTAGTTCCACCGACCTAGGACAGGGCTGGCGCTTATCGTAGGACCGATGCCGCCGAAGGACATCGAGCAACTCTCGATCGACACCATCCGCACGCTGTCGATGGACGCCGTCCAGCAGGCGAACGCTGGCCATCCGGGCACCGCGATGGCGCTCGCGCCGCTCGCGTACCTCCTCTACAAGGAAGTGCTCCGCGTCAACCCGGCGCAGCCGCATTGGCCCGACCGCGACCGCTTCGTTCTCAGCGCCGGCCACGCCTGCATCCTCCAGTACTCGACGCTCCACCTCGCGGGCTACAACCTCTCGCTCGAGGAGCTCAAGCGCTTCCGGCAGTGGGAATCGGCCACGCCAGGCCATCCAGAGTTCCGCCACACCGAGGGCATCGAGGTCACGACCGGTCCGCTCGGCCAGGGCTTCGCGAACGGCGTCGGGATGGCGATCGCCGAGCGCTTCCTCGCCGGCACGTTCAACCGCCCGCACCACACGATCGTCGACCACCGCATCTACGCGATCTGCTCCGACGGCGATCTCATGGAGGGAATCTCGTACGAGGCGGGCTCGATCGCCGGCCAGCTCGGCCTTGGCCAGCTCATCTACTTCTACGACGACAACCGCATCACGATCGACGGCACGACGTCCCTCTCCTTCTCGCGCGAGGACAAGCACGCGCGCTTCGAGGCGCAGGGCTGGCACGTGCAGAACGTCGCCGACGTCAACGACCTCGACGCGCTGCGCGCCGCGATTGCCGAGGCGCAGGAGGTCACCGACCAGCCGTCGATGATCATCGTCCGCTCGCACATCGGCTATCCGTCTCCGAAGAAGACCGACACCGCCGGCGCGCACGGCTCCCCGCTCGGCGAGGACGAGGTGCGCGCGACGAAGGAGGTCATGGGCTGGGATCCCGACGAGCACTTCGTCGTGCCGACCGAGGTCGCCGAGCACATGAACGGCGTCGCGCGCGGCCAGGAGCTCGAGGACGACTGGCGCCAGCGGTTCGAGGCGTGGTCGCAGGCGTTCCCGACCGAGCGCGAGCGCTGGGACGCCGCATGGGCAGGCCGCGTCGGGCCGTGGACGCCGCCGGAGTTCGACGCCGGCGAGGAGATCGCGACGCGCGACGCGGGCAAAAAGGTCATGCAGGCGTTCAAGGACGCGGTGCCGACGATGATCGGCGGCGCGGCGGACCTCGTCGAGTCGACGAAGACGGAGTTCACCGGCAGCGGCGTGTTCTCCGCCGACTGGACGGGACGCAACATCGCCTTCGGCATCCGCGAGCACGCGATGGGCGCGATCGTCAACGGGATCGGCGTCCACGGCGGCTGCGTGAAGCCGTACGGCTCGACCTTCCTCATCTTCAGCGACTACATGCGCCCGTCGGTGCGCCTCTCGGCGCTGATGAAGCTGCCGGTCGTGTGGGCGTGGACGCACGACTCGGTCGGCCTCGGCGAGGACGGCCCGACGCATCAGCCCGTCGAGACATACGCGGCTCTGCGCGCGATCCCGAACCTCTGGTTCATGCGCCCCGGCGACGCGAACGAGACGGCGTACGCGTGGAAAGCGGCGCTCGAGCGGCAGGACGGCCCGGTGGCGCTGTCCTTCTCGCGCGAGAAGGTTCCGACGCTCGACCGCTCCGGCCTCGCGACCGCGGACGGCGTCGAGCGCGGCGCGTACGTGCTCTGGGACTCCGCCGAGTCGCCCGACCTGATCCTCATCGGCACCGGCGCGCAGCTCGGCCTCGCGCTCGACGCGGGCCGCAAGATCGCGGAGGACGGCACCGCGGTGCGCGTCGTCTCGATGCCGTGCTGGGAGCTGTTCGAGGAGCAGCCGCAGGCGTACCGCGACGAGGTGCTGCCGCCGGACGTGAAGGCGCGGCTCTCCGTCGAGTCCGGCGTCTCGCTCGGCTGGTCGAAGTGGGTCGGAGACGCGGGCGACTCGATCTCGATCGAGCACTTCGGGGCGTCGGCGCCCGGCACGACCGTCCTCGAGAAGTTCGGCTACACGGTCCACAACGTCGTCGCGCGCGCGACAGCGCTGCTCGCCAAAGTCGCATGAACGTCGCGGTTGCGTTCGATCATCGCGGAGTCCATCTCCGCGATCGCATCCTCCAGACGCTCCAGCAAGCGGGCCACATGGTCACCGACCTCGGCACGGACACCGACGCGATTCGCATCGACTATCCCGACAAGGCTGCCGAGCTCGGCGCCGCGATCACGGAGGGACGCGCCGAGCGGGGCATCCTCGTCTGCGGCTCCGGCGTCGGCGCCTCGGTCGCCGCGTGCAAGATCGCCGGGATCCGGGCAGCCATCTGCCATGACGTGTACTCGGCGCATCAGGGAGTCGAGCACGACGACATGAACGTCCTCTGCCTCGGCTCGGAGGTGATCGGGCCGAGCCTCGCGTCCGATCTCGTGACCGCGTTCCTCGCCGCGCGCTTCGACGGAGGAGAGCGGTACGTCGCGAGGCTTGAAAAGGTGGCCGAGATGGAGAAAGGGATGCTCAATGCCTGAGTCGAGACTGCACAAGGTTGCGGAACGCGGCCAGTCGGTGTGGTTCGACACGCTCTCGCGCGACCTCGTCTCGAGCGGGGAGCTGAAGCGGATGATGAAGGAGGACGCGGTCACCGGCATCACCTCGAACCCGACGATCTTCCAGAAGGCGCTCTCGCAGGGCGACGCCTATGACGAGCAGATCAAGGAGCTCCTTTCGGAGACGGACGACGCGACGGAGATTTTCTTCCGGCTCGCGCTCGACGACATCCGCGACGCGTGCGACGTCCTCGCGCCGGTGCACGAGAAGTCGCCGTGGGACGGCTACGTCTCGATGGAAGTACTGCCTAGCGTCGCGTACGACACGGAGAAGACCTTCGACCAGGCGCGCTGGATCGCGACGGAGGTCGACCGGCCGAACCTCTTCGTGAAGATCCCCGCGACGGAGCCAGGCCTGCCCGCGATCGAGGACTGCATCGCGCACGGCACCTCCATCAACATCACGCTCATCTTCTCCCTCGAACGCTACAAGGCTGTTGTCGAGGCGTACCTCCGTGGCCTCGAGCGCCTGATCGCCGGCGGCGGGGATCCGACGAAGATCAGCTCCGTCGCCTCGTTCTTCGTCTCGCGCGTCGACACCGAGGCGGACAAGCGCCTCGAGGCACTCGGCAACAAGAAGCTCCAGGGCAAGCTCGCGATCGCGAACGCGAAGCTCGCATACGAGCACTTCCTCGAGACGTTCCAGGGCGAGCGCTGGGAGTACCTGAAGAGCAAGGGCGCGCGGGTGCAGGCGCCGCTGTGGGCGTCCACGTCGACGAAGAACCCGGAGTACCGCGACGTCATGTACGTCGAGGAGCTCATCGGGCCCAACACCGTCAACACGATGCCGCTCGAGACGATCGAGGCGTTCCAGGATCACGGCGAGGTGCGCGGCGACACGGTCACCGAGGGCATCGACGAGGCGCACCAGGTCTTCGCGGATCTCGCGGAGGCGGGCGTCGACTACGACGACGTCGTGCTCACGCTCGAGCAGGAAGGCGTGCAGAAGTTCGCGGACTCCTTCGAGGAGCTCCTCCAAGGGGTCGCCGCGAAGCGCGAGACCGTCGCCGCGTGACCGAGCTGACCGAGCGGATCTGGGAGCGCGACGCGACGGTCTGGACCGGCGGCGACGAGGCCCAGTGGCTCGGCTGGCTCGACGAGCCGTTGCGCGTCGAGGAGATGCTCGACACGATCTCCCGCTTCGCCGACTCGCTGCGAAACGAGGTGGACGACGTCGTCCTGCTCGGGATGGGCGGATCGTCGCTCGCGCCGGAGGTGCTACGCAGGACGTTCCACGTCGACTCGTTCCACGTCCTCGACACGACGCACCCGCGGGCGATCCGCCGGCTCGAGGAGCAGATTGACCTCGACCGCACGCTCTTCGTCGCAGCATCGAAGTCGGGCTCGACGCTCGAGACGCGCTCGCACACCGAGTACTTCTGGGAGAAGACCGGCGGCAAGCTCCCTGGCCACTTCGCCGCGGTCACCGACCCCGCCTCCGAGCTCGAGCATCTCGCGCGCGAGCGCGGTTTCGGCGCGGTCTTCGCGGGCGAGCCTTCGATCGGCGGCCGCTACTCCGCGCTCTCGCCGTTCGGCATCGTCCCCGCCGTGCTGATGGGAATCGACGCCGCCGCACTGCTCCAACGCGCGCAGGAGATGCGCGAGGCGTGCCGCTCCGGCGACGGGAATCCCGGCTACGAGCTCGGCTCCGGCTTTGGCGAGGGCTGGCGCGACGGCCGCGACAAGATCTGCATCGCCGACACGCCGGGAGACTTCGGGCTCTGGGCGGAACAGCTCATCGCGGAGTCGACCGGCAAGCTCGGCAAGGGCCTCGTCCCCGCCCCCGGCGAGTCGCCCGACGGCAATGACCGCCAGGCAGCGACGCCCGAGATCCCGGACCCGCTCGCGCTCGGCGCAGAGTTCTTCCGCTGGGAGTTCGCCATCGCCGTCGCGGGCGCGTATCTCGAGATCAACCCGTTCGACCAGCCCGACGTCCAGGCGGCGAAGGACAAGACGAACGAGGTGCTCGCTACCGGCAACGAGCCGGAGCTCCCGGACGACGGCTCGATCGAGGAGCTCCTCGCGCAGGCGAAGGAAGGCGACTACGTCTGCGTGCAGGCGTTCGTCGATCCCGCGACCGACCTCACGCCGCTCGTCGACCGCCTCCGCCGCGAGAGCGGCTGCGTCGTCACCCACGGCTACGGTCCGCGCTACCTCCACTCCACCGGCCAGCTGCACAAGGGCGGCCCGAACACCGGCCTGTTCCTCCAGGTCGTCGACGACCCCGGCGAGGAGCTGCCGATCCCCGGCAAGGACTTCGGCTTCCGGCGGTTCATCCGCTCGCAGGCGGAGGGAGACTACGAGTCCCTCAAGGCACGCGGCCGCCGCGTTGCCCGCATCCACTGGGAGAATTAGGCATGCAACTCGGCATGGTGGGTCTAGGCCGGATGGGCGCGAACATGACCGAGCGCCTGCGTGCCGCCGGTCACGACCTCCAGACGTTCGATCCGAACGTCGAGTCGACGGCGTCGTCGCTCGAGGAGCTCGTGCAGCAGCTCGACGCGCCGCGTGCCGTCTGGCTCATGGTCCCCGCGGGAATCGTCGACTCGATCCTCACCGAGCTCGTGCCGCACCTCAGCGAGGGCGACACGATCGTCGACGGCGGCAACTCGTACTACATCGACGACCTCCGCCGCCAGGCCGAGCTGCGCGAGGAGAAGATCCACTACGTCGACGCCGGAGTCAGCGGCGGCGTGTGGGGGCGCGACCGCGGCTACTGCCTCATGGTCGGCGGCGACGACGAAGCGGTCGAGCGGCTCGTGCCCGTCTTCGAGGCGCTCGCGCCCGGCCCGGGCGAGGCGCCGCGCACGACCGGCCGCAAAGGCGACCACGCGCCGGAGGAGGAGGGCTGGCTCCACTGCGGCCCGACGGGCGCCGGCCACTTCGTGAAGATGGTGCACAACGGCATCGAGTACGGGCTCATGCAGGCGT
The DNA here is from genome assembly GCA_033857715.1 of Gaiellaceae bacterium. Taxonomy (GTDB): domain Bacteria; phylum Actinomycetota; class Thermoleophilia; order Gaiellales; family Gaiellaceae; genus Palsa-739. The sequence continues at coordinate 20,502 of JAWVDC010000050.1, read as the reverse complement.
ACGCCGAGGGCTTCAATGTCCTCAAGCACGCGAACGTCGGGCTCCACGTGCAGGAGACGGACGCCGAGACGACGCCGCTGCGCAACCCCGACCACTACAAGTACGAGATCGACGTCGCTGCCGTCGCCGAGCTCTGGCGCCGCGGCTCGGTCATCTCCTCGTGGCTCCTCGATCTCACCGCCCAGGCACTCCACGAGTCGCCGAACCTCGACGACTACGCCGGCAAGGTGAGCGACTCCGGGGAGGGGCGCTGGACGGTGCAGGCGGCGGTGGAGGAAGGCGTCCCCGCGCCGGTGCTCGCTGCGTCGCTCTTCGACCGCTTCGCGTCGCGCGGCGAGGCGGACTGGGGCAACCGCGTGCTCTCCGCGATGCGGAAGGCGTTCGGCGGGCATCTCGAGAAGAGCCCGGAGCAGTGACGGAAACCGCGAACCCGCTCGCGGAGGGGCTCTCGCTACGCAAGACCCCGGACCCGTGCGTCCTCGTCATCTTCGGCGCGTCGGGCGACCTCGCGCACAAGAAGATCATGCCGGCGCTCTACGCGCTCGCCGTCCGCCGGCTCCTACCCGAGCGCTTCGAGGTCGTGGGCGTCGCGCGCACCGAGGGCAGCGACGACGCGTACCGCAAGGACATGCAAAAGGCGGTGCAGGAGCATGCGCGCGACGAGTTCCGGCAGGACGTCTGGGACGAGCTCGCCGAGAAGCTCCACTGGGTCACAACCGACTTCGCGGACGAGGGCGGTGAGGAGAAGCTCCACAAGCTCGTGGACAAGCTCGACTCCGAGCACGAGCTCGGCGGCAACTGCGTCTTCTATCTCGCCGTGCCGCCGCCGGCGTTCCCGACGATCGTCGACGCGCTCGCGAAGCGAAAGGACGATCGCGGCTGGACGCGCATCGTCGTCGAGAAGCCGTTCGGCCACGACCTCGCGTCGGCGAAGGAGCTGACCGCGAAGCTCCGCGAGTGTTTCCGCGAGGACGAGATCTTCCGGATCGACCACTACCTCGGCAAGGAGACCGTCCAGAACATGCTCGCGCTGCGGTTCGCGAACGGCATCTTCGAGCCGATCTGGAACCGGCAGTTCGTCGACCACGTCCAGATCACGGTGGCGGAGTCGATCGGGATCGAGGGACGCGCCGGGTACTACGAGAACGCGGGCGCGATCCGCGACATCTTCCAGAACCACCTGCTGCAGCTCCTCGCCCTGACGGCGATGGAGCCGCCGATCGACTTCACCTCGAACAACGTCCACAACGAGAAGGTCAAGGTGCTGCAGGCGCTGCACACGCCCGGGCCGAAGTCGGTCGTCCGCGGCCAGTACGGCAAGGGCTTCGTCGAGGGAGAGGAGGTCGTCGCCTACCGCGAGGAGGAGGGCGTCGCGACCGACTCGATGACCGACACGTTCGTCGCGGCGAAGCTGTACGTCGACAACTGGCGCTGGGCGGACACGCCGTTCTACGTGCGGATGGGCAAGCGGCTCGCGCGCCGCGAGACGACAATCGCGATCCAGTTCAAGCGCGCGCCGCACCCACCGTTCGAGGAGACCGCTGCCGAGGGGCTGCGGCCGAACGTGCTGTTGGTGCATGTCCAGCCGGACGAGGGCGTCTCCCTCGCGATCGGCGCGAAGGTGCCGGGCCAGGGGATGCAGCTCCAGACCGTGCACATGGATTTCCTCTACGGCGGCACGTTCAGGACGGGCATGCCCGAGGCGTACGAGCGGCTGATCCTCGACACGATGCTCGGCGACTCGACGCTCTTCACGCGCGCGGACGAGGTCGAGGAACAGTGGCTGCTCGTCGACGCGATCGTCGCCGGCTGGGAGCGGGACAAGCCCGCGTTCCCGAATTACGCCGCGGGGTCGTGGGGGCCGCCCGGTTCCGACGATCTTCTCCACCGCGACGGCCGCTCATGGCGTCGGCACTAGCACCGTGGTCGGGCGAGGGCGTTCGCCTCGCCGTCGTAGAAGCGGCGCTCGCAGAGCTGCGCTCGGCCGCCGCCGCCGCGACGCCGTCGATGCGCGCCTCGGTGATGACGCACATCGCGTGGGTGCCGCACGGCTGGCGCGAGCTGGCGCGCTCGGCGCTGGAGGGGATGGCGGAGCGGCACCCGTCGCGGACGATCCTCCTCTTCCCCGAGCCGAACGCGGGCGACAGCCGCATCGACGCGCGGGCGTCGGTCGAGCGCTGGGAGGTGCCGGGAACCGATCGCGGCATCGTCACCGAGGTCGTGGAGCTGATCCTGCGCGGCGACCGGGCGAAGGCGCCGGCGAGCGTCGTCCAGGAGCTGCTCATCTCCGACTTGCCGGTCTTCTTGCGGTGGCGCGGCGAGCCGCCGTGGCGCCACACCGAGTTCGAGCAGCTCGTCGATCTCACCGACCGGCTCGTGGTCGACTCGACGGAGTGGGAGGACGTGCCGCACGCCTACACACAGCTCGCGCAGATCTTCCCGCGCTGCGCGGCGTCTGACATCGCGTGGGCCCGGACGTCGCGTTGGCGCGCGCACCTCGCGACGTTGTGGCCGGGGATCGCGGACGTCGACAAACTCGGCGTCACGGGGACGGAAGCGCAGGCGTGGCTCCTCGTCGGCTGGCTCCGCTCGCGCCTCGACCGTCCCGAGATCGACCTCGAGCACGAGGACGCGGAGACCCTGCAAGGCGTCGAGCTCGACGGCAAGGCCGTGCCGCTTCCGCCGGGCGACCCGCCTGCGCCGAGCGACGTCCTCTCGGACGAGCTCGAGCGCTTCACGCGCGACCCGATCTACGAGGCCGCGGTGCTCGCGGCGGTCGCTTAGCGCGAGAAGACGGGCGCCAGCCGGTCGAGACCGCGCTCGAGGGTCTCGTCGTCGACCGCGAGCGAGAGCCGTGCCCAGCCTCGGCCCGAGGGGCCGAACCCCTCGCCGGGCGCCACCGCGACCCGCTGCTCGGTGAGCAGGCTCTCGAACGTCACGCCCTCCGGCAGCTCGAGCCAGACGTAGAACGTCCCCTCGCATGTCACCGGCCCGAGCGCCTCGGCAACCCGGTCGCGCCGCCGCTGGTACGTGTCGCGCCGCTCTGCCACCGAGTCCTCGGGCCCGGACAGCGCCGCGATGCAGGCCTCCTGGATCGGCCGGAAGATCCCGACCCGGCAGTGGTCGTTGAGCAGGTTGATCCGCTCGACGATCTCGGGGTTGCCGACGACGAACCCGACGCGCCAGCCGGCCATCCCGTACGTCTTGGACATCGAGAACATCTCGACGCCCGTCTCCTTCGCGCCCGGAGTTGCGAGAAAGCTCCGCGGTTCGCGCCCGTCGAAGACGAGGTCGCCGTAGGCGAAGTCGTGCACGACCACGGCACCGGTTTGCTGCGCGAAGGCGATCGCATCCCCGAACGCCCCGTCGGGCGCGACGACGGCGCACGGGTTGGAGGGGTAGTTGAGGTAGACCGCCGCTACGTCCTCGGTGGGTGCCTGGTCGAACCGCGGCGCCCAGCCGCGCTCCGGGTCGAGCGGCACGTACTCGATCCGAGCATCGACCAGTGCCGGGCCCGTCGGGTAGTCCGGGTAGTGCGGATCGGGGAGCAGGACAACCTGCCCCTCCTCGGCGAGGACGAGGCTCAGCTCCACAATGGCGGTCTTCGTCCCCGGGACGACGGCGACCTCGGAGTCCGGATCGAGCTCGACCCCGTAGAGCGTGCGGTACCGCTCGGCGAGCGCAGCCCGCAGCTCGGGCAGCCCCCGAAACGGCGAGTACCCGTGCACGTCGGCCCGTCCTGCAGCGCGGGCCAATGCCTCCACAACATGAGGAGGAGGCCCGATCTCCGGATTACCCCGTCCAAGGTCGACAAGCGGCTCGCCCTCCCCGGCCGCAGCAGCCACGCGTCCGAGCAACGCCCCGAAATACTGCTCCGGAAGCCGATTCAGCCGAGCGGGCGCTACGCGCATGCCCGCGATCCTATTCAGCGGCGGCGAGGCGTCCCGCCGCGAGGACGAGGGCGTCCTGACCGTGCCGACCGACGAGCTGCACGTACGGCGGTAGCGCGAGCGCGGGCCAGCCGAGGGCGCTGAACGGGTACGTGAACATCGTCCCGGGAAAGCGGATGGTGGCCTCGTCGACATCGGCCGGCGGGGCGGCGAACGGGACGCTCGGCGTGACGAGCAGGTCGATCCCCGCCAGAGCCTCCTCGACGCGCTCGCGGTACTCCTCGCGCTCGCGCCGGGCCGAGGCCGCCTCCGCGTCCGTCACCTCGAGGCAGCGCTCGATCTTCGCTCGGACGCCTTCGCCGTAGAGCTCCTCGTTGCCCGGAAAGAGCGCCCGATGGACGTCGGCGACCTCGAGCATGAAGTCGGCGCGGTTCTCGGGCGCGAGCGGAAGCTCGACCGTGCGACGGCGCGGGAAGCGCTCCGCCACCGCGGCGACACCGGCGCGCACGTCGGGCTCCGCGTACGCGAGCCACGCAACTCCGACCTCGAGCTCGCGGGACACGTCTTCACCGGCGAAGCTCGGGACGAGCGCGCGCATGAGCTCCTCGCAGCCCCCGACCGTCGAGGCGATCGGGCCGACGACGTCGAAGCTCGGCGCGAGCGGGAAGCAGCCGTCCGCGGGAACCAGCCCGTAGCTCGGCTTGAAGCCGACGACTCCGCACCATGCGGCGGGGATCCGGATCGAGCCCGCCGAGTCGGTCCCGAGCGCGAGCTCGACCTCGCCCGCCGCGACCGCAGCCGCCGAGCCGCCGCTCGAGCCGCCCGCAATCCGCCCCGGGAAGGCCGGGTTCGGCACGGTCCCGAAGTGCTCGTTCTGGGACGAGATCCCGTACGCGAACTCGTGGAGGTTCGTCTTGCCCGCGACGGCATAGCCTGCCGCCTCGAGCCGACGCACCGACTCGGCGCTCTCGGCGGGGACGTGGTCGACGAAGAGCGCCGACCCGTACGTCGTCCTCAACCCCGCGGTGTCGAGCAAATCCTTGATTGCGACCGGCGTGCCGGCGCGAGGCTCATCCGGCCGCGCGAGCCAGATGCCCTCCACTACGAGAAGTGGAGATACAGGAACGCGACCCCGATGCAGCCCCCGAAGAGCAGCAGGAAGACCGCGAACAGGAGCAAGCCGAAGCGTGTGTTGCGGCGTGCGAGCTCGGGATCCATCAGACGACGGCGTCCACAGCCAGCGCCGCGAAGAGCAGCGCGAGGTAGAGGAGCGAGTAGTGGAAGAGAAGCATCGCGCGGCGGGGCGTCGTGTCGCGGCGGAGCTTCTCGGCCATGCCGACGAAGATAGCGCCAAGCGCGAGCGCGCACACGACGTACACCGGCCCGGCCCCGCCCCAGCCCCAGGGCAAGAGCGTCGCGCCGACCAGCGCAACTGAGTAGAGGAGAATCTGCCGTGCCGTCTCGCGCTCGCCGCGCACGACCGGGAGCATCGGCACTTTCGCGGCGGCGTAGTTCTCCTTGATGAGCAGCGCGAGCGCCCAGAAGTGCGGCGGCGTCCAGACAAAGACGATGACGAACAGGATCCACGCTGCGATTCCGATGTGCCCGGTCGCGGCGGCCCAGCCGACGAGCGGCGGCACGGCGCCTGCGGCTCCGCCGATCACGATGTTCTGCGAGGTGGAGCGCTTGAGCCAGCGCGTGTAGACGATGACGTAGAACGCGCCCCCGGCGAGCGCGAGGACGGCGGTGAGGACGTTGACCGCGCTCGCGAGGAGGACGAAGGAGAACGCCGAGAGCGCGAGGCCGAACTCGAGCGCGCGGCTCGCGGGGACGCGTCCCGAGGCGACGGGACGCGACTTCGTCCGCTCGCCCATGAGCGGGTCGATGTCGCGGTCGAGAACGTGGTTGAGCGCCGAGGCGCCACCACACGCAAGCGCGAGACCCGTCATCGCGGCGATCGCAGTGCCGGTGCCGGGCCAGCCGCGGGCGCCGGCGATCATCCCGCAGAAGCCCGTGACCAGCAGGAGCGACATGATCCGCGGCTTCGTCAGCGCGACGTAGTCCTGCCACGCGCCCCACGGAATCCGCTCGCCGCGGAAGCTCTCGACGCCGACAACGGCGAGCGCGGCGAGCGCGAGCCCCGCGAGCGTCGCGTGTGCCCCACGGCCGGGAACCGCAGCAGCAGCCGCAAAGAGCGCCGCGGCCGCGAGCGACGGCGCGACAAGGCGCCGGTGCGCGAACCACGCGGAGACGACGAGCGCAGCGAGCGGCGGAGCGACGAGTGCCGCAATCAACCGGTGCGCAGTCCCGAGCCCACCCGCGCCGGAGACGACCGCGAGCACGGTCCCGCCCGCGGCGACGAGCGCCGACAGGCGCAGCCAGGGACCGGGCGCGACACCGCTCATGTGATGCCCTCCTCGAGCCGCCGGCGCAGGTCGCGCAGCGGCCGCGCGCTCGTCACGTACGGGACGGAGTCGAAGTTGTGCGCCGGCGGCGGCGAGCTCGTGTACCACTCGAGCGTGTCGGCGAGCCACGGGTCGTTCCCGACGCGCGCGCCCTTCCGCAGCCGATGCGTGATCCAGATGTTCGCGACGAACACGAGGACCCCGGCCGCCGTCAACGCGCCTCCGACCGTGGAGATCACGTTGTAGATCGTCCACAAGCCGCCGTGGTGGTACGTGTAGATGCGCCGCGGCATCCCGAGCAGGCCGAGCAGGTGCATCGGGAAGAACGTCAGGTTGAAGCCGACGAAGAAGAGCCAGAAGTTGAGCTTCGCCAGGCGCTCGTCGAGCATCCGCCCGAACATCTTCGGCCACCAGTAGTAGATCCCCGCGAACAGCGCGAAGACGATCCCGCCGAACGCGACGTAGTGGAAGTGCGCGACGACGTAGTAGGTGTCGTTGAGCTGCCAGTCGACGGGGAATGCCGCGAGGAAGATCCCCGTCAGCCCGCCGAACGTGAAGAGCGCGATGAAGCCGAGGGCGAAGAGCAGCGGCGAGTCGAACTGGAGATTCCCGCGCCAGGTCGTCGCGAGCCAGTTGAAGATCTTGATCCCGGTCGGCACCGCGATGACCATCGACGAGATCATGAAAAAGCCGTCGAGGCCGATCCCGAGCCCGGTCGTGAACATGTGGTGCGCCCACACGAGCATCGAGAAGAATGCGATCCCGAGCGTCGAGAACGCGACCGCCTTGTACCCGAAGATCGGCTTTCGGGAGAAGACCGGGATGATCTCGGAGATCATCCCGAACGCGGGCAGGGCCATGATGTACACCTCGGGGTGCCCGAAGAACCAGAACATGTGCTGGTAGAGGACGATGCTCCCGCCCTCCCCCGGGATGAAGAAGTGCGTGAGGCCCTGGCGGTCGAGCAGGAGCAGCGTGACCGCGGCCGAGATCGCCGGCATCGCAAGCAAGAGGAGGATCGAGTACGTCTCGATCGCCCACACGAACAGCGGCATGCGCATCCACGTCATCCCGGCCGTGCGCATGTTGTGGATCGTCACGATGAAGTTGATCGCGCCGAGAATCGAGGACAGCGTGAGGATGTGGATGGCGAGGATCCAGTAGTCCTGACCGTGGCCCGGGCTCGCCCACGGCATCGCCTCCGACAGCGTCGGGTACGACCACCAGCCGGCGTGCGGCGCGCCGCCGTCCGAGAACCAGCTGAGCCACAGGACGATTCCGCCGAGCAGGAACAGCCAGTACGAGAGCGCGTTGAGGCGTGGGAAGGCCATGTCGCGCGCGCCGATCATGAGCGGGACGAGGAAGTTGCCGAAGCCGGCCATGATCGGGACGACGACGAGGAAGATCATCGTCGTGCCGTGCATCGTCATGACCTCGTTGTAGGAGTTCTTCGTCAGGAAGTGCTCGCCAGGGCCCGCGAGCTGCGCGCGCATGAGGATCGCGAGGAGCCCGCCGAGCGCGAAGAAGAAGATCGACGTGACGATGTAGAGGATCCCGATCCGCTTGTGGTCGACCGTGACGAGCCAGCTCGCGATGCGGCCGTTCTTCCAGCCGACGGGATAGGCGGCATCCGACCTAGCTGCCAACGGGGGCCGCCCTGTAGATGTTCTGCTGCAGATACGTCTCGAGCGCCTTGAACTGCGGTCCTGTCCACGTGTCTCCAACCGGAGGCATCGCTCCCGTCGTGCCGCTGACGCCGAGCCGGATCACGCTCTCGAGCGCGTCCGCCTGGATGAGGGTCGGGTTGCTCGAGATGCTCGGGCCGAAGCCGCCCTGGCCGAGGTTGCCGTGGCACGTCGCGCAGACGCCCGTCCACTCCTGCCGGCCGAGCGTCTCGGCGGCAGTCGGCCCGGTGTCCGAGACGTACTCGGACTGCGTCTCGGCGACGACGCGGGCGATCATCGAGGCGTGGTAGACGCCGCAGAGCTCGGCGCACTGCCCCTCGTACGTGCCGGCCCGCTCGGCGACGAAGCTCATGTGGTTCGGGTGCCCCGGGATGGCCTGGATCTTGCCGCCGAGCGCCGGGATCCACCAGCTGTGGATGACGTCGCTCGCGACGACCTCGAGGTCGACGCGCGTGCCGACCGGGACGTACAGCGTGTTGATCGACCGCGCCCCGCCGGGATAGTCGAACTGCCAGTAGTACTGGTGCCCCTCCACGGTGACCTCGATGGAGCTCGGCGACGCCGAGGGGACCGCCGTGGGCGAGTCGATCTTCGGCAGCTCGATGAAGACGACGATCGCGATGACGCAGAGGATGATGACCGGGATCACCGTCCAGATGATCTCGAGGCGGGTCTGTCCGTGAATCTGCGGCCCCTCGACCTCGCGCGCGCGCCCGCGGCTCCGGTACTTCCAGATGAACGCGACCAGCAGTCCCTCGACGAGGAAGAAGATGAACCCGGTGAAGCCGACGATGACCCAGTACGCCGTGACGGTGTGACGCGCATTCGGCGACGCCGGGTCGACGGGCGTCAAGCCACCGTTCGTCGCTGCCGCAACGGATGCCGTCAGCAGGGCCGTCGCGAGCGCGGCCAGGACGGCGAGAACGAAGGTCGGCAGCTTCCGGCGCACCCGCTCGGCATTCTATGAACGTGTCCCAGCGCACGCGCGTCGAACTGCCGCCCCACATCCCCGCGACGTTCGAGGTGTACGTCAGCGGCGTCCGCCAGCAGCCGGGCCGCGACTTCAAGGTCGAAGGCCGGTCGCTCGTCTTCCCGCGCGCGCTCGCCGAGGAAGGCAAGCTCGGCTTCTGGCGCTGGGCCTCGATGTGGCTCGGGATCGCGGGGACGTACCGCAAGAACGAGACGGTCGACGTCGTCTACGTGAGCGGCGGGCGGCGCATGGTCGAGACCGGCTTGAAGCAGCAGCCCTACGACTGAGCAACCGCCGCCGCCTGCGGCGCCGCGGCCGGCCGCAGACGCGGCCGGCGCGACAGCACCACCAGAGCGGAGAGAGCGAGCGCGAGCACGAGCGCCCAGGCGATTCCGCCCGGCAACCGCGTGACCTCCTGCATCCCGGCGCCTACAGCCGCCGCGGCCGGCAGCGTCAGCAGCCAGGCGACGACGATGTTCCCGGCGATTCCCCACCGTACGGCGGAGAAGCGGGAGCTCGCACCGGAGCCGAGCACCGAGCTCGAGACGACATGCGTCGTCGAGACGGGGAAGCCGAAGTGCGCCGTCAGCCACAGGATGCTGGCCGCAGCGGTCTCCGCGGCGAAGCCCTGCGGCGGCTCGAGCTTGGCAATCCGTTGGCCGAGGGTCCGGACGATGCGCCAACCTCCGGCGTACGTTCCGGCAGCCATGGCGAGAGCCGCCGAGACGATCACCCAGGTCGGGACGTGGAAGCTGTCGGCGGGATGGGCCGCGACGAGCGCGAGCGCGATGACGCCCATCGTCTTCTGAGCGTCGTTCGTGCCGTGGGCAAGTGCGACGAAGCCGGCGGAAACGAGCTGGAGCCGTCGGAAGACGCGGTTCACCTTCCCCGGTGCGCGTTTCCGGATGATCCAGAGCAGGACGAGCATGACGAGCGCAGCCGAGGGAAGCGCGAGCGCAGGTGCCCAGAGCGCCGGGATGGCGACCTTCTCCCACAGCCCGCTCCATTGCACCGCGTGGGAGCCGCTCGCCGCGAGCACGGAGCCGACGACCCCGCCGATCAAGGCGTGGGACGAGCTCGACGGAAGCCCCAGCCTCCAGGTAAGGAGGTTCCAGGCAATCGCCCCGATCAACCCGGCGAGCACGACCCTGAGGGTGACGGCGGTCGGATCGACGATGCCGCTGCCGACGGTCGCAGCGACCTTGAGCGACAGGAACGCCCCGGCGAAGTTCAATCCGGCAGAGCAGAGGACGGCCAGCCGTGGCGAGATCGCGCGCGTGGAAACGCTGGTCGCGATCGCGTTGGCGGCGTCGTGGAAGCCGTTGGTGAAGTCGAACGCCAGCGCGACCACGACGACGGCGATGAGACTGAAATTCATCGTCTCGCCTACGCGTTCTTGAGGACGACGTTGCCAACGACGTGGCCGGCCGTCTCGCAGGCGTCGATCGCCCGCTCGAGCGCCTCGAAGACGTCCTTCCAGCGGATCATCGTCCGCGGGCTGACGTCCTCGTCTTCGAACAGCGAGGCGATCGCGTCGCGCGTGATGCGGTCGCCCTCGTCCTCGAGCCGCTTGAGCTCGAGCACCGCCTCGTCCACGCCGCGGAAGTTGCGAAGCGACGCGAGCGCGCGCTCGAGCTGTGCGCACGCCTCGACGAGCACACGGCACTGCTCGGTCGCCTGCTCCATCGGCGCTTCGATTCTGTAGAGGTCGAGCAGATCCGACGCTTCCTCGACGAAGTCGACGACGTCGTCGACCGCGCGTGCGAGCTCGGAGATGTCCTCCCGGTCGAACGGAGTGATGTACTGGGTGTTGAGCAGCTCGAAGATCTCGGCGACAGCCGAGTCGGCCTCGCGTTCGAGCTCTTTGACCCGGGCATGCTCGACGGTCGCGTCGGGCGCCTCCCGGAAGCGGATCTCGGTGAGCCGGGCAGCCTCGTGGGCAGTCCGCCCCAGGCCGGCGAACAGCCCGTAGAACTCTGTGGTGCGCGGCACCAATGCCAGGCGCATGTCTCTCTCCTCGTCTCGAATTGCGGTCGCCGTGACGCTAATCCCCGTGGCCGCGGCGGAGGGTTACAGCGCTGAGACAGACGCGTTACAGAGCTGTGACGGCCGACTCTGCGACGACGAGCCGGTAGCCGACGCCGGGCTCGGTCTCGATAGCCACGGGAGCGCCGACCTCTGTTGCGAGCTTGCCTCGTAGGCGCTTCACGTTGACGTCGACGGCCCGATCGCCGCGCGCCATCGCGTAGCCCCAGACGCGGCGGTAGAGCGCCTCTCGTCGAAGCGTCGCCCCGTCAGCCTCGACGAGAGCATGGAGGACGTCTCGCTCCCGCTGCGTGAGCGGCAGACGGCGACCGTGCCATGTCGCTTCGCCCCGCTCGCGGTCGACGCGGAGCGGACCGAGCTGAGCCGCCGCTTCCAGCCGGGGCGCGCGCTCGCCGAGCGATGCGATACGCGCCGCGCTTTCACCCGCACCCATCGCTGGGTGCATCACCTCGTCCGCTCCCGCCGCGAACAACGCGGCTACACCCTCGTCGGAAAGATCCCGGAGCCACGCCGCGAGGGGAACTCCGGGGAGCCGCCGCCGCAACTCCGACACCGTCCACGGCCCCGCGCTGTCGAACACCGCCGCGTCGAGGCGGCCGGAACGAGCTGCGAGCTCGGCCTGACCCAGGGCAACCGCGGTCTGCACTCCGTGACCGGCGATGCGGAATCGCTCCGCGAGCTCACCGGCCGCTGAGTCGTCGGCAACCACGAGAAGAAGCAGCTGCACCTCCGCTGATGATCGCAGACAACCGACTCATCACCTCCGGTGAGCCAGGTACAACGGTGTCATGGCCGCCTACCGGAAGTACCTCGTCCCGCTTGCCGTGATCCTCGGAGTCGCGCTGATCGTGGTCGGCATCGTGTACCTCGCGGAGCCGGCGCGCTCGCTGCCGTCGTTCTTCCCGGGCCACGAAAGCGGTTCGTCGCACCATCATGTGAAGCACGGAATAGCCGCGTTGCTCGTCGGGCTCGCCTGCTTCGCCTTCGCCTGGTTCGACACCGGGCCGAAGAAGTCCCGCACCGCTTAGTCTGCCGCGGTGCATCCGATCAGCTACTTCCAGGGCGCGATGCTCGGGCTGCTGCAGGGCGTCTCGGAGCTCTTCCCGATCTCGAGCCTCGGGCACAGCGTCATCCTCCCGCAGCTCGTCGGCTGGAACATCCACCAGAACCAGCCGTACTTCCTCACCTTCCTCGTCGCCACGCATCTCGCGACGGCCCTCGTACTCCTCGGATTCTTCTGGCGCGACTGGGTCCGGATCGTAAAGGGGCTCGGCCGCTCGCTCCGCGATCGCGAGATCGGCGCCGATCCCGACGCGAAGCTCGGATGGCTCCTCATCGTCGGCACGATCCCGGCCGGCCTGCTCGGCCTGCTGCTGCAGGATCCTCTGCGCAAGCTCTTCGCCTCGGCCGAGTACGCGAGCATCTTCCTCGCGCTCAACGGCTTGCTCCTCTTCGGCGCCGAGCTGCTGCGGCGTCGCGCGCCCGAGACGACGACCGACGACGACGCGCGGATCGTGCGGAAGGTCGGCTGGTGGCAGACGTTCACCGTCGGCGCCGCGCAGGCGATCGCCCTCATCCCGGGCTTTTCCCGCTCGGGCGCGTCGATCGGCGGCGGGCTCCTCGTCGGGCTCTCGCACAGGGACGCAGCACGCTTCGCCTTCCTCCTCGCGACGCCGATCATCCTCGCGGCCGCCGTCCTGAAGCTGCCGGAGCTCGCGGGCCCGCAGGGAGACGGCGTGCGCGGACCGGCGCTCGTCGGCGCGATCTGCTCCGGGGTCACCGCGTTTCTCGCCGTGAAGTTCCTCATGCGGTACTTCGAGACGCGGACGCTGACGCCGTTCGCGGTCTACTGCCTGTGCGCGGGGACCGCCTGCGCGATCTACTTCGCGCTGTAGCGGTTGCTCTGCTCGACGAGCTGCCGAAGGCGCCTTGCGAGCGCGGGCGTGAGCTGGCCGGGCTCGAGCCGCCAACTCCAGTTGCCGGCCGTGCGGCCTGGATAGTTCATGCGCGCTTCGCTGCCGAGGCCGAGGACGTCCTGCGCCTGGACGAGCGCGAGCGCCGCGGGTGAGGAGTACGCCGCCTCGATGATCGACCAGTGCGGCTCGGCCGGGTCGAGGCCCGTCGCCTTGCGGCGCGCCGGCGGCAGCGACTCGAACCAGCCGCGCGCCGTGTCCATGTCGTGCGTCGCGACGTAGACGACCTCGCGCTCGCGGTGGTTCTCGATCCGGTGCGGATTCGAGGGCGAGCCGCCGTAGGCGAACTGCATGACCGCCATGCCGGGAACGCGGAGCTCGTCGCGGAGGGCGAAGACTTCCGCGGTCACTCTGCCGAGGTCCTCGGCGATGAGCTGCAGCGGGCCGAGCTCGCGCTCCGCCGCGCGGAACGGAGCCGCGCCCGGACCGCGCCGCCAGCTTCCGCTCTTCGCGGTCTTCCGTCCCTCGGGCACCGCCCAGTACGCGACGAAGCCGCGGAAATGGTCGATCCGGGTCATGTCCACGAGCTCGAACGTGCGGCGGAAGCGCTCGACCCACCAGCGGTAGTCCTCCGCGCGATGGGCCGCCCAGTCGTACAGCGGGTTGCCCCACAGCTGGCCGGTCGCGCTGAAGTCGTCGGGAGGTGCGCCGGCGACGAGGCCCGACACGAAGAGACGCGGGCTTGCGACGTGGTCGGCGCTTCCGCCCGCGACGTAGATCGGGAGGTCGCCGATGAGCCGCACGCCCTTTGCGGCAGCGTAAGCACGGAGGGCTCCCCACTCGCGCTCGAACCGCACCTGGTCGGCGATCGCGTCTCCGCCGGCGTACGCGGCCCAGTCGCCGATCCAGTACGCGTGACGCGCGACGAAGTCCTCGAGCTCGCGCGTCGAGACCTCCGCATCCGGCTTCGCGAGCAGCCCCGGGGACGCGGCGAACGCCGACCGCGCCGCGTACGGGGAGCCGTTGTCGTCGGGCGGCCCGAGCGGCAGCACCTGCCACCACGACTGCCCTGCGGCCGCGAGCCAGTCGACGAAACGGTGCGCCTCGCGGTCGATCCGGCCCGAGGGCAGGGACGTTGGATGGAGCAGAATTCCGGCACTACGCGATGGATGCACGCTTCGATCCTTCCGCATCGGTGAGGATTGCGGGCATGACTGCCCCAAAGTCCCGCCCCGCACGCATCCAGATCCAGGAAGTCTCCCCGCAGATCGACTGCGGCCGCTGGCCCGTGAAGCGCACGGTCGGCGAAGAAGTGACGGTCACGGCGCGCATCTACCGCGACGGGCACGAGACGCTCGGCGCGACGGTGCGGTACCGCCCGCTCGGGGAGACGCGCTGGACGGAGGCACCTCTCGAGCCACAGGGCAACGACCTGTGGACCGGCACGTTCACGGTCGACGCGCCCGGACGCTGGAACTTCCGCGTCGAGGCGTGGGTCGACCGGGTCGCGTCGTTCCAGACCGAGCTGCAGCGCAAGGTCGCCGCTGGGCAAGCGGATCTCGCAGGCGAGCTCTCCGAGGGCGCGGTTCTCCTCAAGCGCGAGACGCTGACGGTGGAGGAGGCTCTCGCCGCGCCGGCGGGCGACCGCGCGGAGAAGGCGTGGTCGCAGACGTACGAAGTGGACGTCGACCGGCCGCTCGCGCGCTTCGGATCCTGGTACGAGCTCTTCCCGCGCTCGTGGGGCGGCTTCGAGGGCGTGCGCGCGCAGCTCCCGAGGCTCGCCGAGCTCGGCTTCGACGTCGTCTACCTCCCGCCCATCCACCCGATCGGCGTCACGAACCGGAAGGGACGCAACAACGCCGAGCGGGCGGAACCGGGAGACGTCGGCAGCCCGTGGGCGATCGGCTCGAAAGAGGGCGGGCACGACGCGATCCACCCGGACCTCGGCACGGCGCGCGACTTCCGGCGCCTCGTCGCCGATGCGAAGAAGCTCGGCCTCGAGATCGCGCTCGACTTCGCCGTCCAGTGCTCCCCCGACCACCCGTGGCTGCGAGAGCATCCGGAGTGGTTCTTCCATCGCCCCGACGGGACGCTGAAGTTCGCCGAGAACCCGCCGAAGCGCTATCAGGACATCTACAACGTCGACTTCGACTGTGAGGACTGGCGCGGGCTCTGGCAGGCGCTGCTCGGGATCGTCCTCCACTGGGTCGGCGAAGGCGTCACCGTCTTCCGCGTCGACAACCCGCACACGAAGCCGGTGGCGTTCTGGGAGTGGCTGATCGCCGAGGTGCGCGCCGAGCACCCCGAGGTCGTGTTCCTCGCCGAGGCGTTCACGCGGCCGGCGCCGATGACGACGCTCGCGAAGGCGGGCTTCTCCCAGAGCTACACGTACTTCACGTGGAAGAACACGCGCTGGGAGCTCCTCGAGTTCCTTGGCCAGCTGCTCAGCTGGAGCGACTTCCTTCGGCCCAATGCGTTCCCGAACACGCCGGACATCCTCCACGAGTACCTCGTCGAGGGCGGGCGCGCCGCGTTCGAGGCGCGGCTCGTCTTGGCGGCGACGCTCTCGCCCTCGTACGGGATCTACTCCGGCTTCGAGTCGTGCGAGAACGTGCCGGTGCGGCCCGGGTCGGAGGAGTACCTCAACTCCGAGAAGTACGAGGTGCGGCCGCGTGAGTTCGACGGGCCGCTCCTGCCGCTCGTGGCGCGCTTGAACGCGGCGCGCCGCGAGAACGAGGCGCTGCAGTGGCTCGATCCGCTGACGGTGCTCGAGACGGAGAACGAGCAGCTGTTCGCGTTCCTCAAGCGGCGCGGCGACAACGCGGTCGTGACGGTCGTCAACCTCGACCCACACGCAACGCAGGAAGGCGCGTGCGTGCTGCCGGTCTCGACGGGACTGCCGCCGGCGTATGCGGTCGAAGACCTCCTCTCCGACGAGTCGTTCACGTGGCGAATCGGCCGCAACTACGTGAAGCTCGCGCCCGGACAGAGCCACGTTCTTAGGATCGGGGCATGAACGAGATGTCCCGCCGAGCCACGTCCAGTTGTCTGACAACCAGACGTGGCCCGAATGGCGGTGCCCATCAGCAGAGCATCGCCTCGAAAGTCCGCGATCTCCTCAGGAAAAGCGAATCAGACAGGTCCCCGCAGGACACGTCCAAATGTCTGACAACCGGACGTGGCCGGAGGAGCCATGCGTTGAGCGTAGGTTCGACGGAGCTCAACAAAGAGCGGAGGCACCGGCTCGGCCGGTGCCGGAGCGGAAAATGAGCGAGCAGTGGTTCGAGCGCGATCCGCTGTGGTTCAAGCGGGCCGTCTTCTACGAGATCCACATCCGCGGGTTCTTCGACGGGAACGACGACGGCTACGGCGATTTCCGCGGACTTATGGAGAAGCTCGACTACCTCGAGTGGCTCGGCGTCGACTGCCTCTGGCTCCTACCGATGTACGAGTCGCCGCTCAAAGACGGCGGATACGACGTCGCGAACTTCTTCGCGATCCACCCCGACTACGGGACGGTCGAGGACTTCCGCGAGTTCGTCGCGCAGGCGCACCAGCGCGGGATGCGCGTCATCGCCGACCTCGTCATGAACCACACGTCGGCCGACCACCCGTGGTTCCAGGAGTCGCGCACCGACCCGACCGGCCCGAAGGGCGACTGGTACGTCTGGTCGGACACGGACGAGCTCTACCAGGAGGCGCGCATCATCTTCTGCGACACCGAACCGTCCAACTGGACATTCGACCCGGTGCGCGGGCAGTTCTACTGGCACCGCTTCTTCCATCACCAGCCCGACCTCAACTTCGACCATCCGGCCGTGCAGGAGGCGATGCTCGATGTCCTCCGCTTCTGGCTCGACCTCGGGATCGACGGCTTCCGCCTCGACGCCATCCCGTACCTCTTCGAGCGCGAAGGGACGAACGGTGAGAACCTCCCCGAGACGCACGCGTACCTCAAGCGCGTCCGCGCCGAGGTCGAATCGCGCTACCCCGACCGCGTGCTCCTGGCGGAGGCGAACCAGTGGCCGGAGGACGTCGTCGAGTACATGGGCGACGGCGACGAGTGCCACATGGCGTTCCACTTCCCCGTCATGCCGCGGATGTTCATGGCCCTCCGCCGCGAGGACGCGACGCCGATCTACGAGATCCTCGACCGCACGCCGGCGATCCCGGACAACTGCCAGTGGGGACTCTTCCTCCGCAACCACGACGAGCTGACGCTCGAGATGGTCACCGACGACGAGCGCGACTACATGTACGCGGAGTACGCGAAGGATCCGCGGATGAAGCTCAACCTCGGCATCCGCCGGCGCCTCGCGCCGCTCCTCGACTCCGGCCTCGACGAGATGCAGCTCATGCACGCGATCCTCTTCTCGCTGCCGGGTTCACCGGTGCTCTATTACGGGGACGAGATCGGGATGGGCGACAACGTCTATCTCGGCGACCGCGATGGCGTGCGCACACCGATGCAGTGGTCGGGCGACCGCAACGCAGGCTTCTCGCGCGCCGACTGGGCGCAGCTGTACTCGCAGCCGCTCATGGATCCCGTCTACGGCTTCCAGGCGGTCAACGTCGAGGCGCAGCTGCGCACGCCGAACTCGCTGCTCCGCTGGCTGCAGCGGTTCATCGCCCTGCGCAAGGAGCATCCCGTCTTCGGCCTCGGCGACTACCGCCCGCTACGCGGCGATAACTCGCGCGTCTTCGCGCACCTCCGCACGTGGGAGGACGACACGCTCGTCTGCGTCCACAACCTCGCGCGCTCGGCGCAGGCGGTGCAGCTCGACCTCTCGGAGTACGCAGGACGGGTGCCCGTGGAGATGCTCGGCCAGACGGCGTTCCCGCCGATCGGGGAGCTGCCGTACCTCCTGACGCTCGCGCCGCGCGGGTTCTTTTGGTTCCAGCTTCGTGTGCCCACCTCCGATCAAGCCGAGCAAGAGGAGTGAGTGAACGAGTCGGCCTCATCGAGCAGG
This sequence comes from Gaiellaceae bacterium, assembly GCA_033857715.1. Lineage (GTDB taxonomy): Bacteria > Actinomycetota > Thermoleophilia > Gaiellales > Gaiellaceae > Palsa-739. The sequence goes on along the minus strand of JAWVDC010000050.1, from coordinate 2,623 downwards.
TGACGCAGCAGCGCTGGTACGGCGCGAAGTCGCGGACGGTCAGCCACGCCGACGTCCTCGACACGGTCGTCGTCCGGAGCGTCGAGCCTGAGCTGACGCTCGACCTCGTCGGGCTCACATACGACACCGGCGCGCACGACGTCTACCAGCTCTTCTCCGGCGCCGAGACAGAGATCGCGCGGGAGCTCGTGAGCGCGATGCGGTCGAACCACACGCTGCAGGCGCAGCACGGCGTCGTCTCGTTCCATCCGGCCCCCGACTTCGTGGGGCTCGGACAGGACCTCAGCGCTGGGCGGCTCGTCGCCTCCGAGCAGTCGAATACGTCGGTCGTCTTCGGGGATGCGCTGATCCTCAAGGTCTTCCGCCGCCTCGAGCCGGGGGTCAACCCGGAGCTCGAGGTGTTGCGCTTCCTCGGCGAGCGCGGCTTCCGGAACGTGCCGGCGCTCGCCGGGTGGTACGAGTACACCGGCGAGCCCCTGACCGCGACACTCGGACTGCTGCAGGAGTTCGTAGCGGACGCCGCCGACGGCTGGCAGCTCGCCCTCGACGAGATCGAAGAGGCGCCGGAGCGGTTCCTCGACCGGCTCCCGCGACTCGGCGAGGTGACCGCGCAGCTCCACAACGCGCTCGGCTCGGACCTCAGCGACCACGCGTTCGCGCCCGAGGAGCCGAGCGTCGAGGCGCTCGCCCTGCTGACGGCCACGGTGGACGAGGAGATCGCCCGCGTCTTCCTTTCGCTCCCCGAGAACGACGAGCGGCTCGCGCCGATCCTCGGCCGCGGCGAGGAGGTCCGCGAGCAGCTTCGCTTCCTCACGCATGCGGGCTCGATCGGGCGCGTGATCCGCACGCACGGCGACTTCCACCTCGGCCAGACACTCGCGAGCGACACAGACTGGGTCATCCTCGACTTCGAGGGAGAGCCGGCGCGGACGCTCGTCGAGCGTCGCCGCAAGCGCTCGGCGCTCCGGGACGTCGCCGGGATGCTGCGCTCGTTCACGTACGCCGCGAGCACCGCCGAAATCGTGCGCGGCGCGACCGTGCCCGCGGAATGGGAGGATCGCGCGCGCTGGCGTTTCCTCGACAGCTATCTCGCGACGGTCGATCCCTCCCTCCTGCCGGCGGGCGACGCCGCGATCGAGCGGCTCCTGCGCGTGTACGAGCTCGAGAAGGCGGTGTACGAGCTGCGCTACGAGCTCGACAACCGCCCGGACTGGGTAGGGGTTCCCGTCGCGGGAATCGAGCGCATCATGCAGCAGGCTACGGAGGCGCTTTGATCTTCGTGTCCCGCCGAGACGAGTTGTCGGGAGCGCGTCCCGAGACCGCGCTCTCGGGACGCGCCCGCTTTGTGTGCTCCAATGAAGTGAAGAAGGGGGCTCATGGGGGAAACATGGTTTCCCCCATGGCGAAGCAGGCGACCGAGGCGCTGTGACCGTCGAGCTCGGGGCGAACCCGCACGGGATCCTCGGCGCGCACGAGGCGGAGGACGGCGTCGTCGTCCGCGCGTACCGGCCGGAGGCGACCGGCGTCCGCGTCAGGACGAGCGACAACCTGTCACAAGCGGAGTTGACCGATCCGGCGGGCCTCTGGGAGGCGCTCTTGCCGCAGGCGACACTGCCGCTCGACTACGAGCTCGAAGTCGAGTACGCCGACGGCGCGACGTACACCCTCCGCGACCCGTACTCGTTCCTCCCCACGCTCGGCGAGCTCGATCTCCACCTCGCGATGGAAGGACGCCACGAGAGCCTCTACGAGCGGCTCGGCGCGCATGTCCGCGAGATCGACGGCGTGGTCGGCACGGCATTTGCAGTGTGGGCGCCGAACGCGCGCTCGGCCGCGGTCGTCGGAGACTTCAACTCGTGGGACGGGCGCCTGCATCCGATGCGCTCGCTCGGGTCGTCCGGGATCTGGGAGCTGTTCGTGCCCGGCGTCGAGGAGGGGGCGAAGTACAAGTTCGAGCTGCGTACGGAGGACGGCCGGCTGCGGCTCAAGAGCGATCCGCTCGCGTTCCACGCGGAGGTGCCGCCCGCGAACGCGTCCGTCGTCTCCGAGCCGAAGCACATCTGGAAGGACGAGCCGTGGCTCGAGCGGCGCCGCGCATCCGATCCCCTCCGCGAGCCGGTCTCGATCTACGAGGTGCACCTCGGCTCCTGGCGGCGGAAGGAGGACGGCAGCCACCTGACCTACCGCGAGCTCGCCGACGAGCTCGGCGACTACGTGACCGACCTCGGCTTCACGCACGTCGAGCTCATGCCCGTGATGGAGCACCCGTTCAGCGGCTCGTGGGGCTACCAGGTGACCGGCTACTACGCGCCGACCTCGCGCTTCGGCACGCCCGACGACTTCCGCTACTTCGTCGACCGCATGCACGAGCGCGGGATCGGCGTGATCCTCGACTGGGTGCCGGCGCATTTCCCGCGCGACGACTGGGCGCTCGCCCTCTTCGACGGCACCGCTCTGTACGAGCACGCCGACCCGCGCCGCGGCGCGCATCCCGACTGGGGCACGCTCGTCTTCAACCTCGCGCGCACCGAGGTGCGGAACTTCCTCCTCGCGAACGCGCTCTACTGGGTGCGCGAGCACCACGCCGACGGCATTCGCGTCGACGCCGTCGCCTCGATGCTCT
>JAWVDC010000049.1:0-14092 GCA_033857715.1 Gaiellaceae bacterium | reverse complement strand
GCTCAGCAGGCTCTTTCCGGGGCTACCGCGCGGCGCCCGCGTCTTCCTCGACTGGGTTCTCACAATCGCCGGCGCGATCTTCATCGTGTACGGGCTCAAGCTCTGGGTCGTCAACCCGTACCGAATCCCGTCGTCGTCGATGGAGCCGTACCTCCACTGCGCAGGGGCCACCGGCTGCCTCGGCGGCTCGAGCGACCGCGTGCTCGCGTGCCGCATCTGCCTCTCCTTCTCGGATCCGTCCCGGGGCGACGTGATCGTGTTCAACACGCCGTCGGAAGCCGTGACCGAGTGCGGCGAGGGCGGGACATTCGTGAAGCGCCTCATCGGCCTGCCCGGCGAGACCGTGAAGGAGGACACGAAGGGCCACATCTGGATCCGCGGGCCGAACCGAAAGGTCTTCGTCAAGCTCGACGAGCCGTACATCTCGGCGCACGCACGAGCACTCGACACAGGTCACTTCCACCAGCACTGGAGGGTTCCCCCAGGGGAGTACTTCATGATGGGCGACAACCGGTCGGAGTCGTGCGACTCGCGCCAGTGGGGAACCGTCCCGCGCGCCAACCTGATCGGCACGGTCTTCTTCGTCTACTGGCCGCCCGATCGAATCGGTTTCAAGTAGCTCGGAACTCCGGGAGAGAGTCTGCTCCGCTACCCTTCGGCGTCGGCCGTCTGGCCTTCTTCCTATGAGCAACATCATCCAGGACATCGAGCGCGCCCAGCTGCGCAAAGTGCCGCGCTTCAAGGCCGGCGACACCGTCCGCGTCCACTTCCAGGTAATCGAGGGCACGCGCCGTCGTGTTCAGGTGTTCGACGGCATCGTCATCAAGCGCCAGGGCTCCGGGGTGCGCGAGACGTTCACGGTGCGGAAGATCTCGTCCGGCGTCGGTGTTGAGAGGACGTTCCCGCTTCACTCGCCGAAGATCGAGCAGATCGAGGTCAAGGCGATCGGCGACGTCAACCGCGCGAAGCTCTACTACCTCCGCGATCGCGTCGGCAAGAAGGCGCGCGTGCGCGAGCGGCGCTACGGCGTCGGTCACCAGCTGCACGACGCCGTCGTCGAGGAGGACGCAGCCGCCGAGGCGGTCGAGGCCTCCGAGCCGGAAGTCACCGACGAGGCGGTCGTGGACGAGGTCGTCGCCACCGACGAGGCTGAGGCCACCGAGGCCGAGGCTCCGGAGGCAGCAGAGGCCGAAGTCGCCGAGGAGCCCGCTGCGGAGGCCCCCGCAGAGGAGCCCGCGGCCGAGGCACCGGCCGAGGAAGCTCCGGCCGAGGACGCTCCGGCCGACGAAGCTTCCACTCCCGCCGAGTAACAACTCTCCGGCAAGTTCTCCACATCTGCTGACGGCGGCCGAGCTCCGCGCTAAGGTCGAGCGCGTGGACAAGCGGACCGGCCAGAAGCTCCTCCGGTTCGACCGCAAGCTCGGGGTGCGCCTTGTCGCCGGCGCGGACGAGGCCGGACGCGGCTCGCTCGCAGGCCCGCTCGTCGTCGCAGGCGTGCTGCTCGACTACAGCTGCCTCCGCGAGCATCGCGTGCGGCCCCTCGCTTTCCTCAACGACTCGAAGCAGTGCTCGCACGAGCGGCGTGAGGAGCTGTTCCACGCGGTCGTCGCGTGCGCCGAGCGCGTGGCCGTGCGCGTCATCCCGCCTGCAGACATCGACCGGCACGGCCTGCACAAGTCGAACCTCGCCGGCCTCCGCGCGATGCTCGAGGCGCTCCAACCTGCAGACGCGTGCCTCGTCGACGGCTTCCGCCTTGGCCCCTCCGCGCCCGAACATCGGGCGGTCGTCGATGGCGACGAGAAGAGCGCCGCGATCGCCGCGGCGTCGATCGTCGCGAAGGTGACGCGCGACCGGCTGATGCGTCGCCTCGACGCGCTCTATCCGGCGTACGGCTTCGCGCAGCACGTCGGCTACATCACGCCGGGCCACTCCGCCGCCGTGCGTCGCACCGGGCCGTCGGCCGTGCACCGGATGAGCTTCGCCGCGCGCTGTTACGAGGGCGAGGCCGCTGCCTAGGCGCGGGACCGGGGAGGGCGCCGAGCGCAAGGCGCTGTGGTGGTACCGGCTGCGGGGCTGGAAGATCCTCGGGACGAACGCGTGGGCGGCCGGCTACGAGCTCGATCTCGTCGTGAGGCGTGGTCGCGTCCTCCGCTTCGTCGAGGTGAAGGAGAAGCGCAGCGCCCGCTTTGGCGATCCCCTCGAGATGGTCACGCCCGAGAAGCAGCGGCGCCTCCGCCAGGCAGCCGAGACATGGCTCGCGGCGCGGCCCGAGCTCGCTCGGCTGACTATCGGCTTCGACGTCATCGCCGTCCGTGACGGCCGCGTTCAACGGCTGCCAAAGGCGTTCTAAAGCACGCGTCGAAGTTCGGACCGTGGCCGTCACGCAAGACGAGCTGTACGCGACGCTGGACCTCGAGCTTTCGTGGTCGGAGAAGGCGCTGCCCGAGCGCGTGCGGACGAAGCACGTCCATCGCCTGCATCCGTACCACGGGAAGTTCATCCCGCAGCTCGTCGAGGTGCTGCTCGAGCGCTACGTCCCGCCCGGAGGACACGTCCTCGACCCGTTTGGCGGGTCCGGCACGACGCTCGTTCAAGCGCTCGAGTCCGGCCGCGATGCGACCGGCGTCGACATCGCGGCGTTCAACTGTCTCCTCATGCGCGTCAAGACAGCGCAATACGACCTGCCGGAGCTGCGCGCTGAGCTGACGGAGGCGTGCGCGCGCATCGACTCGCTCGCACCGCGTCGCGCGCGCGTGCCGCGGCGCCGGTATCTACGCGACTGGTACGCGCCGCAGGCGGCGGCAGAGCTGTTCGCCTTCCGCGACCTGATCCCGGAGTACCGGAACGCGGATGTTCTCCGCGTCGTCCTGTCACGTGCGGCTCGCTCTGCGCGGCGCGCCGCGCACTTCGACCTCGAGGCGCCGCGCGAGCCGCAGCGCGGCGAATACTGGTGTCACAAGCACCGCCGCACGTGCCGGCCGGTCGAGTCGGCGACCGGTTTCCTCCGCCGCTACACCCTCGACACCCTCGCGCGAATCGAGGAGTTCGCGGAGTTGCGGGACCTCGAGCGTGAAGCGCACGTCGTCCACGGCGACTCGCGGGACGCGGGGCTCGGCGGGCCGTTCGACGCTGTGCTGACGTCGCCGCCGTATCCGGGGCTGATCGACTACCACGAGCAGCACCGCTACGCGTACGAGCTTCTCGACCTCGACGACCGGCGCGAGCGCGAGATCGGCGCGGCTGAGTCCGGGACATCGCTCGCGGCGATCGAGGCATATCGCGCCGGGATCGCGGCGGTGCTCGAGCGCGCCGCCGCGGAGCTGAGGCCGGGCGCGCCGATCCTCGTCGTCGTGAACGACCGCCGCGGTCTCTATCCGGAGATCCTCCGGCGCGCGGGACTGCGGCTCGAGGAGCGCCGCCGCCGCCACGTAAACCGCCGCACAGGCCGCCGCGCCGGCGAGTACTACGAGGACGTCCTCGTCGCACGGCCTGCTTAGGCGCACCCCACAAAGGGCGGGGTCGCGGTCCCTCCGCCCTCGGCGTCGACGCTACCGCCGTAGGCGTGACGAGACGGTGCCAATTCAGTCGCAATAGCGCACCGCGAGCGGCGCGACACTAGCGTTGCGAAGCTGCGAGGGACGCGGCGCACGTTCGGCTCTAGCGTCAGAACGTGCTCGCACGCGCGCTCACGCATGCTCTGGTCGGCCCTCGAGCCGCGGCGTGTCGACGTCGAGGCGCACGTTCGCGACGGCATTCCGGGCTTCTCGATCGTCGGCTTGGCGGACCGCGCCTGCCAGGAGGCGCGCGAACGCGTCCGCAGCGGGATCACGGCCGCCGAGCTGAAGTTCCCCGACGGCCGTATCACCGTCAATCTCGCGCCCGCCGAGCTGCGGAAGGAGGGTTCGGGCTTCGATTTGCCCATCGCGCTCGCGGTTCTCTGCGCCTCGTTCCAGGTGCCGGGCACCGCGCTCGCTCGAACCGCGGCGGTAGGAGAGCTGGCGCTCGACGGCCGCCTACGCCGGGTAGGAGGCGTTCTCGCAGTCGCCGAGGGAGCGCGACGACTCGGAGTCGAGCGACTCCTCTGTCCGGCGGAGTCGGCGCAGGAGGCGGCACTCGCGGGCATCGATGCTGTGCCCGTCCGCCACCTCGCAGAGGCCGTGGCATTCCTGCGCGGCGAGATCGAGCTCAACCCAGAGCCGGCGGCGCTCTCGAACGGCGTATCGCCGACTGCAGTGCCCGACCTCGAGGATGTCCGCGGCCAGGAGCGCGCGCGACGCGCACTCGAGCTCGCGGCGGCCGGAGGCCACAATCTCCTCCTCGCGGGGCCGCCGGGGACGGGCAAGACGATGCTCGCGCGGCGGCTCCCCGGGATCCTGCCGCCGCTCGACCGGGACGGCGCGCTCGAAGTGACCCGCATCCATTCGGTGTCCGGCCTCCTGGATGACCACCATCCGCTCGTCTCGACGCCGCCGTTCCGCGCACCGCATCACAGCGCGTCGACCGCCGCGATCGTCGGCGGCGGCCCGCACCTCCGCCCCGGCGAGGCGAGCCTCGCGCACCGCGGTGTGCTCCTGCTCGACGAGCTCGCGGAGTTCCGACGCGACGCGCTCGAGGCGCTCCGCCAGCCGCTCGAGGACGGCTTCGTCGCCGTAGCGCGCGCGGCGGGGCGCGTTGTCTTCCCGGCGCGGTTCCAGCTCGTCGGGACGATGAACCTCTGCCCGTGCGGCGGCCGCGGTGACCCGGGAGCGCGGTGCAGTTGCTCGGCCCAGCGGCTCGCGCACTACCGGGACAAGCTCTCGCGCGCGCTTCTCGACCGCTTCGATCTCGTCGTCGCGATGCCGCGCGTGCGCGGAGTCGAGCTTGCATCGACGCCAGGTGAGGGCTCGGAGGCCGTCCGCGCGCGCGTCGTCGCGGCGCGAGAGCTCCTCGACGTGCAGCCGCCGAAGCGGGACCCCGAAGCAAGTAAGCTGCTGCGGAACGCCGTCGACCGGCTCCATCTCTCCGGCCGCGGCCATGCGCGCGTCGGCCGGGTCGCGCGCACGATCGCGGCGCTCGCGGGCGCCGACACTGTCCGTCCCGAGCACGTCGCCGAAGCGCTCGCCTACCGCTCCCCCGACGAGCTGCGGGATGTCTGAGCTCGCGCTCGCGGTGTTCGCGTCGGAGACGGGGACGCACCTCGTGCGGCCGCCGACCGGCGCGCGCTGGACGGAGTTCCGCCGCCGCTTCGACGAGCGGGCGTACCTCGCCGACCTCGCGGCGCGCGGCTTCCGCTTCGTGGGGCGCTCGGCACCGGAGTTCCCGCCGTTGCTCCGCGCCATCCACGACCCGCCGGCCGGCCTCTTCGTGCGGGGGAACGCCGACTTCGCGCTTCTCGCGCGGCCGTCCGTGGCAGTCGTCGGTGCGCGCGCGTGCTCCGGCTACGGCTCCTCGGTCGCGCGAAGCCTATCGCGGGAGCTCGCAGCGGCGGGCCTCGTCGTCACGAGCGGCCTCGCGCGCGGGATCGATGCCGAGGCGCACCGCGGAGCGCTCGACGCCGGAGGAGCGACCGTCGCCGTCCTCGGTTGCGGGATCGACCGCGACTACCCCGCGTCGCACGCCGAGCTCGCGCGGCGGCTCGCCGCGGGCGGGTTGATCGTCTCCGAGTACGCGCCCGGCGTGGAGCCGGCCCCGTGGCGGTTCCCGGCGCGGAACCGGATCGTCGCGGGACTCTGCGCCGCGACGGTGGTCGTGGAGGCACGGGAACGGAGCGGAGCGCTCATCACCGCCGACCTCGCGCTCGAGGAGGGCCGCGAGGTGTTCACGGTCCCGGGCGAGATCACGTCTGCGCTCTCGGCAGGGACGAACGACCTCCTCAAGCTCGGCGCGTCGCCACTGACGTCCGCACGCGACGTGCTGCTCTCCTTCGGCATCGAGCCCACAGAGGAGACCGAGGAGAGCTCGCCGCTCCTCGAGTTTCTCCCCGCGAGCGCCGACGAGCTGGCGCAGAAAACGGGCCTCAGCGCGGGTGAGATAGCGCGCTCCCTTGTCGAGCTCGAGCTGGCAGGGCGTGTGGCCGTGTACGACGGCGTTTATCGTCCAACATCCTGAACCCGTATTGGCTCGAAGACCCGGCTCCATCCCGCAGCCAGCGCCGCCACGACGGCCGCGTCGACGTCGCCATCGTCGGCGCCGGGATCACCGGCTGCTCGGCGGCGCTTCGCCTCGCCGAGGGCGGCCTGCGCGTGCGCGTGCACGACGCGCGTGGCGTGGCGGAAGGCGCGAGCGGGCGCAACGGCGGCTTCGCACTCGGTGGCGGTTCGGCTCGCTACGACATCGCGCGCGAGACGTACGGCGCCGACCGCGCGAAGGCGTACTGGCTCTGGACGGAGGAGAAGCTCGACCGCCTCGCCGAGTCGGCCGGAGATGCATTTCGCCGCACCGGCAGCTACCGCCTCGCCGCCGACGAGGAGGAGCGCGAGATGATTCGTCTCGAGTACGAGGCGCTGCGCGAGGACGGCATCGAGGCGGAGTGGCTCGACGACGTTCCCGGCGCGGCGGCGGGGAAGTTCCACGGCGCGATCTCGCACCCGCGCGACGGCGCGATCCAGCCGGCGCGCCTCGTGCGCGGCCTCGCCGCCCGTGCGGCGGAGGCCGGCGCGGAGTTCCGCGAGCACGATCCGGTCGAGGACGTCGACGCGCTCGACGCCGACCGCGTCCTCGTCGCGACCGACGGCTACGGACACGGCCTCGTGGCGGAGCTCGCCGACCTCATCTGGCCGACGCGCGGGCAGGTCGTCGTCAGCGAGCCGCTCTCCGAGACGCTGTACGACCGACCGCACTACGCGCGCCACGGCTTCGACTACTGGCAGCAGCTCCCCGACGGCCGCATCGTGCTCGGCGGCTTCCGCGACCACTCGATCATGGACGAGCTCACCGACCGGGAGGAGCTCACGCCGACGATCCAGTCGTCGCTCGAGAGCTTCCTCTACGAGCTCGCCGGGCGCGAAGTCGCGGTGACGCACCGCTGGGCGGGCATCTTCGGCCTCACGCAGGACGCGTTGCCCCTCGTCGGCGAGGTGCCGGGCCACGACGGGCGCGTGTGGGTCGCGGCGGGCTACTCCGGCCACGGGAACGTCCTCGGGTTCGGCTGCGGCGAGCTCGTCGCCGACGCGCTTCTCGGCCGCGAGTCGCCGCACCTCGAGCTGCTCGACCCGGCGCGCTTCTTCGAGACGTGACCGCGGTCAGCGTCGACGGGCTCCGGGTCGTCCGCGGCGGCACCGTCGTCCTCCCGGAGCTCAGCTGCGACGTCGCGGCCGGCCGCGTCACGGGACTCCTCGGCCCGAGCGGTAGCGGGAAGTCGACGCTCCTCCGCTCGATCGTCGGCGTCCAGCACGTCACGGCCGGGACCGTGACCGTGCTCGGCGAGCCCGCCGGCGCGAAAGAGCTGCGCTCGCGCGTCGGCTACATGACGCAGGCGCCGTCGGTCTACCGCGACCTGACGGTGCGCGAGAACCTTCGCTTCTTCGCGCGCATCCTCGGCCGCGAGCCGGAGGCGGTCGCGAGCGCCATCGCAGACGTCTCGCTCGAGAGCCACACCGACAGCGTCGTATCGCGCCTCTCGGGCGGCGAGCAGGCGCGCGTCTCGCTCGCCGCGGCGCTACTCGGAGACCCGGAGCTCCTCGTCCTCGACGAGCCGACCGTCGGACTCGATCCCGTCCTCCGCCGCGACCTGTGGAGCCTTTTCCACGATCTCGCCGAGCGGGGCGTGACGCTCCTCGTCTCGAGCCACGTCATGGACGAAGCCGACCGCTGCGACTCGCTGCTCCTCCTGCGGGAGGGACGCGTGCTCGCCCACGCGACGCCCGCGGAGCTGCGCGCGCGGACGGGCGCCACCTCGCTCGACGACGCGTTCCTCGCCCTGATCGAGGCGGAGGCGTGAAGGTCGTCGCCGTCACCCTCCGCGTGCTGCAGCAGCTGCGGCGCGACCCGCGGACGCTCGTGCTGATCATCGGCGTGCCGTGCCTCCTCGAGACGCTCCTGCGCGAGCTCTTCCGCGGCGGGCCGACGTTCCAGCATGCGGGGCCGCCCTTACTCGGGCTGTTCCCGTTCGTGACGATGTTCCTCGTCACCTCGATCACGATGCTGAGGGAGCGGGTGAGCGGGACGCTCGAACGGCTGATGACGATGCCCCTGGCGAAGCTCGACCTGCTCGCGGGGTACGGATTGGCCTTCGGCCTCGTCGCTTTCGTGCAGGCGACGGCCGTCTCCGTCGTCGCGTTCGAGTTCCTCGACCTCCATGTCGCCGGCCCGCGCATCGTCGTCGTGCTGCTCGCGGTCGCGAACGCGGTGCTCGGCAGCGCGCTCGGCCTCTTCGTCAGCGCCTTCGCCCAGTCGGAGTTCCAAGCGGTCCAGTTCATGCCGGCGTTCGTGATCCCGCAGTTTCTCCTCTGCGGACTGTTCGTCCCCCGCGGGTCGATGGCGACCTGGCTCCGCTATGTCTCGGACGCGCTGCCGCTGACGTACGCGTACGACGCGCTCGCCCACACCGCGGCCGACACGCTCGACGGCCGCTTCTCCGCGGACGTCGCCATCGTCTGCGGCTGCATTCTCCTCGCCCTAGCTCTCGGCGCCGCGACGTTACGGCGACGCACGCCGTAGCTAGCCGTCGTGGGGAGGCAGGGCGTCGGTGACGCGCTGGGCCGTGAATCTCATGGCAATCTCGCGTGCAGCCCACACGCCACCGACCGTTAGTAGAAGCGGCTCGGCGTCGTGAGGAACGGCTGCGGCGGCGATGAGGAGACCGGCTGTGATAAGCCAGATGCCTCCCAAGAGCCCCAAGCCCAAAAGACGCACGAAGGGGGGAAGCGTCCTGAGCTTCGACCAGTCGCGCACAGCCAGGCGGAAGACCGCGAGCGCTGGTACGAGGCATGCCAGCCCCATGGCTAGGAACAGCGCACGCACGACGATCATCGCTGCAGCCTAGATTCCCTGTCACCACGGAAGCCCGATCGTCGGGCAGTTTGCGATCTAGAGCGCCTTGACGCTCTGAGCCAGCTTGACGATCGACTCCTTCGCGTCGCCGAACAGCATCACGGTCTTCGGGTTGTAGAAGAGCGGGTTCTCGATCCCGGCGAAGCCCGGGTTCATCGAGCGCTTGAGGACGACGACCGTCTGCGCGTTGTCGACGTTGAGGATTGGCATCCCGTAGATCGGTGAGCCCTGGTTCGTGCGCGCGTCGGGGTTGACGACGTCGTTCGCGCCGACGACGACCGCGACGTCGGTGCGTGAGAACTCCGGATTCGCCTCGTCCATCTCCTTCAGCTGCGTGTACGGGACGTTCGCCTCCGCCAGCAACACGTTCATGTGGCCGGGCATGCGTCCCGCCACGGGGTGGATCGCGTACGTCACCTCGACGCCCTTTGCCTCGAGCATGTCGGCGAGCTGCCTCACGTCGTGCTGCGCCTGCGCGACCGCGAGGCCGTAGCCGGGGACGAAGACGACCTTGTGCGCGTAGGCGAGCATCACGGCGACGTCTTCGGCGCTCGCGCTTCGCACCGTTCCGCCGGCGTCGCCCGCGGCGACCGCCGCAGCGCCGGCACTCACCTGGCCGAACGCGCTGAACAGGAGGTTCCCGAGCGACCGGTTCATCGCCTTGCCCATCATCAGCGTGAGCAGGGTTCCGGAGGCGCCGACGAGCATGCCCGCGACGATGAGGACGTTGTTCTCGAGCTCGAAGCCGCCGATTGCGACGGCGAGTCCCGTGAATGCGTTGAGGAGCGAGATGACGACGGGCATGTCGGCCCCGCCGATGGGCAGCACGAACAAGACGCCGAACAGCGCGCCGCCGCCGACGACGATCCAGAGCAGCCACTGATCCTGCACGCCGATCGACAGCGCCACCGCGCACGCGAACAGAGCCGCGAGCAGCACCATGTTCCCGACGTTCTGGCCCGGATACGTGATCGGGCGGCCACCGATGAGCTCCTGGAGCTTCGCGAACGCGATCATCGAGCCGGCGAGCGAGACCGCGCCGATGAGGCCGGAGAACGCGATCGCGATGAGCACGTCGATGTGCGGCCGGCCCGGATCCGGCAGGAAGCGGTGCAGCTCGGCGAGAGCGATCAGCGCCGCCGCTCCGCCGCCGACGCCGTTGAACAGCGCCACCATCTGCGGCATCGCGGTCATCTTCACCTTGCGCGCGGCGACGGCTCCGAAGCCGCCGCCGATGATCATCCCTAGGACGATCGCCCACCAGCTCGTCGAGCCGGCCTTGATCCAGGTGACGACGATCGCGACGAGCATCCCGGCCGCCCCGATCTGGTTGCCGCGCCGCGCCGTCGCCGGGTTGGAGAGGAACCGCAGCGCAAGGATGAACGTGACGATCGAGATGAGGTAGAGCAGGTCGGCGACTTTCGCGCTCACTCGGGATCTTTCGGAGGCGCTTCGCGCTTCTTGAACATCTCGAGCATCCGGTCGGTCACGACGAACCCGCCGACGACGTTCGCCGAGCCGAGCACGACGGCGAGGAACCCGACGATCCACGTAAACGCGCCCTTGTGCGGCTCCGCGAGAACGATCATCGCGCCGACGACGACGATGCCGTGGATGGCGTTCGTCCCCGACATGAGCGGCGTGTGGAGGAGCGTCGGAACCTTCGAGATCACCTCGAAGCCGAGGAAGATCGCCAGCACGAGGATCGTGACCTCGAAAACCAAGAGCATGTTGTGACTCACGCGGCCACCTCCTGTTTGCCGGCGACGCACGCGCCGCTCGTGATCTCGTCCGCCCAGTCGAGCGCGAGCGTCCCCTCGGGCGCGAGGTGGAGGAGCAGCGCCTGGACGTTGCGCGAGTAGAGCATCGACGCGTGGTACGGCATCGTGCTCGGGAGATTCGTCGTCCCGACGAGCGTGACGCCGCCGCGCGCGACGACCTCACCCGGCTGGGTCAGCTCGCAGTTGCCGCCGCTGTCGGAGGCGAGGTCGACGATGACCGAGCCAGGGCGCATCGCCTCGACCGCGGAGGCGGGGATGATCTTCGGCGCCGGCCGGCCAGGCACGGCGGCGGTCGTGATGACCGCATCGAAGCCGGAGATCCGCTCCTCGAGCGCGGCCTGCTGCGCTTGCATCTCCTCCGGCGTGAGCTCGCGCGCGTAGCCGCCCTCCGCCTCCGCGCCGGTGACGCCGAGGTCGAGCCAGTTCGCGCCGAGGCTCTCGATCTGCTCGCGCACGACGGGGCGGACGTCGAACCCGGTCGTGACCGCCCCGAGGCGGCGGACGGTCGCGATCGCCTGCAGGCCCGCGACGCCCGCGCCGATGACGAGCACCTTCGCCGGCGGAACCGTCCCCGCGGCGGTCATGAGCATCGGGAAGAAGCGGGGGAGGGTCTCGGCGGCGATCAGCGCGGCCTTGTAGCCGCCGACCGTCGCCTGTGACGAGAGTGCGTCCATCGACTGCGCGCGCGTGATGCGCGGGACGGACTCGAGCGCGAACGCCGTCACTCCGCGCGCGGCCAAAGCCTCGAGCCCGGCCGGATCGGAGAGCGGCTCGAGGAAGCCGATCAAGGCCTGGCCCGAGCGGAGCTTCGCAACCTCCTCTGCCGTCGGCTTGCGCACTTTCACGACCGCGTCAGCGGCCCAGGGATCGCCGAGCGTCGCGCCGGCGTCGGCGTAGTCGGCGTCGGGGAACGAAGCGGGCGCTCCCGCGCCCGGCTCGACCACGATCTCAAAACCCGCCGCCACGAGCTTGGCGACGGTCTCGGGTACGAGCGCAACGCGGCGCTCGCCGGTGGTGACCTCGCAGGTGACGCCGACCCTCATCGGGGCCGATCCTATGCCAGCGCGCGGCTGAGCTCGTCCGTGACCTGCCGCAGCGGGGCTGGGCGGTAGCCTCGCACTGTCGTGACGCACTTCGTCGAGCAGTACGGGCTCTGGGTCGTCTTCGTCGTCGTCTTCCTCGAAGTCGCCGGACTGCCGTTCCTCCCGGGCGAGGCGGCGCTGATCGCCGCGGCCGCTCTCGCGGGACGGCCCGGGCACGGCAGCATCGTCGCGATCGTCACGCTCGCGGTCGCGGCCGCCGTCCTCGGCGCGCTCGTCGGCTACTTCGTCGGCCATCACTGGGGTCGCGGGATCCTCTCCCGCTGGAGCTGGCTCGAGCGCGTCACACGGAAGCCGCTCGACCGCTCGCAGAAGTTCTTCGACGATCACGGTGGCAAGGCGGTGTTCCTCGGCCGGTTCGTGCCGATCGTGCGCGCGACGCTCGGCTGGATGGCCGGGGTGGGGCGGATGAGCTTCTGGCGCTTCCTCGCCTGGAACGTCGCCGGCGCCCTCGCGTGGGGCTTGGGAATCGGGCTGCTCGCGTACTACGTCGGCGCCGCCGTGATCGACGCGATCGAGCACGATCTGCTGATCGGTGTCGCCGCGATCGCGGGGATCGTCCTCGTCCTCGGCGGTATCCACTACCTGCAGAAGAGGAACGAGCGCTGACGCGGGCTCTCGCGCTAGCGGCGCTCGCGCTCGGGCTCGTCGGGTGCGGGAGCGCGTCGATGTGGGAGCCACCTGCGCACGCACCGGCTTCCGTTCGCGTGCCGGACTTCACGCACGTCGTGGTCGTCGTCTTCGAGAATCGCGAGGCGTCGGCCATCGCCGGCAATGACGACGCGCCGACGTTCAACGCGCTCGCCGACCGGTACGCGCGCCTGACGAATTACGACGGCGTCACGCACCCGAGCCTGCCGAACTACCTCGCGCTCGTCTCCGGCTCGACGCACGGGATCACGGACGACTGCACCGGCTGCGTTGTCTCCGCGCGCAGCCTCGCCGACACGCTCGAGGCGGCGGGAAAGACGTGGAAGACGTACGCGGAGGATCTCCCGTCGCCCGGCTACACCGGCGCGTTCTCGGACGACTACGCGAAGAAGCACGACCCGTTCCTCTACTTCCGCGCCATCGCCGACTCGGCCGAACGGCGCGCTCGGGTCGTGCCGTTCACGCAGCTCGCGAGCGATCTCGCGGCGCACCGGCTGCCCGACTTCTCGCTCATCGTCCCGAACCTCTGCAACGACATGCACAACTGTCGCGTCGCGACCGGAGATGCGTGGCTGAAGACGAACATCGAGCCGCTCGTCGTCTCGACCGAGATGCGCGGCGGGGTAGTGTTCGTCGTCTTTGACGAGGGGTGGACGAACAAGGGCGGCGGCGGTCACATCGACGCGCTCGCCCTTGGCCCAATGGTGAGGGCACATTCGGTGTTCGCGCAGGCGACGAACCACTACGGGCTGCTCCGCACGATCGAGGACGCGTGGCATCTGCCGCGCCTCGGGCTCTCCGCGAAAGGGACTCCGATCGGCGGGATCTGGAAGGGATAGCGGCGCTCGCGAGGAATCCGTCCCCGCGATGCTCGTCTCGATTTCCCGCGCGCTCGAAACGCGCGACAGCCAGCTCGGTCACGGCGCGCGCGTCTCGGCCCTCGCGGAGCCCGTCGCGCTGCGGCTCGGCTGGGATCGCGAGCGCGTTCGCGCGCTGCGGGCTGCAGCGCCGCTCCACGACATCGGCAAGGTCAAGGTGCGGCCGCAGGTGCTCACGAAGCCGGGGCCGCTGACGCCTGAGGAGCGCGAGGAGGTTCAGCGTCATCCGCAGGCCGGCGCGCAGCTCGTCCTCCCGCTGCGCCGCTACCACGACGCGCTTCCGTACGTGCTCTTTCACCACGAGCGCTGGGACGGCGGCGGCTATCCGGCGGGTCTGAGCGGTCGCGGGATCCCTGCCGAGGCGCGGGTGCTGGCGGTCGCTGACACGTTCGACGCGATGATCTCGGAGCGGACGTACCGCCCGCCTCTGACACACAAGGAGGCGCTGGCGGAGGTCGAGCGTTGCGCGGGCACGCAGTTCGACCCTGTGGTGGCCGAGTTGTTCGTCGAGATCTGGGCCGAGGGCTGGGACACCTGGCTCGCCCAGGCTTCCTAGCGCGCGAGTCCTGACGACTTCGTAGCCGCGTCTCCTCCAGACACGTCCGGTGCCAGGCACCAGACGTGTCTGGAACCGCCATGGCTTCCGCCGGACACTGCTCCAGTACTCGCGGACGCGGGGGCTCCGGTCCAAAGCAGCCATGTCCGGTGCCTG